>NZ_CP048833.1:2793253-3103615 GCF_012971725.1 Pseudomonas multiresinivorans
TCTGGGGAGCGGCAAGGCAAGGCTTTCGCGCGAGGCTTGCAAGCGTGACCTGCGCCTGCTTCTGCTGGCCCGCGACAAGCTGGATGTCCCGCTGATCGTAGGGTCCTGCGGCACCAGTGGCCGTGATGCGGGGGTCAACTGGATGGCCGAGATCGCTCTGGAGATCGCGGACGAGGAGGGAATCAACTTCCGTCTGGCACTGATCTACTCCGACCAGGACAGCGAGTACCTGAAGCAGCGCCTGGCCGATGGGCGGATCCAGGCGCTGCAACCGGCACCGCCGCTCGACGACCACGTCATCGAGCGCAGCCATGTCGTTGGCATGATGGGCACCGAGGCGCTGTCGGAAGCACTGGACGATGACGCTCAGGTCATTCTTGCCGGACGAGCCAGCGATTCCGCGCTGTTTGCCGTGGTTCCGGAGCGTCTCGGCGCAGACCGCGGGCTGATCTGGCATGCGGCAAAAACCATCGAGTGCGGAGCAGCGTGCTGCGTCACACCGGCCGCAGACGGCCTGATGGCTTACATTCGCGAGGACCACTTCGAGATCGAGCCGCTCGATCTGCAGGCGCGCGTCACTCCGCTCTCCATCGCTGCGCACACGCTCTACGAGAATGCCAACCCCTTCCTGCTGACGGAACCGGCCGGCACTATCGATACCGAACACGCGGTCTACACCGCCACCAGCGAGCGCAGCGTGCGGGTCAGCGGTTCGCGATTCCTTCCCGCGCAGCGCTACAGCATCAAGCTGGAAGGCTCGGAGCCCGCGGGCTTCCAGTCGGTGATCATTGGCGGCATCCGTGACCCGAAAATCTTCCTTGGCCTGGACCGGCTGATCCCGATGGCCAAGCAGTACTTCCAGCAGCGCATAGCGCAGCTGTTCGATGGCCGGCTGGGGCCTGAGGACTACGACATCAGCTTCCGCAGCTATGGCCGCGGCGCCGTGATGGGCGAGCTGGAGGTGGAACGCGATAGCGTGCCGATCGAGGTCGGGGTGCTCATCACCATCACCGCGCCTACGCAGGAACTGGCGAGCAAGATTGCGACCTTTGTCAGCCACGTCAGCGCGCACCTGCCGGTGCCTGGCTACGAAGGCATTATCAGCACCATTGCCTATCCGTTCTCGCCGCCTTACCTGGAGCGCGGTCCCATCTACCGCTTCAGCCTCAACCATGTGCTGTTCCCTGATTCCCCCGGCGAAATGTTCCGTCGCAAGATGATCGAGGTGTAACCCATGTCCCAGCTCTTCGAGCTCTGCAGCCTGATTCGTTCCAAGAACGCCGGCCCGTTCATGCTGACTTTCGACCTGATGTTCGCGTCAGCGGAAAACTATCAGCGCGCCAAGCGTACTCAACCAATCACGCGGGACCTGATCTCGCGGCTCTATCGGCAACGCGAAGAAGACATCACGCTGGTGTACCACGATGCGGCGCAGGCGATAAAAATCTCCTTCCCGCGGCCCGTGTTCCAGGGTGAGCTGAACGACAGCGATTGCTATGGCGGCCAGCAGTACGTGCCGCTGATGAGCATCACTGTCGCCGAGTGAAGACCTTGGTTTCTCACAACAAGAATAAGGAATGAACATGGCCTGGGTCGGTTTTGCCATGGTGTTGACCTTCATGTACCTGATCATGAGCCAGCGGCTGTCTGCCGTCGTGGCGCTGATTCTGGTACCGGTCTGTTTTGCAGTTGCCTGCGGCTTCGGGCCGCAAACCGGTGTCATGGTGCTCGATGGGGTGCGTCAGCTCGCTCCCACGGCGCTGATGCTGATGTTCGCGATTCTGTTCTTCTCGATCATGTACGACGCCGGGTTGTTCGAGCCGGCAGTTCGGCGGATCGTGCGTGCCGTGGGAAATGACCCTTTGCGGGTCAGCGTCGGGACAGCAGCCTTGTCGGCTCTCATTTCCCTCGACGGCGACGGCTCGACAACAGTACTGGTGGTTGTCACATCCATGCTGCCGGTCTACCGCCGCCTGGGCATGAATCCGCTGATCATCGCAACGCTGGTCCTGCTGACCAATACCTCCGTCAACCTCGTGCCCTGGGGCGGTCCTACCGCACGTGCGGCGAGCGCCTTGCATGTGGATGCGATGCAGGTATTCCACGGTCTGATTCCCACCATGTTCGCCGGCATCGCCTTTGCTTTCCTGGCAGCGGTCTGGTTTGGTCTGAAGGAACGCAGGCGCCTCGGGTGGACGCCGGAATCAGGCGCCGGGAATCTTTCCGAGGAAATCCTGGCGGAGGTGCGCGATACCCACCGACCGAAGCTCTTCTGGGTCAACCTGGCGCTGACAGTCGGTCTGGTGGTATCGATGGTGCTTGGGCTGGGGCCGCTACCGGTGCTGATGATGGTCGCCTTTGCTCTGGCGCTGCTCATCAACTACCCGAGCCTGGACCAGCAGAAAGCGCGGATCGCCGCCCATGCCGAGAATGTGCTGAATGTACTCGCGCTGATTTTTGCCGCCGGCGCCTTCACCGGCATTCTCGCCGGTACCGGGATGGTGGACGCCATGTCCGGCAAGTTCCTGGCGGTGGTTCCCGAAAGCGCAGGTCCGTACCTGAGCCTCATCACGGCCTTTGCCAGTCTGCCGTTCACCTTCTTCATGTCCAACGATGCGTTCTACTTCGGCATCCTGCCGGTACTGGCGAAAAGCGCGGCGCAGTACGGGATCGATCCGATCCTGGTGGCTCGCGCATCGGTCCTGGGATTGCCGGTCCATGCGCTCAGTCCATTGGTAGCAGCCGGCTACCTGATGAGCGGGTTGCTGAAGGTGGAGGTTGGAGCGCTTCAGCGGTTCTCACTCAAATGGGCGATCTGCAGCTCGTTCGTTCTGATCGCTGCTGCCTTGGTGAGCGGAGCCATATTTTCCTGAGGGGAAATCCTGGCCTGCAGTTCTGCGGTGAGTGCAGCAAGGCTGCCCACCTGGCGACAGGGAGCGTCGGGCCGAGGGGACGTCAGTCCACGGCCCGGCCCGACGCAGGGATCAGCGGATGCCCTGGTTGCGCAGCGCCGTCGGGGTGTAGTCGACACTGCTGGCCCTGAAGCCGAATTCCACCTGGGATTTTTCCTGGTTGGTCAGGCCCGAGACCAGGTAGCGGCCATTGATCAGGTCGTAGATGGCTTCCACGCCCAGCCAGGGAATCTGCTTGTCGTAGAGCGGCGTCATGAAACTCTCGCCCACGCGCCAGAGGGTGCCGCGGCCGTCGTAGTGGTCGGCGAGCACGGCCTGCCAGGTGTCCTCATCGAGGAACAGCACACGGCGCGCGTAGATGTGCCGCTCGCCGGCGCGCAGGGTGCCTTCGACCTCCCACACGCGGTGTTTCTCGTAGCGCACCAGGTCCTGGTTGAGGTGGCCGGGTTTTACCAGGTCGTCATAGCGGTGGGCGGTGGAGTCGAGGGCGAAGCTGTTGTAGGGCACGTAGATTTCCCTCTTGCCCACCAGCTTCCAGTCGTAGCGATCCGGCGCACCGTTGAACATGTCCAGGTTGTCCGCCACGCGCAGGCCGTCCGAGGCCGGGTAGGGGCCGTCGTAGGCGATCTGCGGGGCGCGCCGCACGCGACGCTGGCCGGCGCTGTAGACCCAGGCCATGCGCGGCTCGCGGACCTGGTCGAGGGTCTCGTGGACCAGCACCACGTCACCGGCCAGCCGTGCCGGCGCGGTGACCAGCTGCTTGTAGTAGAAGAGGACGTTGTTGTCCTTGTCCGGGCTGTAGTCGGTGAGCTGGTCGCGGTAGCTGAACTGCTGCTGGAAGTAAGTGGGCGTGTAGGTGCCGTTGGCGGTGGGCGTCGCTTGCACGTGCAGGCGTTGCGCGCTGCCGCCGCGGTAGCGGGTGATGTGGTTCCACAGCGCCTCGACGCCGCTCTGCGGAATGGGGAAGGGGATCGCCGTCTGGAAGTCCTTCAGGCCGTTGCCGCCCTCGACCAGGCTGGCATGCCGCGCATTCGCGGCCACGGCTTGCACCACCGTCGCCGGGTAGGTAGCCGAACGATGCGCGGGATAGACGTTGAGGTGGTAGTCCGGATAGCGCTTGAGCATCGCCTGCTGGCCGGGCGTGAGGTTCGCCGCGTACTGCGCCATGTTCTGCGCGGTGATGCTGAACAGCGGTTTGTCGGCGGCAAAGGGATCACTCAGGCGCCCGTCCGCGCCACGGCTGCCGGCGTTGGTCGGCAGGCCGCCGTCCCAGGCGGGAATGCTGCCGTCGGCATTGCTGGCACGCTCTGCGCCCAGCGGTGTGAGGGTGCTGCCCAGCTTTGCCGCTTCCGCTTCGGGAACGGCGGCCTGGAGGTTGAAAGGCAGGGACAGGAGGAGCAGGGAAGCGCACGCAAGTTTCTTGTTCATCGGGTTCTCTCCGCTTAGAACGACACGCCAAGGCTCAGGGCAAGGAAGTCCCGGTCGGTATTCACGTTGTACTTACCGCCGAAGAAGTTGGTGTAGGAAAGGCTCATGTTGTAGGTGTTGAGGTAGGTGCTATCGACGCCGACGCTGATCGCCCGCGCGCCCTGGTTGAAGCCCGGTTCCGGGGCATAGCCGTGGACGTCGTGGGACCACGCCAGGTTGGGTCGCACCGTGGCGCCGTCGATGAGGTCGGCGTACTCCCAGATCGCCCGCGTCTGGTAGCCCCAGGCGGTGCTGGTGACGAAGCCCGAGTCGTTGCAGTACTGCGGCGTGACACTGTTGCCGGTGCACAGGCTGTTGTCCGGGTACAGCGCCCCCTGGCCGAACACCGGGCTGCGGCCGTAGCGCAGCTCGTCGTCGCCGCCCAGGCCGCCGACATGGGTGACGCCGATCTCGCCGATCAGGGTCAGGCGGTCGGCGCCCATCACCTGGTCGAAGAAGTGCGTCGCGGTGACCTGCGCCTGGGTCACTTCCTTGCGCCGGTAGCCCTTGAGGATCGCGTCGTTGGCCGGTGCCGGCGCGTCGCCGTAGACCGGTGTGAGCGCCGGTATGCCCAGGGTCGAGGTGACCAGGTCCACCGGGTTGATCTGCACCGGCATGTTCGGCCGGTAGCTGATCTCGCCGGCCAGGGTGGTGCCGGTGGGCAGGCTGGTGCTGAAGCTCAGGCCGTAGAGCTGGATGTCTTCGGGGTAGTCGGCGAAGTACTGGGCGCTGCCCAGGCGATAGGCCTGGGTCAGCTGCTGGCCGGCGCCGCTGCCGATCACCGCGCCGCAGAGGGCATCCGGAATGCCGAGGTTGCCGCACAGCTGCGGGGCGAAGCCCAGGTCGGCCGCGTGCGGGCCGCTGCGTACGCTGAGGTATGGCTGGCGGCTGTGGTAGTTGATGAAGTAGCCGGCGAACTCGCTATCCAGCTCCGGGGCGAACCAGCGCAGGGCGGCGCCCCACTGGCCGTCGTCGCGTGCTTCGCGGTCCTTGCCGCGGGGGATGACGATGCCTTCGTCGGTCAGGTTGATCCCCGCTGGCGCCAGGGCCTGGACCGCCAGCGGGTTCTGGTTGATCACCGGGCCGGCGGCCAGGCCGTTGCAGCCATCGGCCATCACATCGGTGGTGGAGAAGAAGGTGCCGCAGTTGTCGATCACGGTCTTCTGCCATTCCAGTTGGTAGAAGGCCTCGGCGGACAGGTGCTCGCTGAAGTTCTGCGAGACGTAGAACATGTTCACCGGGATCAGGCCTTCCTTGATCTCCGAACCAGGGCGGCGGAACGCCGCGACATCGATCGGGTTGATCGCGTTGATGCCGCCCTGGATGAAGGTGCTCTCGCCCCAGCTCACCACCTGCTTGCCCAGGCGCACGGTGCCGGGCAGGTCGCCGATGCTGTAGTTGTGGTAGAGGAAGGCATCGAGGAATTCGGCGCCGGAGGCCTTGGCGCCTTCCTCACGGCCGTGGTCGTCGATGTCCTTGAAGTGCAGGTGCTCGTCCTTGAGCTTGAAGTCGTACCAGTACTTGCCGCGGACGAAGGCACCGGAGTCGCCGTACTTCAGCTCCAGGTCGTGGATGCCCTTGAACACCTTGGAGAAGGTGTCGCCCTCGCGGAAGTTGCGTTTGCCGTCGTCGGAGCTGTGGCTGTGCAGCAGGCCGGCGTCGGCATTGCGCATGGCCCAGCTGGCGCCGACCGAGAGGCTGGAGTCGAACTGCCCCTCGATCTCGCCGAGGGAGAAGGTGAAGGCCTGTGCGCCGTCGCCGTAAACGGCCAGGCCGATGGCGGCGGGAAGCGCGAGCAGGTGCAAGGCGGGTGATCTGCGGTTCATCTGAAACGACCTCTTGTTGTTGTTCTGTCGTCTGCCGGCCCTTTTTCGGGCACAGCGGGGCCCCGCTGGCCCGCGGCGTGCGGGCCAGTTGATGAAGGTGGTGGTGGAAGGCGCTAGAGGCTCAGGTCGAGGGCGTCCTCCCCGAGCGTGATCTCGCCCGAATACTCATCGGCCATGCCGCTGACGAACATCCGTCTGGCGAGGAAGTTGTCCGGGGCCGGGATCAGGTGGGTGAGCAGCAGATGGCGCACGCCGGCGCGCTGGGCCATGCGTGCCAGCTCCAGGGTGTCGGCGTGGTAATCGAGTACGCGCACGGCTTGCTGTCCACGGTCCTTCTGCCCGGTGCGTTCGAGCGCCGCGGCGCCCTCGTGCACCAGATGCGCATTGATCGCCTCGTGCACCACCAGGTCGGCATCGCGCATGGCTTCCAGGTAGCGCTCGCTGACGCGGGTATCGCCGCTGATGAACAGCTTCCTGCCCTGGTAGCGCAACACGTAGCCGTAGGCGGGCTCCACCGGATGGTGGTCGACGCGGTAGGTATCGATGGTCACGCCGCCCTGGTCATAGACGCGCACCGATTCCTGTCCCTCGGCGATCTCCACCCGGCGCGGCTCGGCGAATGCCAGGCGTCGGTCGGTGGCAGGCAGGGCATGGGCGCTGCGGTAGCTGGCGTCCTGGGCATAGGCCATGGCCAGTCCCTCGACAACCTGCTCCACGCCGGTCGGGCCGTAGACCACCAAGGGCGTCTGCCGGCCGTAGATCCAGCTGTGGTTGATCAGCGCACCCAGGCCGTTGAAATGGTCCGAGTGCCAGTGGGTGATGAACACCTGGTTCAGTGCCTGTATCGGCACGTGGCTGGTCTCCAGGTTGCGCATGGCGTTTTCGCCGGCATCGAAGAGGAACAGCCGGCCGCCAGCGGCCACCAGGGTGCAGGCCTGGCCGCGGGTGGCATTGACCTGCGGCGTGCCGGTGCCGCAGAGGATGACGCGAATGGCATTGCCGCCCTGGATCAGGGACTGGTCGGTGTGGTCCTTGACCATGGCATCCAGCGCCGCGTGCTGGATGCGTTCGCAACCGGGCAGGGCGAGGACGAGCAGCAGGGCAAGGGCTCGGGACAGTCGGGGTCGCATGGCACTTCCTTCGTCTTGTTCTTGTTGTGTGTGCGAGCGCTGTGGTCGGGCTCAGCCGTGCCAGTCAACCGCGAAGCTGTAGCGGCCCAGCGCACGGGCCAGTTCATCGCGCCCGGAGCCGGCGCGAACCTGTGCCACCAGTCCGCGACGGGCGTCCTGCACCACCTCCACGGCGATGCCGGCCAGGCCCTGGTTGTCCGCTTCCTGGCGGATCACCCGGGCGATTTCGCGTTGCTGCAGCACGGGCTTGAAGATCTTGCCCACCGGCGTGACCGGCAGGGCGTCGAGAATCTCGATGCGCTTGGGCACTGCGGCGCGTTCGCTGATCCGCTGGTTGGCGAAGTCCAGCAACGCAGCACTGTCGGCACGTTGGCCGGCGGCGAGCTGCACATAGGCCACGGGAATCTCGCCAGCGTGCGGGTCGGGGCTGCCCACCGCCGCCACCAGGGCCACTGCCGGGTGCGCCTGCAGCGCTTCTTCGATCTGCTTCGGGTCGATGTTGTGGCCGCCGCGGATGATCAGTTCCTTCTTGCGCCCGGTGAGCCAGAAGTAGCCCTGGGCGTCCTGCCGCCCGAGGTCGCCGGTGTTCAGCCAGCGCCGCCCGCCGATGTCGATCCACAAGCCCTTGTTGTGGCTGTCGTCGAGGTAGCCGAGGAACACGTTGGGGCCGTGGATGGCGATCACCCCGACCTCGTCGGTCTCGGCATCGCGCATGTAGGCGCCCTGATCGTCGAGGATCACCGCACGCATGTCCTGGTAAGCCAGGCGCAGGCCGATGGAGCCGATCGGTCGTTCGCCGTCGGGCGGGTTGCTCGATGAAACGCACGCGCCCTCGGTGAGACCGTAGCCTTCGAGGATGCGCACACCGACCACCCGCTCGAACTCGCGGAACAGCTCCACCGGCATCGGCGCTGCGCCACACAGTGCGTACTGCAGGCTGGACAGGTCGTGGCCGGCGACGGGTTGCTGCAGCAGGGCCGAATAGACGGTCGGCACGCCGGAGAAGAAGTTGATGCCAAAGTGCTGGACCATTGCCCAGAAGGCCGGGATCACGCCCTCGCCGCGATAGCCCTGGGGCGTGCCGATGATCACCCGGTCGCCATGGGTCCAGGGCATCAGCCCGGTCACCAGCTGGCCGTTGACGTGGAACAGCGGCAACCCGCAGAAGATCACCTGGCCGGGCTGGCGCGGCTGCATGTTGGCGGCCATCGCCCAGGCGTTGAAGACTTCCGAGCCGTGGCTGCGCCGGGCGATCTTCGGCAGGCCGGTAGTGCCGCCGGTGCAGAAGTAGGAGGAGGGTTCTTCCGCGCGGATCACGCGGCCGCTGCTGAGCTGTTTGCCATTCTCGCGGCGCATTGCCGTGCGCAGGTCATGGATGCGCAGGCGCGGGTGGCGCTGGCGTTCGCGCCGGGCCATCCAGCGTAGCGCGAGGGATGCCACGGTGCCGACGTAGGGCGCCATGCTCACCCAGAGCACATCGCGCACGCCGGACAGGCTGTCGAGCTGGCTGGCCAGCTTGGGCCACAGGTCGCTGCCGGGCGTCGGCGCCAGGGTCACCACCAGCCTCGCATTGGCGGCGCGCAGCAGGTCGCCGATCTGTGCGGCCTCCAGCAGCGGGTTGATCGCCAGGACGATGCCCGCGGCCTCGCCGCCCCAGATGACGAAGTGGGTTTCCGGCAGGTTCGGCAGGAGGAACGCGACCACGTCCTTCGGCCCGATGCCGAGCCGGTGGAAGGCGTTGGCGGCGCGGGTGATGTCGGCGAACAACTCGGCGTAGGTCCAGTCGTGGGTGCGACGGAAGTCCTTTGCTTCGAGGAAGAAGCTGAGCGCCGTCGACGTGCCGTATTCGCCGGCGCAACGGCGCAGCGCTTCGTAGGTGCTGGCGGGCAACTCGCGGCGTGCCAGCGCAACGCTCTCCAGCGCCTGGATATCGGCGAGGGTCTGCACGGCCATCAGGCTTGCTCCACCACGCGGTTGCGCTGCACGCCCAGGTCGACGACGCCGTCGGCGCTGCGGATGCTCGCCTCGACCAGGTCGCCGGCCTTGAGGTACTGGCTGCGCCCCGCCTGCGTCTTGAGGAAGGCCTTCCACTTGATGTGCTCGGGCAGCAACGCGGCGATGCGCTGCTTGGCCGGCGAGGGCACCGACAGCGCGCAGCCGGCCGGCGTGCCGGTGGCGATCAGGTCGCCGGCAGCGAAGTCCTGCACCCCGGACAGCTCGCTCAGGGTCTCCGCCGGGCCATGCACCAGGTTGGCGGTACTGTCGCTCTGGCGCACCTCGCCGTTGACCGTCAGGCGCAGCCGCAGGTCCTTCAGGTAGCCCATGTCGTTCTTCTGCAGCAGGCACAGGTACGGGCCGACCGGGCCGAAGGTGCGGAAGCTCTTGCCCTTGTAGAACTGCATCTGCGGGATCTGGATGTCGCGCGCCGAGTAGTCGTTGACGATCACCACGCCGGCGATGAACTCGTGCAGGTTGGCGTCGTTGACCGCGACCTTGCTGGTGATCTCCCGGCGCAGCACCAGGCCCAGCTCGATCTCGTAGTCGAGGAAGCGCACCTGGCGCGGTTTGATCAGGTCGCTGTCGGCGGCGACGATGCAGCTCTGCGCCTTGGTGAATATCATGTTGAAGTGCTTGGCGTCCGGGTCCATGCCCGACTCGATCATGTGCTGCCGATAATTGGCGCCCTGGCAGACGAACTGCTGGTCGCGGGTGATCGGCGAGAGCAGCTTGACCGCTTCCAGCGCCAGTTCGTCGCCTCGCAATGCCGCTAGTTCCTCGACCTGAACGTGCCGGATCAGCTCGCCGGTGCTGGCGTAGCGGCCGGGCAGGGGGCTGATGCGGCCCTGGCGCAGGACGCCCCAGCGGGTTTCGTTCTGGTGTTCAAAGCGGACAAGGTGCACGGGCATGGCAACGACTCCTGGTACGGCGGTGGGCCGCGTCGGGGCGGCGATTGTTGTTGTGCTTGTGGTTGTGCGGCGGGCCTAGCCGAACATCCGCGCCAGCGTGATCAGCTTGCGCACTGTCAGGTCCGGGCTGTGCCGCAGGTTGTGCAGCAGGATGCGCAGCTTCTGCAGGTTCATCGCCGGCTTGGTGAAGCTCTTGGGCATGCGCTGGCCCCATTGCGACATGGCTTCGGGGCTGACGCCGTGCAGCCCGGTGGGGCGCTCGGCGGTGAACAGGTCGCCGTCGCAGTAGTGCTCGTGCTTGTCGCCCCAGGGGTCCTGCCAGTAGTCGAAGATCTGGCTGCCAAGGATGTGCCGGCCCATGCCCCAGGCATGCTTCCAGCCGCGCTCGCGCAGCACCCGCTGGCCCATGCCGACGGCGTCGGCATCCACCACTTCGTAGGCGCTGTGGCTGTAGGCGGCCATGAAGCCCTGGGCCAGCGCCAGGGTGTGGTGGTCGGCCGGCGTGTCGCCCAGGTCCAGGCGCAGGAAAGCCACCGCCGGGGAGCCATCGGGCAGTACCTGCACGTCGCTGGGGATGAAACCGAAATGCTCCGTGTACCAGCCGGCGGTGGCCTGATAGTCGGCCACTTCGAGGACCACGTGGCCGAGCTTGATGATGTCCGGTGGGGCCACGGGCGGGCGCTGGGTGGCGTTGATCCGCGGTGCCTCGTCGACCTGATTGAGCGGCAGCGCCAGGCGGTGAGCCAGCGCGCTGGCCGGCTGCTGGCCGTGGATCGCCTCGACGACGAAACCGGAGGGGTCACGCAGGCTCACGCTTTCGCCGCCGCCGGGTGCAGTCGACTGCTGGATTGGCGATGCGCCCGGCAGGCGCGCCAGTCGCTGCAGGTCCTCGCGCGACTCGACGGCCAGGCCGAAGCCGACGAAGCGCGCCTGCGCCGCCCGTTCCACACGATAGCAGTAGGGCGCCGGGCCGGTGCCGCGCAGGTACAGGCAGTCGGCATCGCGGCGCGCCAGGGCCAGGCCGAAGTCGCCGAGAAAGCGCTCGGCCTGCTCCAGGTCCGGACGTTCGAAGATCAGGTGGGCCAGCGCGCGAGCCCTGACCGTTGGCCGCGGATGACGCGCCGGCTGCGGCGTCGCCAGGGCGGTGGGCTGGCTTGCGGAAGGGGGCTGACGGCTCATGCTTGTTGTTCTCCGTGGCTTTCGTCAGGCAAGGCTTCGCCATCGCCCCTGAAAAGGGGCGTTGGCAGGTTCGGGTGGATCAGTCCGCGGGTGGCAGCACCGGCAGCTCACCGGTGGACAGGCTGCGCGCTTCCTCCGGCGCCACGCCGAGCGCGCGCAGGGTCAGTTCGGCAGCGTCGCTGCCGGCCTGGCGCCAGGTGCGATGTCCCTCCAGGACCAGGAACATCGAGCTGAGCACGGCGCCCGCAATCATCGAAATCGCCGAAGGCAGCTGTTCCTCGCGGAAGCTGTAGCGGCCATTGGCGAGCCCGCTGAGCAGATCGGCGGTCGGTGGGCCGAACCACATGCCGCGCAGCGATTCATTGCTCATCGAGAAGCGGCTGATGAAGGCGCCCCAATGGGGCTCTTCATGGGCCCGGCGAATGAAGAAGCGGATGCCGTTGGCCAGGCGCAGGGCCGGGTCCGAGGTCTCGCCGAAGCTCTTCACCACGCGCTGGTGCATCTCCGCGGCCAGGTGGCTGGCCACGTGCTGGAAGAGGTCATCGATGGACTGCAGGTTGTTGTAGATCGTGCCCCGGGCCACACCGGCCTCCTGGGCCAGGTCGCTAATGTTCACCTGGCTCGCGCCCTTCTCGGCGAACAGGCGCAGGGCGGCCTGGTGGATACGGCGTTGTACGGGGTTGAGGGTTTCCATGAAAAGACGGCTCCAACGTCAAGCTTGGGCTGATTGAACACGTGCGTTCAAAATAAGTCAACAGGGTCTATTGAACGTCATTTTTCCTGCCTTCCCCGTGGATTCTCCCGTCTTTCGCGCCTATCCGGCGCTGTAGCGATCCTTTGGAAAGGCTCTGGCCGGAGAGTTTCAGTGAGGAATACTGATCTCCAGTTGACTGAATTGAACACTAGTGTTCAAAATGATTCGGCGATGTATTCCTCTGGAGCGAGCAATGCAAGAGTCCATAACAACAACGACAACCTGCGACGTGATCATCGTCGGTCTCGGCCCCACCGGGGCGGTGCTGGCCAACCTGCTGGGCCGCTACGGCTGGTCCGTGGTCGGCCTGGAGCGCGACGAGGACCTTTACTACGCCCCGCGTGCCGTGCACTTCGATGACGAGATCATGCGCATCTTCCAGTTCGCCGGCCTGGCCGACGACATCGGCCGCACCAGCGAGTCGTTCACCGACATGGAGATCATCCTGCGCCCCGGGCGCAAGCCGGTTACCCGCTCGCGCATCGGCAGCCAGGACCGCCGCTATGGCCATCCCGGCGCCTGGTGGTTCCACCAGCCGACCCTGGAGCGGCATTTCCACGACGGGCTCAAGCGCTATCCCAATGTCACCCCGGTGTACGGCTGCCGCGTTACCGGCGTCGAGCAGGACGCCGAAGGCGTGCGCGCCACCGCCGTGCAGCGTGACGGCAGCGAGCGGGTGTTCCAGGGGCGCTACCTGATCGGTTGCGACGGTGGCAAGAGCTTTGTCCGCCGCGAGGCCGGGCTGCGCCTGGAGTCGGCCGACTTCGACGAAGCCTGGGTGGTGGTGGATACCAAGACCCGTTCCGGGGAGAAGGATGCGCTGCTGCCGGCCAACCACTCGCAGGTGTGCAACCCGGCGCAGCCGGTGACCTACGTGCCCATGGCCGGCCCGTACTACGAATGGCAGTTCATGGTCACCGGCGGCAAGTCCGAGCGCGAGGCCACCGATCCCTATCTGGTGCGCCAGCAACTTCGCGACTTCGTCGACCTCGACAAGATCGAGATCACCCGCATCGCCTACTACAAGTTCCACGGCCTCTGGGCCAACGACTGGCGCAACGGCCGGATCATCCTGGCCGGCGACTCGGCGCACCAGATGCCGCCGTTCCTCGGCCAGGGCATGTGCTCTGGCGTGCGCGACGCGAGCAGCCTGTGCTGGCGCCTGGACATGGTGCTGCGCGGCGCCGCGCGGGAGAAACTGTTCGACGACTACGAGGCCGAACGCTCGGCCCATGTGCGCGAGATCATCAATGGCGCGATGTTCCTCGGCAACGTCATCCAGACCCGCCACCGCGGTGTGGCCTTCCTGCGCGACTGGCTGCTGTTCCGCATCGCCGGCCTGCTGCCTTTCGCCAACAAGGCGTTCGCCGACAAGGCCAACCGCAAGAAGCCGCTGGCCGCCGGTTTCTGCGGCTGGGGGCACCGGCTGTCCGGTCACCTGGCCCTGCAGCCGAAAGTGTTGCGGGACGGGGAGGACGAGCGGCTGCTGCTCGACGAGGCGCTTGGCCACGGCTTTGCCGTGCTCGCCCGACGCGGTTGCCTCGACACCCAGCGAGCGCAGCTGGAGCGCCTGGCGCAGCAGGTGGACCTGCGCGTGCTGGAGTTCGCCGAAGACCCGTCCGGCCCGGTACTGGGCGACCCCAGCGGCGCGCTGCAGGACTGGTTCGACGAAGCGGACATGGACTTCGTGCTGATCCGCCCCGACCGCTATGTCTTCGATGCCGGCCGCGCCGACCAGCTGGGGCGCGTCGCCGAGCGCTTCCTCGCCGGCCTGTCGCTGGTCCGCCACAGCAATCAATCCCAAGGAGTGGCGGCATGATCGACACACCCGTTCTCATCAGCGGCGCCGGCCCGGTCGGCCTGACCCTGGCGCTGAATCTCAGCCGCCTGGGGATTCGCTCCGTGCTGCTCAACGATCGCCGGCAGACCACCACGCATCCCAAGCTGGACGTGGTGAACTGCCGCTCCATGGAAATCTTCCGCCAGCTGGGCCTGGCCGAACGCATCCGCGCGGCCGGCAACCCGACCGACGCCAACCAGTATTCGGCCATGGCGGCTTCGGCCAGCGGGCCGTTCTACAGCGTGATGTCCGACCGGCACCTGATCTACCAGCCGGTCAGCCAGGCGGAGCAGGCCATCCGCGCCTGCCGCGACGGCAGCCTGCCGCTGGAGTCGATGCAGCGCATCGCGCAGATGCACCTGGAACCGGTGCTGATGGCGGAAGTGGAAGCCGACCCGAACATCGAGCTGCGCATGGGCTGGCGCCTGTATGGCTTCGAGCAGGGCTCCACCGGCGTGGTAGCGATGGCCCATGAAGTGGATAGCGGCGAGGCGCAGCAGTTCTTCGCCCAGTACCTGATCGGCTGCGACGGGCCCAACAGCCGCGTGCGCAACTTCCTCAACATCGATTACGACGGCACCCGCGACCTGGTCGGCGAACTGTTCATCATCCACCTGCGCTCCGATGAGATTGCCGGGCTGTTCCCCAACAACCAGCCCTACTGGCATACCTGGCTGACCCGGCCGGGCTTCGCCGGTCTGCTGGTGTCGCCGGATGCCAGCCGCAATGACTACGTGCTGCACCGGCCCTTTGCGCCGCGCCCCGGTGAGTCGCTGGAGAGCGTGGTGGACGCCGCCCTCGGCACCCGGCTGCGCTACGAGATCGTCCAGTCCGGCCCGTGGCGCCCGCAGTTTCTGGTGGCTCGCTCGTTCGGCCGGCAGCGCGTGTTCATTGCCGGCGATGCCACCCACCAGTTCATGCCCACCGGTGGCCTGGGCATGAACACCGGGGTGGCCGAGGCGCACAACCTGGCCTGGAAGCTGGCGGCCTGCCTGGCCGGTTGGGGCGGTCCGCGCCTGCTGGAAAGCTACGAGGCGGAGCGCCTGCCGGTGGCCCGGCGCAATCGCGAGCACGTGAAGAAGTGCGCGGCGGCGACCTTCGAGGCGCAGATGCGGCGCGACGATGCGCTGCTCGCCCAGGGGACGGCAGGCGATGCCGCGCGGCAGGAAGCCGGGCGCGAGTTCGAGCGCAAGGTCTCGCGGCTCTACGAATCGCTGGGCGTGGAAATCGGCTACCGCTACCACGGCTCGCCGGCGATCGAGCCGGACACCGCCAGCGAGCCGGCCTACGAGGAAGTTCGCTACACGCCCACCACCTGGTCCGGCGCGCGGCTGCCCAGCGCGTTCCGCGAGGATGGCACGGCGCTCTTCGATCAGCTTGCGCTGGGTGGCTACACCCTGCTGGCGTTCGACGCCGAGGCCGAAGCCTGCGCGCCGTTGCAGGAGGCGGCGCAGGAGTGCGGCGTACCGCTGAACGTGCTGCCGATCCACGAGAAATACCTGGCGACCCTGTACGAGCGGCGCTTCGTGCTGGTGCGGCCTGACCAGCATGTGTGCTGGCGCGGCGACAGCCTGCCGGTCGATTGCTACTCGCTGTTCAACCGTCTGCGCGGAGCCCGCTGACCATGAGCCTGTTCATCGATTCACTGAAACTGCGCCTGCTGCTGTTGGCGTCCATCCCGTTGCTGCGCCGCGCCGAACGCCGCTCGGCGCGCCTGCGCGAGCTGTTGCATGAGGACTCCTTCGTGCTGCAGATCCGCACGGCCGATGGCGTCGGCGGCTACTACCGGCTGCGCGGCGGGGTGCTCAGCCTGCATCGCGGCGAACACCGCCGGCCGGACTTCACCCAGTACTGGCAGCGCAGCTCGGATGCCCTGCGGGTGATGCTCAGCCGCGACGAGACCGACATGCTGCGCGCCGTCGAAGGCGGGCAGTGCCAGCTGCAGGGGCGCTTCGCAGTAGCCCTGTGGTTCAACGAGGCGATGAAGATTGCCCGTGCTGCCTGAACCCTCCCGGATCACACAAGGACAACAACAATGACGATCCAACAAGGTCGAATCGACGTGCACCACCACATCATCCCGCCGGCCTTCGTCGAGGTCATGGCGAACAAGGGCCTGGACATGGTGGCCGGCGCGCCGCTGCCGAAATGGTCGCCGCAGAAGTCCATCGAGGTGATGGACCTCAACGGCATCCAGACCGCCATCACCTCGCTGTCAGCGCCGGGCGTGCATTTCGGCGGGGGAGTGGAGCAGGCCCGCGAGCTGGCGATGCGCTGCAACGACTTCGCCGCGCAGATGCGCAGCGATCATCCGGGGCGCTTCGGCAACTTCGCCGTGCTGCCCACGCCGTTCACCGAGGCGGCGTGCCGCGAAGCCATCCGCGCACTGGATGAACTGAAGGCCGAGGGTGTGGTGCTGCTGGGCAGCACCGATGGCGTGTTCCTCGGCGACGCGCGTTTCGACGAACTGATGGCGGAACTGGATCGCCGCGCAGCCATCGTCTTCGTGCACCCGAACATGCACGAAAGCAGCGAGAAACTCGGCATCGCTGCGCCGGGTTTCCTGGTCGAGTTCCTCTGCGATACCACCCGCGCGGCGGTGAACCTGATCCTCACCGGCACGCTGGAGAAGTACCCGCGCATCCGCTGGATCCTCGCCCATGGCGGTGGCTTCCTGCCCTACGTGGCCTGGCGCGTGTCCCTGGCCAACGCCCTGCCGCAATTCCAGGACAAGGCGCCACAGGGCGTGATGACCTACCTCAAGCGCTTCTACTACGACACCGCGCTGTCGCCGTCGCGCTACTCCATGGCAGCGCTGAAGGAGCTGGTGGCGCCCTCGCAGATTCTTTTCGGCAGCGATTTCCCCTTCGCCCCGGCACCGGTCACCACATTGACCTGCCAGACCCTGGAGGAGAACCCGTTGTGGTCGAACGAGCAGCGCTACGGCATCAATCGTGGCCATGCATTGAGCCTGTTCCCGCAGTACCGCGAAGCGCAGGAGCAGGTGGCCGCGGCGCCGATCTTCAGTGGCGAATCCTTCGGCAGCCGGGTGAAGCGCAGCCTGACCCGGCCGCTGGGCGCCTACGTCGAACGTGTGCGCAGCCGCTGATCCGGGGGGAAACGCATGAATCGCCGAGAATTCGTGATGGGCGCCGGCGTACTCGCCAGCGCCTCGTTGCTGGCCGCTGAACTGCCAGCCCTGTCGCCGACAGGTGCTCCCTCCGATGCTGTTGCGCCCGCGCAGCGCCCGTCGCCACTGGCGCCCGGCCGCATCGACGTGCACCACCACATCCTGCCGCCGTTCTACGCGGAAGCGTTGCGTCGCCAGGGGCTGGACAAGGTGGCGGGGGTGGCCTTGCCGGAATGGTCGGCGCAGCGTTCGCTGGAGCTGCTCGACGGGCAGGGGCTGCAGACCGCAATCACCTCGATCTCGTCGCCCGGTGTCTGGTTCGGCAACGACCGTGCCGCCGCCGAGCTGGCGCGCCGCTGCAACGAATTTGCGGCGGAACTGTGCCAGCGGCATGCAGGGCGTTTCGGCAGCTTCGCCTGCGTGCCGCTGCCGGCCACCGAGGTGGCGTGCAGCGAGGCGCTCCACGCGCTGGATGTGCTCAAGGCCGATGGCCTGGTGCTGCTGGCCAGCAATGACGGCGTGTTCCTCGGCGATGCGCGTTTCGACGAGTTGATGGCCGAGCTGGATCAACGCGGGGCGACGGTTTTCCTCCACCCGAACCTGCACCCGAGCAGCCAGACGCTGGGGTTGGCGGCACCGGGTTTCCTGCTGGAGTTCGTCTGCGACACCACGCGGGCGGCAGTGAACCTGATCCTCAGCGGCACGCTGGAACGCTATCCGCGCATCCGCTGGATACTCGCCCACGCCGGTGGCTTCCTGCCGTATGCGGCCTGGCGGGTGTCGTTGGCCAACGCCTTGCCACAGTTCGCGGAGCAGGCGCCGCTGGGCGTGATGACCTACCTTCGGCGCTTCTATTTCGACACTGCGCTGGCACCGGCCGCACCGTCCATGGCGGTACTGCGCGAGTTGGTCGAGCCCGGCCAGGTGCTGTTCGGCAGCGACTTCCCGTTCGCGCCGCAAGCGCTGGTGGCCGAGCAGGTCAGCACGCTTGCCGCCAGCCGCGTCTGGAGCACGGCGGATCTCGCTGGCATTGGTCGTGGGCACGCGTTGAGCCTGTTCCCGCGCTTCGCCGCACCGGGCGAAGCGGTGGCCGTTGCATTGCCGTATGAATCCGAGTCGACCTTGCACTGGTTGGGACGCAGCGCCGGCAAGCCGTTCGCCGCCCTGGCCCAACACCTGAAGGACTGAAGCCATGAGTCAATTGTTCGAGCCGCTACGTCTGCCCAATGGCCAGGTGATCCGCAACCGCATCGCCAAGGCGGCGATGGAGGAAAACCTCGCCGATGCCGACCACGCGCCCGGCGACACTTTGTTGCGTCTGTATCGAAGCTGGGCCGAAGGCGGTGCCGGGTTGATCATCACCGGCAACGTGATGGTCGATCGCCGCGCGCTCACCGGCCCGGCCGGCGTGGTGCTGGAAGACGAGCGCCTGCTGCCGCGCTTCCGGCGTTGGGCCGAGGCCTGTCGCAGCCATGGGGCGCACGCCTGGATGCAGATCAACCATCCGGGCCGCCAGTTGATGGCCGATCTGGGCCAGCCGGCCCTCGGGCCTTCGGCCATCGCCGTGGATATTCCCGGCCTGAAGAATGTCTTCGCCCAGCCGCGCGCGCTCACCGGCGCGGAGATCGACGGGCTGATACAGCGCTACCTGAATGCCGCGCTGCTGGCCGAGCGCGCCGGTTTCAGCGGGGTACAGGTACACGCTGCACACGGCTACCTGTTCAGCCAGTTCCTCTCGCCGCTGAGCAACCGGCGCGAGGATGACTGGGGCGGCAGCCTGGAAAATCGTGCGCGCATCCTGTTGCGTACGGTGGAAGCGATCCGCGCGCGGGTAGCGCCTGATTTCTGCGTGGCGGTGAAGCTCAATTCCGCCGATTTCCAGCGCGGCGGTTTCGCCGCGGAGGATGCCGAGGCCGTGGTGCGCCTGCTCAACGACCGGGGCGTGGACCTGGTCGAACTGTCCGGCGGCAGCTACGAAAGCCCGGCGATGCAGGGGCAGACCCGCGACGGCAGCACCCTGGCGCGGGAAGCGTACTTCCTGGAGTTCGCCGAGCGTATCGCCGCCACGGCACGCATGCCGTTGATGGTCACGGGAGGCATCCGCCGGCGGGAGGTCGCCGAGCGCGCCTTGCAGGGGGCGGTCGCCATGGTGGGGATGGCCACGGCCCTGGCCGTCGATCCAGCCCTGCCCAGGCGCTGGCAGGCCGGCGAGGGCGCGCGGGTCGAGCCGATAGTCGTGGCGTGGAAGAACAAGGCCTTCGCCGCGGTGGCAACCCAGTCGGTGGTGAAGAAACAGCTGGTGCTGCTCAGCCAGGGGCGCCCGACCAATCCGCGCACTTCGCCGCTGCTGGCGTTGATCGGCAACCAGTTGAAGCTGCGCAAGCAGTCGCGCCGCTACCGGCGCTGGGTCGCCCAGGGCTGACGCGGGTCAGCCGCCCTGCGGCAAGGGCAGGGCGGCGATCTTCGAAGCCCTGGCGGGGGTGGCGCCCAGGGCGCGCAGGAGCATTTCGCTGAGCAGCACGTCCTGGCCTTCGGGTGCCCGACCCTCGAGAGTGGCGCGGATGGCCCCGGTGGCGCCGGCAATCACCAGGTCCAGCGCCACATCTTCATCGGCATAGCTGAAGACGCCTTCGGCCAGGCCGCCGCGCAGGTCCTCGCGAACATGGTTGGCCAGCGTCGAGTGCATGGCCTGGTCGTAGTGGATCACCCGCAACAGCGCGCTGGCCCATTGCGGGTCGGACTGTGCGTGCAGGACGAACATGCGCACGCCGATCGCCAGCCGCCGGGAGCCGCTGGAAATGCCGGCGCTGAGCTGGCTGATGGTCTCGGAGAAGTCGCCGGCCAGCGAGATGCCCACCGCCTCGGCCAATTCCTCGCGTGTCTTGAAGTAGTTGTAGATGGTGCCGGTGGACACCTGAGCCTCGGCGGCCAGGTCCTGGAACACCGTTGCGGCGATGTCCTGCCGGGCGAATACCCGCAGGGCTGCATCGAGCAGGCCCTGGCGGGTTCGCGCGCGTTTCTTGTGGCCGCGGGTGAGCGGTTCGCTGTGGTCTTCGCAGGGGGGGCGGTCGGTCATGGCTGGTCGTCGGCTGCGGGGCTGCGGCGATGATACGGGAAGCCCATGGCCGACCGGTACCCGCTCATGCCCGCAGCAGCGCCTGGCAGTGCTGCAGCAGGTCGCCAGCCTGCTCGGGGCGGCACTGGTGCATGATGATGCGGTCTGGCCGCACCACCGCCAGGGCCGGGCCCGGCCAGGGCGTCAGCAGGGCACCGTCGAGGGTCTCGGCGAAATCCGCACGGCTGTCGTCGCGGGCATGGCCGATCTGCAGGAAGCTGCCGCCCAGTTCCAGCCATTGCCTCTGCTGCGTGGCGTCGAGCCAGCGGCGCGGATCGGTGCCCAGCCCGACCAGTTGCAGGTGATCGCCCAGCAACTGGTCGCTGAGGCAGATGCGCCCCGCATGGCGGACCCAGGCCTGCGGAAACAGCCCGCCGCTGGCCAGCCGGGCGCGCCGCGGGCTGCGTATGAACAGGCCGCGGCGGAAGCGGTGCCTGGGCTTGATGTCCAGGTCCTCGAGGTGCCGCCGTGCCGCCGGGATGATCCGCAGGGTTTTCATGAACCCGTGGATCAGGATGGCCGCCAGGGCATTGCCGGGCATGACCAGGCGGCCCATGAGCTTGGCCAGGTCGATCATCTCGCGGGCATGGGGCTGGCGTTCCTGGTCGTAGCTGTCGAGTATTCGCGGCGTGGCACGCCCCTGGAGGACCCAGGACAGTTTCCAGGCGAGGTTGGCCACGTCGCGCAGGCCGGCCACCAGGCCCTGGCCGACGAAGGGCGGTGTAATGTGCGCGGCATCGCCGACGAGGAACACCCGGCCCTGCTGGAAGCGCTCGCAGCAGCGGGCGTGGAAGCGATAGACAGCCTGGCGCTCGATCTTCAACTGCTGGGGCTCGATCCAGGGCGCCAGCAGGGAGCGGATGCGTTCCTGGTCTTCCATCTCGTCACGGGTTTCGCCGGGGCGCAGCATGAACTCCCAACGTTCGCGGCCGCCGGGAGCGGGCATGTGCGGCGTCGGCCGGCGGTGGTCGCAGAGGAACTCGACGTGGTCGATGGCTTTTCCCTGGCGCGCGCCGGCATCGACGATCAGCCAATCCTCCGAGTAGCTCTGACCGTTGAACTCCTGGCCGATCAGCCCACGCACCCGCGAGCTCGCACCGTCCGCGCCGACGAGGTAGCGGCAGCGAACCGGGTGCGACTGGCCGTGCTCATCGAGCAGGGTGGCGGTAACTCCGCTGTCGTCCTGGGTGAAATCCTGCAGCTCCAGGCCGCCCCGGCAACGCAGGTTCCCATAGCGCTGCGCCTGCCGCCGCATCGCCTGCTCCAGGTCGGGTTGGTAGAAGGTCACCAGCTTGTGGTGGCCGTCGATGCGGCCGCTGGTATTGGCCTGGCCGAACTGGCCGACGATGGGGCAGTGCATCTTCACCTGGGGAATCACCACCGTCTCGAAGGCATCCTCCTCCAGCCCGGCGAGCTGGAGGATGCGCAGCGCTTCGTTGTCCAGGGCAATGGCGCGCGGCATGGGCAGGATGTCGTGGGTCTTGTCGATCACCAGGCTGTCCACGCCGTAGCGGCCCAGCAGGGCCGCCAGCGTGGCGCCGACCGGGCCATTGCCGACCACCAGCACGTCGACCGATTCGGGGAGGAACTCATTGTTGTTATGCATTGGGAGATCCGGGTCCGTGGGGGTTAGCCCGGATCCTGCTGATCCGGGTGGAGCGGAATCTATCAAAAATGACGAATACGTCAATATTGGTTATTTCATCATAAATTCCGCCGAAGCAATCGAGTGCCGGACGAGCGAGGGAGGAGGTGCCTGGAGGAGGCCGCGCTATCCGCTTCGGTTCCCGAACCGTCAGCGTCGACCGACTGGTAGTCGTTGTTCGTCATTCAGGGCGATTCAGCGCACCGGGATCGCTTGCAAGCGCAGTCCGCCGTGCGGCGATGCAGCCCTGCCGATGGGCAACTACAGTTGCCCATCGAGGGCGATACCGACGAAGGGGCTTCGGACCTTTGCTCAGAATGAAAAGTCACCCGTCGTGCATTCTTGTGAGGTTCGACTTCAGCCGTGGAGCCTATACGGCGCGCAGCCTGATGGTGATGGTCATCAAGGCGATCGAGTGCGGCCTGGCGGTGGATACCGGCAAGACTCAGGGCCTGCCCACGACCACCCAGCCCATCACCAACTCCTACAAGGAGTTCCTGGGCGGCGCCTACGGCCATCTCACCGGCAACTTCACGCCGGTGGGCAAGATCCGCTGACGATCCGCCACGCTGGCCGGCGGCGTGGTTGCGCGTTTTCTTGTCGACCTGCCGGCACAGTCGCTCTCGCCGCGGCGAACGCCATGGCCCTCGTCAGCGCTTCACGCAGACGAACAGCGCGTTGCCCGAGCTGCCGGCCCAGGGTGTGATCCGTTCGTAGTCATGCTCGAACACCTGGACCTCGAAGAGCGGCTCCAGCAGTCGCCGCAACTCGGCGAAAGTCAGCGCGACCATCGCGTGTTCGTCCTGCCAGGCCTGGGTCTCGCCGGCCGTGGTCTTCTCGATGCTCAGGCGCAAGGCCTGGCGCTCGCCCGCGCCGCTGTAGTACCAGCCCGAGCCGAAGGTGAACTGGCTGCCCTCGTGTTCCACCGAGTGGCGGACGAAGGAGCGGTTGTCGATCAGCCCCTTGTCCACGCTGTTGAAGCAGAACACGCCGCCGTTCGCGAGGGCTTCGTGCACGCTCGAAAGGCATGCCTGAAGCTGTTCCACGCCGGGGTTGTAGTGGATCGAGTAGAGGAAGCAGGTGATCAGGTCCAGCGGTTCCTCGGCGTGGAAGCTGGCCATGTCCTGCCGGCTGAAGTGCGCCTCGGGGCAACGCTGTCGGGCGATATCCAGCATAGGCTGGTTGATGTCCAGGCCGGCGCTGCGGTAGCCGAAGTCGAGGAAGTGGCGCACGTGCGGCCCGGTCCCGCAGGCGAGGTCCAGGTGCCGGCTTCCCTGGTTGCCGAACAGCTGGTGCAGGCGGCGCACGCAGTGGCTCTGCGCCTGATAGTCGATGTCGGCACACATCAGGTCGTAGTAGGAGGACAGGTCGGTGTACAGCGCGTTGGAGGACATAGGCAGCCAGGGAAAGGGTTCGCCGCAGGTTTGGGCGCGGCATGGTACATCAGCCGTGGCCGATCCCTGCGGAAATCGGACTGGCGTGGTCGACGAGGCAGGCGTCATGGCGAGCATCCGGCGCCTGTATCGGGTTGCCCGGGCTGGCGCCCAGCCACTCCGTCGGATAGCGGTGCCGGCCGCCGGGTCCGCAATGCACGGCCATTTTTTTCATTGGCCCCGAAAATATTTTTACTAATTTTCCTCCGCGAAAAGCTGAAGCACCATGCCGCCCCATTCCAACAACAACGTCCTTCGAGGCGGCCAGCAGGAGTGCCCAGGTGCAAGCGTTCAACGAGTGGCGACAGTGTTTTGCAGCACGGACATTCATCGATGACGCACTGAACGGCGCCCCTCGGCTCGCAACGCGAGAGGGTGCTGTTGCCACGCACCGTCTCCCGGCTTCCCTGGCCCCGCAAGCTTGCCGGGCCGCCCCGATCGACCCCCGCTGAGTTCCTCCGGCAGCGGCTGCCCGAGGCTTGGCTTCGGCTGAGGTCACCGGGCATTCGACCGCTGCGCAGGAAGCCTCGACCGGCATCACGCCGTTCCAGTCCAACGAGCCCAGAGGCTCGCAGTCCATGAGTCAGCCATGAAAAAAACAACAAGCGCTTCCGCTACGTCCTTGCCTGCCCATCAAGCCCATCACCCATCGCCGTCGTCGCGCAGTTTCCGCAAGTCGCTGGGCATCCCGGCGCTGGTGCTGTTCGGCCTCGCCTACATGGTGCCGCTGGCCGTCTTCACCACCTACGGCCTGGTGACCCGGATGAGCAAGGGGCATCTGCCGACGGCCTATCTATTCACCCTCGCGGCCATGCTGCTGACCGCCTACAGCTATGGACGCATGGTGCAGGCGCACCCGTATTCGGGGTCCGTCTACAGCTACACGCGCAACACCTTCGGCGCGGCCTTCGGCTTCATGGCGGGCTGGACGCTGCTGCTGGACTACATCTTCCTGCCGTTGCTGAGCTACCTGCTGATCGGCATCTACATGACCGACTACTTCCCCTCCGTACCGCTTTCGGTGTGGATCCTCGGGTCCATTGCGCTGGTGACCCTGCTCAATCTCGTCGGCATCGAGTCGATCACCCGGGTCAACTGGGTGCTGATCGTCGCGCAGATGGTTTTCGTGGTGGTGTTCATTGCGCTTTCGCTCAGTCACCTCAGTGCCCAGCCTGAGCCGGTGGCGCTGGTCCAGCCGTTCTATGACGAGCACTTCAGCCTGCCGCTGGTGATGTCCGGTGCGGCGGTACTGTGCCTGTCCTTCCTCGGCTTCGATGCCGTGTCGACCATGGCCGAGGAAACCCCGGAGCCGCGCCGGCAGATTCCCGCAGCGATCATGCTGGTGACCCTGATCGGCGGCGTGCTGTTCATCGTCATGGCCTACTTCGGCCAACTGGTGTTTCCCGAGTGGCAGGCGCTCACCGACGCCGATTCCGCGGCGCTCGACGTGCTGCGTCGGATCGGCGGCGAGTGGCTGGTGACCTTCTTCACCGCGACCTACGTGGCGGGCTGCTTCGCCTCGGCGATGGTGTCCCAGGCGAGCGTCTCCCGCGTGCTCTTCGCCATGGGCCGGGACGGGGCGATTCCCCGTGTATTCGGCAAGCTGGTGACGAAGAAACGCGTGCCGGCGAACGCAATCATCCTGATCAGCCTGCTGTCGCTGATCGCCCTGTTCGTCACCCTGGATACCGTCGCCAACATGATCAGCTTCGGCGCGCTCTTCGCGTTCTCGGCGGTCAACCTGGCGGTGATCAAGCACTACCTGATCGATGAGCGCCTCACCGGCAAGGGCAACTACCTGCGCTACGGGGCGCTGCCGGCCGTGGGCTTCCTCAGCACCATCTGGCTCTGGTCGAGCCTGTCGGGGATGTCCTTCCTGATCGGCTTCGGCTGGATGTGCCTGGGGTTCATCTGCCTCGCCAGTGCGACGCGGATGTTCCAGCAGCAGCTGCCGGACCTCAACATGGCGGAGTGATGACGAGGCGCATGGAGGCCAGGCGCGGCCTCCATGCCGGGCTGCCAAGAAGCCGGCCGGTACTGGTGAATGGTGGTGGCGTCGCGCTCGGCGCGAGTGGCGCTGGCATAACCAGCCTCAATGCTCATGTGTAGAGATCATTACTCCGCGCCGCCGCGCTGATGCATCCTGCCGACCGTCAGATGCCCCACGAAACGGCCGGAGTCTCCATGCACGCATCGTCATATTTCTCCCAGAGCTACGCCCAGGCGCGCAGCAGGTTCCTCGACGCCTGCGCGGCCGCCGGCCTGCTGGTGGAGTCCCATGTCCATCCACTCACCGGGCGCGATGGCGAGACGCTGGCGCTGGACGTCGCCCGCGAAGGCGCGCCCGATGCGCAGCGGCTGCTGATCATCAGCAGCGGCTGCCATGGCGCCGAGGGTTTCTGTGGCTCCGCTGTGCAGAGCGCACTGCTCGCCGACACCCAATGGCGCGAGCATGCGCTGCGCCACGATTGCGCGGTGCTCTACCTGCATGCCGCCAACCCCCATGGCTTTTCCTGGTGGCGCCGCTGGACCCAGGAGAACGTCGACCTCAACCGCAACTTCCGCGACTTCACCCAGGCGGCCCCGGAGAACCCCGGTTATGCACGCCTGGACCCGGTACTCACGCCCCGTCGCTGGCCGAGCCCGTTGGGGCGCCTGCGGCTGCTCGGCTATGCACTGCGCCATGGCCGCTGGGAATTGCAGCGGGCGATTTCCTCCGGCCAGGCCAGTCATCCCGATGGGCTGTTCTTCTCTGGCACTGAGCCGACCTGGAGCAATCGCACCGTGCGCCATGTGCTGCGTCAGCATGGCCGGCAATGCCGCGAAATAGCCTGGATCGACGTGCACACCGGCCTCGGCCCGACCGGCTACGGCGAGTACATCTACTCGGGTGATCCGCGCCCAGCAGCTTTGCTCCGCGCTCGCGCCTGGTGGGGCGAGGAGGTGCGCTCCACGGAGGAGGGCAACAGCGTGTCGGTGAAGCTCAGCGGCAAGCTGGTCCACGCGGCATTCGAGGAGTGCCCGCAGGCGCTGCTGATCTCCATGAGCCTGGAGTTCGGCACCGTGCCCGGCTCGCAAGTGCTCGAAGCGCTGCGCGCGGACCAGTGGTTGCACCGGAACCCCGGTGCGCCGGTGGCAAAGGCGCAACGGATCAAGCAGCAGCTGCGGGATGCCTTCTACGTCGACACCGATCAGTGGAAACAGGCCGTGCTGGCTCGCGCGCGGGATACCGCCTGGAAAGCGGTGGAGGGCCTGTGCAGCGAGATTCCACGAGAGCTGGCCTGAACTCGGGTCAAGCTTGCAACTGGTTGCGCTGCTCCTCGAACCAGTCGAGCACCGGCTGGCAGGCCGGGTGGGCGGCGCCGCTGTCGCGCAGCCACAGGGCGTAGCGGCCGCCGGTCTTCAGCGCCTCGCCGAAAGGCACGATGAGGTCGCCGCGCTGCAGGGCGTCGTGGGCCAGCATGCGATCGGTCATGGCCACGCCCAGGCCGCGGGTGGCGGCGTCCAGTGCCAGGTCGTCGAGGTTGAACAGCATGTGCTTGAACTGCGCCGGTGGTGGCGCGGCCTGGGCGCGTAGCCACTGCGGCCATTCCAGGCCGCCGCTGGAGGCGTGGATCAGCGGATGGCGGGCCAGTTCCTCCAGTGAGCGCGGCGGCTCCTGGCCGTCGTCCAGGCGCGGGGCGCAGACCGGGATCAGGTATTCGTCGTACAGCGGGGTCAGCGCACGGCCCTGGGGGTCGCTGCCGCTGGGCAGGTAGAGCACGTAGGCGTCGCAGTCGCCGCCATCGTCCACCACTTCGCCGCCCACCGTCTCGATGGACAGGCACAGCTCCGGGTGCCGCGAGTAGAAGGAACTCAGGCGCGGCAGCAGCCAGCGTACCGCCAGCGAGACGAAGATGCGGATGCGGAAGGGCCGGTCCGCCGAGGCCGGGGCCAGGCGTTCCTCCAGGCGCAGCAACTGCTGCAGCATGCCTTCGGCCACCGTGTACACCTCGCGGCCGGCGTCGGTCAGCGCCACCTTGCGGCTGGTGCGGTCGAACAGCGGCACACGGTAGTACTCCTCCAGTTGCTGGACCTGCCGGCTGATGGCGCTCTGGGTCAGGTGCAGCTGTTGCGCGGCCGCTGTGAAGCTGCCGGATTCGGCAACGTGCACCAGCGCTTGCAGTGCCTGCAGGGAGGGAACGCGCAGCAGTCTGTCCATGAGTCTTCCATTCGCAATCTATGCGTTTTGAGAATACAAGGATGAAAAATGAGCGTTGGTGCGCTCAGCGCTACTGCCCGTAGATTCTGGTCATGACGCGCCATCGGGGAAATCGCTTGGATACGCCCGGCGCATGGATTGTGAAGGAGTGCCGGGCAATGAACAATCACTGCGGCTGGATCGACCTGGCGGGCGAATTGCCTGCGCGGCCGACGCTGAGCGGAACCCAGCGGGCAGACTGGCTGATCATCGGCGGCGGTATCACCGGACTGTCCGCCGCTCACACGCTGGCAGCGCGCTTTCCGCAACAGCGCGTGGTGCTGCTGGAGCGCCAGCGCATCGCCCAGGGTGCCTCCGCGCGCAACTCCGGTTTCGTCGTCGCCCACGAGTTGCCCGCGGCCAGCGAACGCCTGGGGCAACCCGGCCATGCCGCCTACCAGGTGGCCTCGCGCATTGGCATCGCGGCAGCGCAGGAGGTCCGCCAGCGCATCGCCGAACTGAACATCGACTGCGAGCTTTACAACGACGGCTATCACTTCGCCGCGCACCGTCCCGAGCACCTGGGCGACATCGACGGCATCCTTGCCACCCTGGCTGCGGTCGGCGCGAACGCTCGCTACTACGAAGGCGCAGCGCTGGAGCAACGGCTCGGCAGCGCCTTCTACGCGCGGGCCATCCATTGCGCGGGCGGCAACGCGCTGCTGCAACCGGCGCGCTACGTGAAGGGACTGGCCGACAGCCTGCCGGCATCGGTGGACATCTTCGAGCAGAGCGGCGTGACCGACCTGCGCCGCAGCGGTCAGGGTTGGGTGGCACGCACTGCGCAGGGCGAGGTCCAGGCTTCGCAGGTGCTGGTCTGCCTGGGCGCATTCATCGCCCGCGCCGGTCTGCACGACAGCGGCGCCTTCCCGCTGGAACTCAGCGCCAGCATCACCCGCCCGCTGGATGAGCCACGCTGGCAAGCGCTGTTCGGCGAGCGTCAGTGGGGCGTGCTCGCGCCGTTGCCAGGTGGCGGCACTGTGCGCCTGCTGCCTGGCCGCCGACTGCTGATCCGCAATACCGTCGAGTACCGCCATCGCGACCTCGACAACCGCGCGCTGGCCGAGCGCCGTCGCCGCCATCTCATCGGTTTGCAGAAGCGTTTCCCCGGCATCGTCGACGCCGATATCGCCTACAGCTGGACCGGCCACTTGAGCGGCACCCGCTCCGGCGAGCCGTATTTCGCCCGCGTCGACCAGGGCCTGCATGCCGTGGCCGGCTGCAACGGTTCCGGCGTGGCGCGCGGCACCCTGTGGGGCCGCCTGCTGGTGGAAATGACGGTGGGCGACAGCTCGCCGGTGCTGGCCGATGTGCTGGCGCAGGCCACTCCCGGCTACCTGCCGCCCAGCCCGTTCTTCGATATCGGCGCCTCGCTGCGCATGGCCTGGGAAGTGCGCCGCGCGCGCGCCGAGGCCTGATTCATCGCTTTACCCACGCACGACACTCCATAACGACCAACTGCAAAAACAAAAACCGAGGGCAGCATGATCAACCGATCCACGACACTGGCCAGCCTGACGCTGGCGGGCCTCACCCTGGCCGCAGGGGCCCAGGCGGCGCCGACCGTCACCATCGCCAACTGGAGCAGCTACATCGCCGACGACACCCTGGCGAACTTCACCAAGCAGACCGGCATCCAGACCACCTACGACCTGGTGGACAGCAACGAGACCACCGAAGCCAAGCTGATGACCGGCGCCAGCGGCTACGATCTGGCCAGCCCGTCCAACCACTTCCTGCCGCGGCTGATCAAGGCCGGCGCCATCCAGGAACTGGACAAGAGCAAGCTGCCCAACTGGAACAATCTCGACCCCAAGCTGATGAAGATCCTCGAGGTCAGCGATCCGGGTAACCGCTACGCCATTCCCTACCTCTGGGTGACCGTGGGCATCGGCTACAACGAGGACAGGATCAAGGCCATCTTCGGCAACACCGATGTCACCCGCAGCTGGCAGCTGCTGTTCGACCCGAAGAACGCGGAGAAACTCGCCCAGTGCGGCATCGCGGTGATCGACAACGCCACCCAGATGGTGCCCATCACCCTCAAGGTGCTCGGCCGCGACCCGGCGAGCCAGAACCCGGACGACTTCAAGGCGGCCGAGGCGGCGCTGCAGGCGATCCGCCCGTCGATTCGCTACTTCCACCAGTCCAAGTACGTCAGCGACCTGGCCAACGGCAACATCTGCGTCGCCATCGGCTTCAGCGGCGACGTGCTGCAGGCCATGACCACCGCCCAGCAGGCCGGCAACGGCGTGAAGATCGGCTACAGCCTGCCGCGCGAAGGCAGCACCATCGCCGTGGACACCGTGACCATTCCCAAGGGCGCGCCGCACCTGGACAACGCCTACGCCTACATGAACTACCTGCTGCAACCCGAGGTAATCGCCAACATTACCAACGCCGTTCAGTACCCCAACGGCAACGCCGCCGCGAGCCAGTACGTGAAACCGGAACTGCTTGCGAATCCGGCCGTCTATCCGCCGCAGGAAGTGCTCGACACCCTGTTCCCGATCAAGACCCTGTCGCCCTCCGGGATGCGCATGAGCACCCGCCTGTGGACCCGAGTGATGAGCGGCAAATGACCCAGCCCAACGACCTGCGCCGCCACGCCCTGGTGGTTGGCGCCGGCGTGGTCGGCCTGGCCACCGCGCTGCAACTGCAACGCCGCGACTTCCGCGTGACCCTGCTGGACCGCAATCCGCCGGGCCTGGCCACGTCATTCGGCAACGCGTGCACCTTCGCCACCTACTCGGTGGAGCCGGTGGCCACGCCCGGTATCTGGCGCAAGGCGCCGGGCATGCTGCTGCGCCCGGACAGCCCGCTGGCGATCCGCCCGGCCTATCTGCCACGCATTGCGCCGTGGCTGCTGCGGTTCCTGGCAGCCTCGCGGCGTGATCGCGTCGAAGCCATCGGCCACGATCTCAATACCCTGCTGCGCCCTTGCATGGAGGCGTGGCAGGGGTTGTTCGATGCGGCCGGCGCCAATGACCTGATCCGCCACGATGGCTCGCTGTATATCTTCGAGGAGCATGAACGCAGTGACGCCCAGGCCATGGTGGATTACCACCGGCGCTTCGAGGTGCCGATCCGCTTCGTCGAAGGCGGCGAGTTGCGCGAGCTGGAGCCGGCGCTCAACGCCCGCGCCAGCTGCGCGGTGGAGCTGCCGGGCGTGAGCCGCACGCTTGATCCGTACGCGCTGAGCATGCGCCTGTTCGAGCGTTTCGTTTCCATGGGCGGCGAGTTCCGTCGCGGCGAGCTGCTGGGCATCGATCCGGCCGGGCAGGGCAGGGACGCGGTGCAGGCGCAACTGACGACCGGCGAGCGGCTGGCCGCCGACCGCGTGGCGCTGTGCACCGGCGCCTGGTCGCGCACGCTGGTGGACCAATTGGGCGATGCCGTGCCGCAGGACACCGAGCGCGGTTACCACGTGCTCTTCGGCCATGCCGGGCAGGTGCTCAATCGCCCGGTGTGCTGGGGCGCCGGCGGCTTCTACATGACGCCCATGGCGCAGGGCCTGCGGGTGGCCGGCACGGTGGAATTCGCCGGACTGGAGGCGCTGCCGAGCCCGGCGCGCTACCGCTGCCTGACCCGTGGCGCGCGGCGCTTCCTGCGCCTGCAGCACGAGCCGGTGTCGCAGTGGATGGGCTTCCGCTCCTCGGTGCCGGACAGCATGCCGGTGCTCGGCCCGTCCCGGCGGCTGCCGCAGGTGTTCTACAACTTCGGCCACGGCCACATCGGTCTGACCCTCGGCGCCATCACCGGCCAGTTGCTCGCCGAGCAGGCCAGCGACGTCGTCACCAGCGTGCCGGTGACGCCCTTCCTCGCCAGCCGCTTCAGCACGCGCTGAAGCGCCGGCATTCACCACGGACATCTACCCCGAACAAGAAGGAGAACACGACATGCCCCAGCTGACCCTCGTCGCCCCTCGCAGCCATGTCATGCGCAGCGTGGGCCTGATGCTGTTGTCGATGTTCTGCTTCGCCGTGGTGGATGCACTGGCCAAGGTCGTGGCGCTGAAATACCCGGCCAACGAAGTGACCTTCTTCCGCATGGCCTTCGGCGTGCTGCCGGCCTTCCTGCTCTGCCTGCGTGGGCGGCCGCTGGTGCAGCGCTGGCGGCAGCTGGACGTGCGCGGGCAGAGCATCCGTGCGGTGACTTTGCTGGGTTCGTCCGCGCTGTTCTTCGCCGGGTTGCCCTATGTGCCCCTGAGTGAAGCTATCTCCATCGCCTATTCCGAGGCGCTGCTGGTGATAGTGCTGGCGCCGCTGCTGCTGGGCGAACGCCTGCTGCCGCGCAATGCGCTGGCGGCGGTGCTCGGCTTCCTCGGCGTGCTGATGGTGGTCAAGCCCGACAACGCCGAAGCCAGCCTGGCCGGTCCGGCGCTGCTGGTGGCCAGCGCCTTCTTCGGCGCGCTGTCGATGATCCAGATACGTCGCATCCGCGAGACCGACGACTCCACCACCACGGTGCTGTATTTCACCGTGGTCGGCACGCTGGTGACCGGCGCCACGCTGCCGTTTTCCTGGAGCACGCCGAGCCTGCCGGACCTGGGGCTGATGCTTGCCCTCGGCCTGTTGGCGACGCTGGGCCAACTGCTGTTCACCATCGCCGTGCGCCGCGCCCACGCGGCCACCCTGGCGCCTTACACCTACACCAGCATCATCTGGGCGAGCCTGCTCGGCTACCTGATCTGGGGCGAGGTGCTCAGCCTGCTGTCGTTGGTCGGCATCGTGCTGATCGTCGGCAGCGCGGTGGTTGTGGCGGTGCTGGAGCAGCCGCCGGAAGGCTCGGTGGTCTGATTTTCCAGGCTTCCCACTTGGCGCTGCGCGCCGATTCACAAGAGAGATTTCATGCAACAGAAAGCCGTACTCGACCAGATCGACGTCACCCGCATCGTCGCTGCCGCCACCGACGAAGCCCGGCGCCAGGGCTGGGCCGTCTGCATCGCCGTGGCCGACGACGGCGGCCACCCGCTGGCGCTGGTGCGCCTGGATGGCTGCGCCCAGGCCAGCGCCTATATCGCCACCGAGAAGGCCCGCAGCGCGGCTATCGGCCGGCGCGAGACCCGCGAGTACGAGAACATGGTCAACGGCGGCCGCACGGCCTTCCTCAGCGCGCCGCTGCTCACCTCCCTGGAGGGCGGCGTGCCGATCCTGGTGGGCGGGCAGGTGGTGGGTGCGGTCGGCGTTTCCGGCGTTCGCGCCGAGCAGGACGCGCAGGTCGCCAGGGCGGGAGTTGCCGGGCTCTGAGGTAGGCGTTGGCATCGCTTGCGGGAGCAGGTCATGCGTGCTCCTCCTGCTTGGCGCCGGCATTGCCATTTACGTGGGAGCAATCGTCTTCTGCCGGGAAGTCCATACCTGCGTATCCCCTCTCCCCAGCCAGGGCTAGGGAGAGGGTAGGCCCTCGCGCTAGCGCTCCACTTACAGGCGAGCTTTCCGGGATCGCGAGGGCAACGCCTCGACTACCGGTCAGAATCCGGCCTGTCGGTCTGGTACCATGCCGCGCCGGCCTGCCAGACGACGCGTGATTGCACCGCGCCAGGTGCTGCCGGCTTCTTCCGTCCAACTGCGCTGCAAACAGGCCGCATCGATCGGAAAGCCCCCGCGCTCGGCGTGGTTGAGCCGCTTTTCCGCAGGATCGATGGGGACCTTCTGGAATCTCCCGATGCACGACCCGATCAAACTCAAGGACCACCAGCAGGAGTCGACGCTGGTCAACCGCCGGCTGATCGCCTGCGGCGCGTTGGTGGCCCTGATGAGCGTGACCCTGGTGGCGAGGATGTACTTCCTCCAGGTCACCGACTACGCGACCAACGCCACCGTCTCCGAGAACAACCGTATTCATGTGCTGCCGATTCCCCCGGAGCGCGGGCTGATCTTCGACCGCAATGGCAAGGTGCTGGCCGAGAACCTGCCCAGCTTCAACCTCACCCTGACCCGCGAGCGCGCTGGCAATTCCGAGGCGGTGCTCGATCAGGTCACCGATATTCTTCACCTGAGTGCCGAGCAACGCCTGCAGTGTGACAAGGCCCTGAAGAAGAGCCGCCATCCCTTCGAACCGGTCACCCTGCTGCATGAGCTGAGCGAGGAGCAGATCGCCCTCATCGAGGTCAATCGCTACAAGCTGCCGGGCATCGATGTGGATGCCGAATTCGTCCGTCACTACCCTTACGGCGAGCATTTCGCCCACTCGGTCGGCTTTGTCGGGCGGATCAACGAGCGCGAGGCCACCCGCCTCGACAGCACCGAGTACCGCGGCACCGAGTACGTCGGCAAGACCGGCGTCGAGCACTTCTATGAATCGCAGCTGCATGGTCATGTGGGCTACGAGGAAGTGGAAACCAACGCCCAGGGCCGCGTCATGCGGGTGCTGAAGAAGGTTGCGCCGGTGGCCGGGGAGAACATCGTGCTGGGCCTTGACGTGGACCTGCAGGTCGCCGCCGAGAAGGCCCTGGGCGATCGCCGTGGCTCCGTGGTGGCGCTGGACCCGAACACCGGCCAGGTGCTGGCGATGGTCAGCAACCCGAGCTTCGACCCGAACCTCTTCGTCAACGGCATCAGCTCGGCGCAGTACGCCGAACTGCGTGATTCCATCGACCGGCCGCTGTTCAACCGGGCGCTGCGCGGCCTCTATTCGCCGGGCTCGACCATCAAGCCGGTGGTGGCCATCGCCGGGCTTGATACCGGCACCATCACGCCGGCCACGCGGGTCTTCGATCCGGGCTACTTCCAGCTGCCCAACTTCGACCACAAGTACCGCAACTGGAACCACAGCGGCGATGGCTGGGTCGACCTCGACACGGCCATCAAGCGTTCCAACGACACCTACTTCTACGACGTCGCCCACAAGCTCGGCATCGACCGCATGCACGACTACCTGAGCCGCTTCGGGCTCGGCAGCAAGGTCTCCATCGACATGGCCGAGGAATCCGCCGGGCTGATGCCGTCCCGCGAATGGAAACGCGCCACCCGGCGCCAGGCCTGGTTCCCCGGCGAGACGGTGATCCTCGGCATCGGCCAGGGCTACATGCAGGTGACGCCGCTGCAACTCGCCGAGGCGACCTCGCTGATCGCCAGCAAGGGCGCCTGGCATCGGCCGCGACTGGCCGAGTCGGTGGGCGGGGAAGACGTTGTCGATGCCAATCCCATGCCCAACATCCACCTGAGCAATCCCCGTGACTGGGATGCGGTGAACTACGGCATGCAACTGGTCATGCACGATCCGGGCGGTGGCGCGCGCGCCGCGGGGCAGGGCGCGCAGTACCGCATCGCCGGCAAGAGCGGCACCGCGCAGATCGTCGCGATCCGCCAGGGCGAGCGCTACAACCGCCTGAAAACCCAGGAGCGCCACCGCGACAACGCCTTGTTCGTCGGCTTCGCCCCGGCCAGCGATCCGTCCATCGTGGTCTCGGTGACCATCGAGAACGGCGAGGCCGGCGGCCGCGTGGCCGGGCCGGTGGTGCGCGAGATCATGGACGCCTGGCTGCTCGACCAGGACGGCAAGCTCAAACCGCAGTACGCGGTCCCAGCGGAGACCGCGTCGGGCAAGCACGCCTGAGGCCGTGCCAGCAGCCCGGTCCGCGCACCGGGCTTCGGCTAAACCTGTGCGGTCGCCTCTGCCAGTGCCGCTCGCACCAGGGGATGCAGTTCATCGCCCGGATTCTGCTCATGCCAGGCCTTGATTTCGCGGCGCATGGCGGGTGTCCAGAAGTTCTGCAGGTGTTGCTGCACGCCGCGCACCGCCAGCTCGTGGTCCGACTCGGTGGAGAAGTACTGGCCGATCTGGTTGGCCATCTTGATCAGGTTCTCGACGCTCATCGACGGACCTCGGCTTTCTCGTTTTGCGCGGCTTGGGCGGCTTGGGCATGGCGGCGCTCCTTGAGCAGGCGGCGTTGTTCGTCGCTGAACGCCTGGTAGCGCTTCTGCCATTCCGAAGGCTGGAACACGCGCACCACTTCCACCGCGGTGACCTTGTATTCCGGGCAGTTGGTGGCCCAGTCGGAGTTGTCGGTGGTGATCACGTTGGCGCCCGATTCGGGGAAGTGGAAGGTCGTGTAGACCACGCCCGGCGCTACCCGCTCGCTGACCTTGGCGCGCAGCACCGTCTGCCCGGCGCGGCTGCCGATGCCAACCCAGTCGCCGTCGTTGATGCCCCGGCTCTCGGCGTCGCTGGCGTGGATCTCCAGGCGATCTTCCTCGTGCCAGGCGACGTTGTCGGTGCGCCGGGTCTGGGCGCCGACGTTGTACTGGCTGAGGATGCGCCCGGTGGTGAGCAGCAGCGGGTAGCGGGCGTTGACCTTCTCTTCCGTGGGCACGTAGCCGGTGAGCATGAAGCGCCCCTTGCCGCGCACGAACTGCTCGATGTGCATGGTCGGCGTGCCATCGGGTGCAGCGTCGTTGCACGGCCATTGCAGGCTGCCGTGGCGGTCCAGTTCGGCGTAGCTGACGCGGGTGAAGGTCGGTGTCAGGCGGGCGATCTCGTCCATGATCTGCGACGGGTGCTGGTAGTCCATCGGGTAACCCAGGGCGTTGGCCAGGGCGACCGTGGCTTCCCAGTCGGCCTTGCCGCCCAGCGGTTCCATCACCTTGCGTACCCGCGAGATGCGCCGCTCGGCGTTGGTGAAGGTGCCGTCCTTCTCGAGGAAGGAGCTGCCCGGCAGGAACACGTGGGCGAACTTGGCGGTTTCATTGAGGAAGATGTCCTGCACCACCACGCATTCCATGGCGGAGAGGGCTGCGGTGACGTGCTGGGTATTCGGGTCGCTCTGGGCGATATCCTCGCCCTGGCAGTAAAGCGCCTTGAAGGTGCCGCCCAGCGCCGCTTCGAACATGTTGGGAATGCGCAGGCCAGGGTCGGGCTGCAGGGTGACACCCCAGGCCTGTTCGAACTGGCTGCGCACGGTCTGGTTGGAAATGTGCCGGTAGCCGGGCAGTTCGTGGGGGAAGGAGCCCATGTCGCAGGAGCCCTGCACGTTGTTCTGCCCGCGCAGCGGGTTCACCCCGACGCCCTCGCGGCCGACGTTGCCGGTGGCCATGGCGAGGTTGGCGATGCCCATCACCGCGGTGCTGCCCTGGCTGTGTTCGGTGACGCCCAGGCCGTAGTAGATCGCCGCGTTGCCGCCGGTGGCGTAGAGGCGGGCGGCGGCGCGGATTTCCTCGGCGGGCACGCCGCACACGGGGCCGAGTGCTTCCGGTGAGTTCTCCGGCAGGCTGACGAAATCGCGCCAGCGGATGAAGTCGCTGGCCTCGCAGCGTGCATCGACGAAGTCCTGCTTGACCAGGCCTTCGCTGACGATGACGTGGGCCAGCGCGTTGAGCATGGCGACGTTGGTGCCGGGGCGAAGTTGCAGGTGCAGCTCGGCGCGGGCGTGGGGCGAGTCGACCAGGTCGATGCGCCGGGGGTCGATGACGATCAGCTGTGCGCCCTGGCGCAGGCGGCGCTTGAGCTGCGAGCCGAACACCGGGTGCGCGTCGGTAGGGTTGGCGCCCATTACCAGCACCACGTCGGACTGCATTACCGAGTCGAAACTCTGGGTGCCGGCAGACTCGCCGAGGGTCTGCTTCAGGCCGTAGCCGGTGGGCGAGTGGCAGACCCGCGCACAAGTATCGACGTTGTTGTTGCCGAACGCCGCGCGCACCAGTTTCTGTACCAGGTAGGTCTCTTCGTTGGTGCAGCGACTGGAGGTGATCCCGCCGATGGAGTCGCGCCCGTATTTTGTCTGGATGCGGCGGAATTCGCTGGCAGCATAGGTGACGGCCTCGCCCCAGCTGACTTCCTGCCAGGGGTCGCTGATGTGCTTGCGGATCATCGGCTTGGTGATGCGATCCGGGTGCGTGGCGTAGCCCCAGGCGAAGCGGCCCTTGACGCAGGAGTGGCCGTGGTTGGCCTGGCCGTTCTTGTCCGGGACCATGCGCACCAGCTGGTTGCCCTTCATCTCGGCGCGGAAGGAGCAGCCCACGCCGCAGTAGGCGCAAGTGGTGATGACGGCGCGCTCGGGCTGGCCGATTTCGACCACGCTCTTTTCCATCAGCGTGGCGGTGGGGCAGGCCTGCACGCAGGCGCCGCAGGAGACGCATTCGGAGTCGAGGAAGTTCTCGCCGCCGGCCGCCGCCACACGGGACTCGAAGCCACGCCCCTCGATGGTCAGGGCGAAGGTGCCCTGGGTTTCCTCGCAGGCGCGCACGCAGCGGTTGCAGACGATGCACTTGCTCGGGTCGTAGTCGAAGTAGGGGTTGGAGACGTCCTTGGCATCCTTCAGGTGGTTGGCGCCGTCGTAGCCGTAGCGCACCTCGCGCAGGCCGACCTGGCCGGCCACGGTCTGCAACTCGCAGTTGCCGTTGGCGGAGCAGGTCAGGCAATCCAGCGGGTGGTCGGAGATGTACAGCTCCATGACGTTGCGGCGCAGGCCCGCCAGCTTCGGCGTCTGCGTGCGCACCACCATGCCCTCGCTGACCGGCGTGGTGCAGGAGGCCGGGTAGCCGCGCATGCCGTCGATCTCCACCAGGCACATGCGGCAGGAGCCGAAGGCTTCCAGGCTGTCGGTGGCGCAGAGCTTGGGAATGCTGGTGCCCAGCAGCGCGGCGGCGCGCATCACTGAGGTGCCGGCAGGGACGCTGATTTCGCGGCCGTCGATGCTCAGGCTGACCTGCACGTCGCTCTCGCGGGCGGGGGTGCCGAGGTCGATGTCACTCGTGCTGGACGTGGCAGGGTCGAAGAAATTGATCACGAGTCGGCCTCCGAAGTCGCCAGACCGAAGTCGGCGGGGAAGTGCTTGAGGGCGCTGGCTACGGGGAAGGCGGTCATGCCGCCGAGGGCGCAGAGCGAGCCGTATTGCATCGTGTCGCAGAGATCGGTGAGCAGCCGCGCCTGTTCCTCGCGGGCGCTGAGGTCGGTGGCGGCGATCAGCCGGTCGACCACCTCCACGCCGCGTGTCGAACCGATGCGGCAGGGCGTGCACTTGCCGCAGGATTCCTCGGCGCAGAACTGCAGGGCGAAGCGTGCCATGCGCGCCATGTCGAGCGTGTCGTCGGCGACCACCACGCCGCCATGGCCGAGCATGGCGCCGACGGCGGCGAAGGCTTCGTAGTCCAGCGGGGTGTCGAACTGCGAGGGCGGCACCCAGGCGCCCAGCGGGCCGCCAACCTGCGCGGCCTTCAGCGGTCGGCCGCTGGCGGTGCCGCCGCCGTAGCCTTCCACCAGCTCGCGCAGGGTCAGGCCGAAGGCACGTTCCACCAGCCCGCCGTGGCGAATGTTGCCCGCCAACTGGAAGGGCATGGTGCCCAGCGAGCGGCCCATGCCGAAGTCGCGGTAGTACTGCGCGCCCCTGGCCAGGATGATTGGCACCGAGGCCAGGGTAAGCACGTTGTGCACCAGCGTCGGCAAGCCGAACAGGCCCTGCAGCGCGGGCAGTGGCGGTTTGGCGCGGACCACGCCGCGTTTGCCTTCCAGGGAATCCAGCAGGGCGGTTTCCTCGCCGCAGATGTAGGCGCCGGCGCCGACCCGCACTTCCAGCTCGAAGGCGCGGCCACTGCCGCAGACGTCCTCGCCGAGGTAGCCGGCTTCGCGGGCGATCCTCAGGGCGAGGTTGAGTGTCACGATGGCGTCCGGGTACTCGGAGCGCACGTAGATGTAGCCCATGCTCGCGCCGACGGCGAGGCCGGCGATGGCCATGCCTTCGATCAGCAGGAAGGGGTCGCCTTCCATCAGCATGCGGTCGGCGAAGGTGCCGGAGTCGCCTTCGTCGGCGTTGCATACAACGTATTTCTGCGGGCCGACGGCGTCACGCACAGTGCGCCACTTGATGCCGGCGGGGAAGGCCGCGCCGCCACGGCCACGCAGGCCGGAATCGAGCACGGCGGCTACGACGTCGGCGCCGTCCATGCCAATGGCACGGGCCAGGCCGTCGAAGCCGCCATGGGCGCGGTAGTCGTCCAGCGACAGCGGCCGGGTGATGCCGGCGCGGGCGAAGAGCAGGCGCTGCTGGGTCTTCAGGTAGGCAATCTCTTCCACCAGTCCCAGGGCCAGCGGGTGGCGTGCAGGGTCGTCGGCCAGCGCATCGAAGAGGGACGGGACATCGGCTGCCGCCAGTGGACCGAAGCCCAGGCGGCCTTCGCTGCCGTCCATTTCCACCAGCGGTTCCAGCCAGTACAGGCCGCGGGAGCTAGTGCGCTGGATCTCCAGCGGAATCTGGCGGCGCTCGGCTTCGGCGACCAGGGCGTCGGTCACCTCATCGGCGCCCACCGCGCGGGCCAGCGAATCACAAGGGATGAACAGCTTCAACATGCGGCGTCCTCCCGGCAACCGTTCACCAGCTCGCGCAGGCGTTCGGCGGTGAGGCGCGCGTGCACGCGGCCGTCCAGTTCCAGGGCCGGCGAGCAGGCGCAGGCGCCCAGGCAATAGACCGGGCGCAGGGCGATGCGGCCGTCGGCGCTGGTGCCGTGGTCGTCCAGCCCGAGCTGTTCGCGCAGTTGTGCGGCGAGGGCTTCGGCGCCGCGGCTCTGGCACGACTCGGCGCGGCACAGGCGCAGCGTATGGCGGGCCGGGGGCGCGGTGCGGAAGTCGTGGTAGAAGCTGATCACCCCGCGCACCTCGGCGACGCTGAGGTTCAGGGCGTGGGCGATTTCGGGGAGGGCATCGTCGGGGATGTAGCCGACGCAGTCCTGGATGGCATGAAGCACTGGCAGCAGGGCGCCGGGCGTGGCTTTCAGGCGTTCCAGGACATCATGGATCAGGGGCAGGTGAAGCGAATCATGAGGCATTCAGCGCACCTCGATATCGCGGATGCCTGCCATGGGCGGCGATCCGGAATCCTTCGGCTGCGGCGCACCGGCCACGTCACGGGCTGCGTGGCTGTTCGGGGCGCCATTGTTATTATCCGGCCAGGCATCTGGGCGCGCCTGGTCCTCGACAGTATGGAAGCTTGCCATCCCTTGTGTTCAAGGATTGCACCGCAGCGACCCTGCGCATCCTGAAACCGACAGACCCTTAAACCGACAGACTGCCGAAACGGCCACGCTGTCCGCTCAGAGCCCCCTTGTTGGCCGGCAAAGCCCTCGGTGGCGAGCGGTGCTCGACTTAACCTGCTGGCTGCCCATGACAACAAGAATCCGCGCCGTTCCCGCGCGCGGGAAGAAGGGGAGCACCATGCATAAACCCGCAACGGCCTGGCTGCCGGTTGCCCTGCTGGCCCTGGTCGGCCTGCTCGGCGGCTGTGGCGATGACGCCGCGCCGCCTACCCGCAACGCCGCCGCCCTGGCACCTGCCGATCCCGCGCTGGCGAAAATCTATGACAGCAGCTGCAAGCTCTGCCACGCCAACCCGGCGTCGGGAGCACCGCTGGCCGGTGATGCGAAAGCCTGGCAGCCCCGGGTCGCCCAGGGCGCGGACAGCCTGCTGGACCACAGCATCAATGGTTTCAAGGGCATGCCGCCGATGGGCATGTGCATGCAGTGCTCGGAGGACGAGTTCCTGGCGCTGATTTCCTTCATGTCCGGCCAGTCGGTCCGGTAAGGGCGGGGTTGCTTCGATGCCTATTCATCTTACCCGTCGCCAGCTCCTGCACAGCGCTGGCATTGCCGGCGCGTTCGCGGCGCTGTCGAGCAGCCCGCTGGCCGCCGAACTGGCCCGCGCGCCGCGGCTGATACCCTGGCGCAACTGGTCCGGCGGGCAGAGCTGCCTGCCCGCGGCGCGCCTGGCTCCGCAGAGCCTCGACGAACTGGTACAGGTCATTCGCCTGGCCGAGGGCAAGGTGCGCCCGGTGGGTTCGGCGCACTCCTTCAGCGCCCTGGTGCCGACCGACGGCACGCTGGTCTCGCTGGCCTACTTCAACGGCCTGCTCGGCCACGATGCCGACACATTGCAGGCGGAATTCGCGGCCGGCACGCCAATGTCGCTCATGGGGCCGGCACTGAAGGAGATCGGCCAGGCGCTGCCGAACATGGCGGACATCGATTACCAGACCCTGGCCGGGGCGATCTCCACCTCGACCCACGGCACCGGGGTCGGCTTCGGCTCCTATTCCTCCCGCGTCACCGGCTTGCAACTGGTGACCGCCAGCGGCGAGGTGCTGGACTGCGACGCCCAGCGCCACCCCGAGGTGTTCAACGCCGCGCGGGTATCCCTCGGCGCCTTTGGCATCGCCACCCGCGTGCGCCTGCAGAACCGCCAGGCCTATCGCCTGCGCGAGCGGCAGTGGGTGGCCAGCACCGAGGAATTGCTGGAGGACGTGGAGAAGAACACCCGCGAGAACCAGCACTGGGAAATGCAGGTCATGACCCATTCCGACTACGCGCTGTCCATCGCCCTGAACGAGACCACCGACCCGGCCACGCCGCCGCTGGACCCGGCCGAGGAGGGTGGCAACCAGTTCGTCAGCATCATCGAGAACCTCGACAAGTACGGCAGCGACTTCCCCGCCGCGCGGCGCTTCCTGCTCAACAGCCTGCGCCATGTCGCCAGCTTCGACGACCGTGTCGGCGACTCCTACGACATCTACGCCAACGTGCGCAACGTACGCTTCAACGAGATGGAATATTCGGTCCCGGCGGAACACGGGCCGGCCTGCCTGCGCGAGATTCTGAAGAAGATCAACGACAAGGACCTGCGCACCTGGTTCCCCATCGAATACCGCTACGTGAAGGCCGATGACATTCCGCTGAGCATGTTCGAAGGCCGCGACAGTTGCTCCATCTCCGTGCACCAGCACTACAGCATGGACCACCACAACTTCTTCGCCGCCATCGAACCGATCTTCTGGAAGTATGCCGGCCGGCCGCACTGGGGCAAGCTGCACACGCTCAACGCGCGCACGCTGCAACCGCTCTACCCGCGCTGGAAGGAATTCACCGAAGTGCGCCGCGAGCTGGACCCGCAGGGCAAGTTCCTCAATGCCCACCTGTCATCGATCCTGGGCGTGGCCTGACAAGGAAGAGCAACCCATGAAACGACGCAATTTCATCGTCGGTGCGGCCGGGGCGGGAGTTCTGCTCGCGGGCGCCGGTGCCTGGCTGCGACCGTCCGACCACGGCGCGCCTTACGACGACTACTTCGCCCGGCTGAACCGCGAACTGCGCGAGCACGGGCCGATGCGCCCGGTGATGCTGATCGACCTCGACCGCCTGGACCACAACGTCGACGTGGTGATGCAGTCGGTCGCCCGCACCGGCAAGCACCTGCGCGTGGTGGAGAAGTCCCTGCCGTCGCCGCAGTTGCTCGACTACATCGCCCAGCGCGCCGGCACTCGGCGGATGATGTCGTTCCACCAGCCGTTCCTCAATCACGATGCCGAGCGCTTTCCCGATGCCGACCTGCTGCTGGGCAAGCCACTGCCGGTCGGCTCGGCACAGCAGTTCTACGAGGAACTTCGCGGCCCGTTCGACCCGACGAAACAGCTGCAATGGCTGCTCGACACCCCCGAGCGCCTGCAGCAGTACCTGGCGCTGGCGCAAGGGCGCAACACCCGCCTGCGGATCAACATCGAACTGGACGTCGGCCTGCACCGTGGCGGTGTGGCGGACCACGCGACGCTGGACAGGATGCTCACGATCATCGGCGCCAACCCGCAGCACCTGGAGTTCGCCGGGTTCATGGGCTACGACCCCTTCGTCGGCATGGGCGTGCCCGAGGTACTGGGCTCCTCCGAGGAGCTTTTCGCCAAGGTCATGACGCTCTACGACGGCTTCGTCGACTACGCGCGCACCCGTCATGCGCCGCTGTGGAAGCCGGGGCTGACGCTCAATACCGCCGGCAGCCCCAGCTACAAGATGCACGAGAACGAACGCACCAGCACCGAGGTGTCGGTGGGTTCGGCGCTGGTCAAGCCGACCCACTACGACCTGCCATCGCTGGTGGACCACCAGCCGGCAGCCTTCATCGCCACGCCAGTCATCAAGAGCACCGGCCCGGTGCGGATTCCGGCGCTGGACGACAAGTCGGCACTGTTCTCCTGGTGGGATACCAACCAGCGCGAGACCTTCTTCGTCTACGGCGGCAACTGGATGGCCGAACCCGAGTCGCCCAGGGGGTTGCAGTTCAACGGCCTGTACGGGCGCAGCTCGAACCAGGAGATGGTCAACGGCTCCAGCGCCGTGAACCTGAAAGTGGACGACCAGATATTCCTGCGCCCGACCCAGTCCGAGTCGATCCTGCTGCAGTTCGGCGACCTGCTGGCCATACGCGGGGGGCGCATCGTCGAGCACTGGCCGGTCTATAGCTGAGCGGCGCAGCGTTGACATTGGGCGGGCGGCAATGGGCCGTCCGCCCGCGCCAGCGGGGCATTGCGCGAGGTTGTCTGTAATATTCTGTTACGCCTGCTCTTGGCGAGCCTGCGAAAGCGTTATGATGCGGCCAACGTGCGCCGCCCACATGACAAGAATCGCCGGCGCCTCCGCTCGAGAGCAGCCTACATGCCCAGCACAAGCATCGACGCGCAATTCGACCTGGCCCTGGTTTCACCTTTCCTGCTGCAGACCCTCGCCGAAGTCGCCAGTGACCAGGGAGTGAGCAGCGAGCGCCTGTGTCGCGGGCTCGGCTTTACCGCCGAGGAGCTGCAGGACCCGGCGCAGCGCGTCACCTACCGGCAGACGGTGGCGATGATCCAGCGAGCCCTCGCGGCGCTGCCCGAGCGTGGCCTGGGGCTCTTGGTCGGCCATCACAACGTGCTGGGTACCCTCGGCCTGCTTGGCCACGTACTGTCCCTCTGCAAGACCCTGCGCGACGCTTTCGAGTTGGGCCGGCGCTTCCAGCACACCACCGGCGGCATAGCGCTGTGCAACCTGATCGAGGGGCCCGAGGAAAGCTTCATCGAAGTCGAATGCCGGTTGCCCTACGCCGACATCCAGGTGTTCGCCGTGGAAGAGTTCTTCGCCAGCCTGCTGGTCTACAACCGCACGCTGATCGGCCCCCAGTTCCAGCCCCTGCGCTTCGAGTTCACCCATGCCGCGCCGGCCTACGAGGCGGAGTACCGCCGGCTGCTCGGGCCGAACCTGCAATTCGGCTGCCTGCACAACCGCGTGGTCATTGCCAGCCACTGGCTGGACGTGCAGTTGCCCAGCCATCACCCGGTCGCGCTGCGCCAGGCGCTCAGCCTGCTGGAGGCGGAGTACGCCCAGGTGCAGCAGAAGACCGGCCTGCTGGAAACGGTGGAGCGCGCCATCGCCCGCGACCTGGCTAACGGCAGCCCCATCGACAAGGTTGCCGGTGAGCTGAACATGAGCAGCCGCACCTTGCGTCGCCGCCTGAGCGAGCACGGGTTGAGCTTCGACGCCCTGCAGGAACAGGTGCGCCACGCGCGCGCCATGAGCCTGCTGAACAACCCGGAAATGCCCATCGAGCGCATCGCCGAGGCGCTTGGCTACAGTGATGTGCGCGGCTTCCGCCGGGCCTTCAAGCGCTGGACCGGGCAGAGCCCTTCCGCCTGCCGCGACGAAGTGGCCGCAGCGGCGACCTGAGCGCGCGCGGACCACGGCGAAAGCATTGATGCGGCACAAGGGGATTGCCCGCCGGCAACGTTAAGGTGGGCTGACCAATCCTTGGGAGGTACCCACCATGTATGAACATGTCCTGGTAGCAGTGGATGGCAGTCCGGTTTCGCTCCGCGCCGTGGCCGAAGGCGCGCGGCTGGTCCGCATGAGTGGTGGCGAGCTGCACGTCATCACCGTCATCGACCGCCCTCTGGCGCACCTGCCTTACTACGCCAAGTACTACGACACCGAGGCGCTGCACGCGGCTGCATTGAAGGCCGCCGAAGACATTCTCGGCAAGGCGCGGGAAGTGGTTGCCGAGTACGCAGTGCCCGCCAGCTTCGAGCAGGTCGCCATGGAAAGCGTGGGCGAGGAGGTGGCCGACCGCATTGAGGCCGAGGCTGAGGCGGTCAAGGCCGACGCCATCGTCATGGGCACCCACGGCCGCCGCGGCGTGCAGCGCCTGATGCTGGGTAGCGTGGCCGAGGGCGTGCTGCGCGCGAGCACGCGTCCGGTGCTGCTGGTCCGCGAGCAGTAATCCCGGCGGCGCAATCGCCGCCGGCTTCTCCTGTCTACCGACGCTCGGGACGGCGCAACCCGAGGTGCTCGCGCAATGTGCTGCCGCGGTATTCGCGGCGGTACAGCCCGCGCTTCTGCAACTCCGGCACCACCAGCTCGACGAAGCCGTCCAGGCCGTGGGGCAACAGCGGCGGCATGATGTTGAAGCCGTCGGCGGCGCCGGCGCTGAACCAGGCTTCCAGGTGGTCGGCGATCTGCTTCGGATCGCCCACCAGCGTGCAGTGCCCGCGTGCGCTGGCCGCCCGCAGGTAGAGCTGGCGCAGTGTCAGGTTCTCCCGGCGCGCCAACTCGACGAACAGGGTCTGCCTACTTTTCATCGCGTTGCTGGGCGGCAGCTCCGGCAGCGGGCCGTCCAGCGGGAAGCGCGACAGGTCTAGGCCGCCCGCCATGCCTGAGAGCAGGGCAAGGCCCAGCTGCGGTTCGATCAGCTCCTGCAGTTCCGCCTGGAGATCCTCGGCTTCGCTCTGAGTCCGCCCGATGACGGGCGAAATGCCCGGCATGATCTTCAGCTCGTGGGCTTCACGTCCATATCCAGCCAGACGTCCCTTCAGGTCGCTGTAGAAGGCGCGGGCGTCTTCCAGCGTCTGCTGGGCGGTGAACACCACTTCGGCGGTTCGCGCGGCCAGGGCCTTGCCGGGCTCCGACGAACCCGCCTGTACCAGAACCGGGTGCCCCTGCGGCGAACGCGGCTGGTTCAGCGGGCCGCGCACCCGGTAGTAGTCGCCGTGGTGGGCCAGGGTTCGCAGCTTTTCCGCGTCGAAGTAGCGCCCGCCGAGCTTGTCGCGCAGGAAGGCATCGTCGGCGAAGCTGTCCCACAGGCCGCGTGCGACGTCGATGAATTCCTCGGCGCGGGCGTAGCGGTCGGCGTGCTCGAAGTGCTGGTCGAGGCCGAAGTTCTGCGCTTCCTGGTCGGTGGCCGAGGTCACCAGGTTCCAGCCGGCGCGGCCACCGGACAGGTGATCGAGCGAGGCGAAGCGGCGCGCCAGCAGGTAGGGGTCGTTGTAGCTGGTGGAGACCGTGGAAATCAGGCCGATGCGCTCGGTGACCGAGGCCAGCGAGGCGAGCAGGATCAGCGGGTCGAATACCTCGCCAAGAGTGGTGTGCGCGGCCAGTTCATTGCTGCCAAGCAGGGCGAGGTTGTCGGCGAAGAAGATCGCGTCGAACAGGCCGCGTTCGGCAGTCTGCGCCAGGCGGCGGAAGTGTGCGAGGTCCAGGGCTCCCGTGGGGGCCAAAGGGTGGCGCCAGGCGGCCAGGTGGTGACCGCTGCCCATCAGGAAGGCGCCGAGGCTGATCTGTGTCTGGCTCATGTTCACCTCAGAAGTCGTAGCGCAGGGTCACGCCGGTCACACGCGGCTGGCCCGGATAGCCCACGTACAGGCCGTTGGAGGAAGCGATGACCGCCTGGTAGTACTCCTTGTCGAAGGCGTTCTTCACCCACAGGGAGGCATCCAGCAGCCCGTCGCCAACTTCGTGGCGCAGGCCCACCGAGAAGTTGGCCAGGCCGTAGCCGGGGATTTTCGACAGGCTGGAGTTGTCCAGCGTGCCTTCCGCTTCGGAGCGGTAGGCGTAGCTCGCGGTGACGTAGGGCTCGAAGCGGTTGTCCAGCTGCCACTTGTATTCGCCGTTGAGGTTGGCGATCCAGCGCGAGGCGCCCATCACCCGTTCGCCGGAGAGGTCGCAGGTGGTCGGTGCGTCGGGCTGGCTGCTGACCTCGGCGGGGCAGGGGGCGTCCTTGAACGACAGGTAGGTGACGTCGTTGAACGAGCCGTTGAAGTTCAGCGTCAGGCCGCGCAGCGGTAGTGCGGTTGCCTCGAACTCCAGGCCGCGCGAGCGCAGGTCGCCGGCATTGGCGAGTACCTGGTAGCCGGTGACTGAGCCCGCGGGCTGGTAGTAGGTGGTGGCCTGGTAGCCGGTGATGCCGGTCCAGAACAGGTTGGCGTTGAGCTGCAGGCGCCGGTCGAAGAGAGTGCGCTTGAGCCCCAGTTCGGCATCGTTGGCGCGCTCGGGGCCGACCAGCAGGGAATCGGCGCCGGCGCTCGGGGCGCTGCCGACCGTGAGGTTCACCCCGCCGGATTTCTCGCCATGGGACAACGAGGCGTAGCCGAGCAGGTTGTCGTCGAACTTGTAGCTCAGGCTGAGCAACGCCGAGGGCGCAGCGTTGTGCAGGCTGAGGTCGCCGGAGTCGTAGGCGCCGGCCTGGCTGGCGCGGATCGCCGCCGGAACGCCGCTGACCGCGGCTCCGCCTTCGGGGGCATAACGCTGCACCTGTGCCTGCTTCTCTTCATAGGTGCCGCGCAGGCCGAGGGTGAAGTCCAGCTTGTCGGTCAGGTGCCAGGTGCCCTGGGAGAACAGCGCGAAACTGTCAGTGTCGATCCAGCCCTTGCTGGTGCTGCTGACGTTGTTCAGCGCGTTGAGGTTGGCGCCGATCAGGTTGAGGTCGGCCAGCGGGCCGAGGTCGACGAAATAGCGGTTGTTCAGGCTCTGGCGGAAGGCGTAGGCGCCCACCACGTAGTCGAAGGCGCCGCCGGTGGGCGAAGCCAGGCGGATTTCCTGGGAGAACTGGCGGTCGTGGATTTCGTAGCCCAGGTCGCGGATCACCGGCACGTCCAGCTCGTCCGAATCGTTGGCCGGGTTGAAGTGCCAATAGCGGTAGGCGCTGATCGACGTCAGCTTGTAGCCGCCATTGAGGTTCCAGTTGGCCTCCACGGAACTGGCGTTCTGGTGGACGCTGACGTTCTGCCGGCCATCGATGTTGGATTTGCCCAGCACCGGATGAGCGCCGACCAGCGCGGCACGGCGCCAGAACTGGCTGGAGCCGCCATAGATCACGCCGCTGCCCTGGCTGGAATTCTCGCTGTTGTACTCGTTGATCCAGCGCAGGTTGAAGTCGTCGTTGGGCTGGAACAGCAATTGGCCGCGCATGCCCTCGCGCTCGCCGCCGAGCAGGGTGCGACCGTCGGCCAGGTTGTTCAGGTAGCCGTCGTCGCGGGTGCGGTAGAGCGACAGGCGTCCGGCGAGGGTGTCGGTCAGCGGGCCGGAGAAACTGCCCTTGCCCTGGAAGTAGCCGTTTTCGCCGCCGGAGGTTTCGATGCTGCTCTCGGGGGTGAAGGTCGGCTTGCGCGTGGTGATGTTCAGCACGCCAGCGGTGGTGTTCTTGCCGAACAGGGTGCCCTGCGGGCCGCGCAGCAGGTCGAGTTGCTCGATGTCCATCAGGTCGAACACGGCCATGCCGGGGCGGCCGAGGTAGACGTTGTCCAGGTAGATCCCGGCGGAACCTTCCAGGCCGTCGCTGGCCGGGTTGTTGCCGATGCCGCGCACGGCCAGGCTCGACTGGCGCGCGTGGATGTAGGCGACGTTCACGCTGGGCAATGCCTGCTGCAGGTCCTGGATCTTGTAGATGCGCTGTTTGTCGAGGGTGTCGCCGCTGAGTGTGGTGATCGGTGTCGGCACGTCCTGGGCGTTTTCCTCGCGGCGGCGGGCGGTCACGGTGACCGTCTGCAGGGCATCGGTAACGGCTTGGCCGTCGTTGCCGACGGCGCTCTGCTCATCGGCGGCGGCATTGCCAGCGGCCAGCAGCAGCGCCAGGGTCAGTGGGTGCAGCGCCAGGCCGGTGCGGCTGGCGCTCGAAGGGAGTCTATGCATGGCTTGTCCTTGCAGCAGGGCCGTGGCACGCACGGCTGGAAGTCGGCGGAGCGGGGGCTGGTCACCCCTCTGGTCGCCGATGCTAGGCAAGCGCGCTCGAAGACGATGGGCTTTGGCGGACAATCCATGGTCCGCCGCAGACAGATACCGGTCTCACAGGGCCAGGGCGAAGCCACCGGTTGGCCGGATGGCAGGCGGTGACTCGGCCAGGCCCAGTTCGCCCTGGCGCCATTGCCCTGGGCTCTGGCCGGTCCAGCGGCGGAATGCGCGGTTGAAGCTGCTGGGCTCGTTGAAGCCCAGCCGGTAGCAGACTTCGTTGACCGAGCAGTGAGGCTGGCGCAGGTGCGCGAACGCCAGTTCACGGCGTGTTTCCTCCAGGAGCTCGGTGAAACTGGTGGCATGACGCAGCAGGTGGCGATGCAGGTTGCGCGTGCTCATGCCCAGTTCCTCGGCGACCAGCCCCTGCTGGACTTCGCCGCTGGGCAGTTGGCGCACGATGGATTGGCGGACCTGCTCGGGCAGGTCGTGGCCGGACAGGCGCTTGAGGTAGCTGTTGAGGCTGCCATCGAGGATCTGCGCCAGCTCGCGGTTACCGCTGCGCAGCGGGATTTCCAGTAGCGCCGGGTCGTAGTCCACGGCGTTGTGTGCAGCATCGAAGACCAGGCGCTGGCCGAAACGCGCTTCCCAGGCGTCGGCGTCGATGGGGCGGGGCCGCGCCAGATGCACGCAACGCACCACGCCCAGGCCCCAGATCGGAGTGGCATGCCGTAGCCCGGAAGCGAGCAGCGCCTCGGTGGCCATCTGTTCCACCTGGGCGCGGGGAATGCGTCGGTACACAAGCCGGCAGACGCCGTTGCCGCGTTCCAGGCTGACCTGGCCGGACGTGCTTACAACGGGGGAAAACCGCACCACGCGCTCCAGCGCCTCGCCGACGGTGGCGCTGCTCTGCAGGGCGAACAGCAGGCCGTGGAAATCCGTGGGCAGGCTGTGTGCGGCCACCTCCAGGCCGAATGCCGGGTTGCCCGTGGTGCGCTCGACAGCACGCCAGAGGGCACTCATGCGCTCCAGGGGAATGCGCAGGTTGGCATCCTGCAACTGTGCCTGGTCGATGCCGGCGGTGCGCAGCAGGGGGCTGGGATCGTGTCCATTGGCCTGCAAGGCGCGGGCAATGACCTGGGCCCAGGTGGCGATGGTGTCGGCGTGCATGTGCGCTACTCGGCTGGCAACGGCCCGGCGCCGGTCTGCGACGGTCGTTTGCGGCGTTCGGAGCGCCATCATGGCGAGTTTTATTTAGCTCATGAAGGAATTGTTTTTGTTATTTAAATAACCGAAATGACTAAGAAGTAACGCGCTTCCCGCTCGCTGCGACGGCGCGTGGGCTGATGACAGGCGCCCTCGCTGCGATGCTTTGCCGGCATGGGAAATATGCCCGGAGGGCAGGGCCGTGCAGTCCCCGCCTGTCGATGGCCGAATCGGCTTCGCTCACAGGGTTCTTGGCTGGCGCGTGAAGATGCGCAGCAGGCCGCGCCCCAGTTCGCGCAGCAGGCGGCCGGCGAAGCTGAAGTCGAGCACGCCGGTTTCGTCGACGTAGCGTTGCCATTGCTCCACCAGAGCGCGCAGGCGCTCCGGCTCCCGCTCCGCCAGGTCGTGGATTTCGCCGGGGTCGCGCGTGAGGTCGTAGAGTTGCCAGCGGCCGGGGCCGTCCGGCTTGGGAATGTACAGCGCCTTCCAGCTGCCCTGGCGGACGGCGCGGGCGCGGAACAATTCCCACCCGGTGGTTTCGTCCTGCCCGTGCGGCTCGGCCTCTTCGCCCTGCAGGTAGGCCAGCAGCGAGCGGCCACGAATCGGCAATACTTCGCGACCCTGGTAGTGGCTGCCCGGATGGCGGGTTCCGGCCAGCTCGAGCAGGGTCGGCACGATGTCCATCACCGTGGCGAAGGCATGGCTGATGGTGCCCTGCAGGCGCAGCCCCGGCCAGGTGATGAAGGCAGGTACGCGAATGCCGCCCTGGCTGGTGAACAGTTTGAATTGGCGTGAAGGGGCGGTGGCCGCCTGGGCCCAGCGCGGGCCGTACCAGACATAGGAATTGGCCCGCCCGACGTTCTCCAGGCTGTTGTCGTAGTGCTTGCCGATGAAGCGCTGGGCGCGTTTGCCGACGATGGGCAATGCCTCCAGCGCGGCACCTTCGGCGCCATTGTCGGAAAGGAAGAGGATCAGCGTGTCGTCCAGCTCGCCGCTGGCCCGCAGGCGCTCGACGACCCGGCCGACGTTCCAGTCCAGACGATCGACCATGGCGGCGTAGACCTCCATGGCGCGGGCGGATTGCTGCCGGCCGCTTTCGTCCAACTCATGCCAGTTGGGCGTGTCCGCCACTACCGGATGAGCTTCGACCCCTTCGTCGATCAGCCCCAGTTCCTTGAGCCGGGCAAGGCGTTGCTCGCGCAGAACGTCGGGGCCGCCGTCGTAACGGCCCTTGTACTTGGCGATCAGGTCGTCCGGCGCCTGCAACGGAAAGTGCGGAGCCGAGAATGGCAGGTAGGCGAAGAAAGGCCGGTGATCGTCCGCCGGGCGTTCGCTCAGGTAGTCGAGCAGGCGGTCGGTGAAGGCGTCGGAGGAATAGAAGTCCTTTGGCAGTTCGCTCAGCGGTTCCAGGCCGTTGCGGTAGGTGCCTTCGACCGCATGCAGCAAGCGCGGCATCTTCTGCGGTGGCACGTCCGGCGACCAGCCGTAGTGATTGTGCGCCGCTCCTTCGAGGATGAACGAGCGCTCGAAGCCGCGCGCCGCCGCCGAGGTTTCCGCCGTTCGGCCCAGGTGCCATTTTCCCGATATCAGCGTGTGATAGCCGGCGTCGCGCAGCAGTTCGGCGAGGCTCACCACGCGCTGGTTGAGGTGGCCCTCATAGCCGGGGTTGCGGCGGATGGTTTCGTCGCTGAACTCGGCCATCGCACCAATGCCGGCGAGATGGTGGTCGGTGCCGGTCAGCAGCATCGCGCGGGTCGGCGAGCAGGCCGAGGCGGCATGGAAGTCGGTGAGCCGCAACCCGGCCGTGGCCAGGGCATCGAGGTTCGGTGTGTCGATCTCGCCGCCGAAGGCACCGAGGTCGGAGAAACCCAGATCGTCGGCGACGATCAGCAGGAAGTTCGGGCGTTTGCTCATGGTCGTCTCGCGCAGGTTGGGCGGTGCGTCGTGGAGTGGGTGCGATGGACGCTGCGCAGCCCGTTCCCTGGTTTGAAGGTTGTTCCGGGGAATTCCTTTTCCGGCATATCGAAGTGAATTTCGATGCACTTAAGCGATAAGAGCGCCCATTAAGGACGCCCTTTTGCTCGCACGCCATTGCCTTCGGCGAATACTTTTCATGCCTTTGCGGCATTGCCTATGGCGACCGCCGCTAGCTGGATTGCCGATGCGGTGGCACCCGTCAGTGCGGCGTTTGCAGTGGCATTGGCAGGTGCAGGACGATCTGCGCGTCCTTCACCACATCCAGGCGCAGGATGCGCGATGCCCCCAGGCCATCCAATAACTGGCTGAGCGGGCCGCCATGGCGGGTGAACTGGACATTGCGGGGCAGGAGCCTCTGCGCATAGGCAAGGGTATTGCTCTGCACACGGGTCTGCTGCCAGCGGCCATCGACCTGATGGACCATGGTGGTGGTGCCCAGGCGCGATTGCGGGGCGACGATCTTCATTGGCGGCAGCGGGGCCTTCAGGCTCAGGTCTGGTTTGTTGTCGGGCCCCTGGATGCTGGCGGCCACTTCGCTGTCGATCCTCACCTGGATGCCGGTGCGCCACTTGGGCAACTGGTAGCCGTGCACCCCGCGTACCCGCGCGATCTCGGTGGAGACTGGCAAGGCCAGCACATGGGCGACGAAGCTGCGCCGGCGCATCGAGTCGAGCAGTTCGAGGGCGTGGCTGCCGGTGGCGCCTGGCCTGCGGATGACGATGGCGACCGAGACCTCGTCATACGGATCGTTGTCACACACCGAGTAGGAGAAGAAGGTGAGCGCCACCAGTCCGTGGCCGGGCAGGGCGCGCAGAGGCTCCAGCGGCGCCGGTAGCGTCGCGCGCAAGCGATCGATGGGCGCCAGGAACAGCAGTTGGATGCTGCTGGTGCGGTAGTAGAAGTTAGGTGCCCAGGTCGGCCCGACGCGCGAGGCGACCAGTTGCTTGGGAATGCGCCGGAAGTAGTCGATGTTGCCGGCGGCGGGGTCCTTCGCCACCTGGTCCAGGTCCGGGTTCATCCGGTAGCGGTCGTAGTAGCCGCCTTCGATCACTTCAACGCTGTGCGAGCCGAACTCGACTTCCTTGAACTTCGCCTTCATCTGCTTGACCTTCTGGTGACCCTGGTGGAACCGCCCGGCGTGATGGCCGGGCGGCTGTCGAGGGTTACCCTAAGTTTAAAGTTAACTTTAATGTCAAGCTGACTTCCGCCAGCTCGCGAAGCGATGCCGGCAGGCAGGACGCAGCGCAGCTCTCAGAAGTCGTAGCGGGTGCTGAGCATGACGTTGCGGGGGTCGCCGTAGTAGCCGCTGTAGAAAGTGGTGTCGAGCGCGCTCAGGTACTTCTCGTCGAACAGGTTGTTGACGTTGAGCGTGGCGGAAAGCTGGTCCGTTACCTGGTAGCGGGCCATCAGGTCGAACACCGCGTAGTCGTCCTGCTTGGCTTTCACCGTGCCCGGCAGGCCGCTCGGTGTGGCGGTGAAGTGGATGCCGCTCTGCCAGTTCATGCCGCCGCCGACGGTGAGTCGATCCAGCTCGCCGGGCAGGCGGTAGGTGCTCCACAGCTTGACTGTATTGGCCGGGCTGACGGTGTTGATGCGCTCGCCGTCGGCGTCCTTGGTGATGCTGTGGTTGTAGCTGGCGCTGAGGTTCCAGTCGGGCAGCAGTTCGCCCTGCAGCTCCATCTCGAAACCTTTGGTGGTGGCGCCGTTTACCGCGCGATAGGCCGCGGTGGTGGTGCCCGGCACGACCTGGCCGGGGTCCACCTCGGCCAGGTTGTCCTGCTTGATGACGAAGGCTGCGACGCTGGTGTTCAGGCGCCCGCCGAAGTACTCGCTCTTGAAACCGACTTCGTAGTTGTCGCCCTCGCGCGGTTTCAGCGTGGCACCGTCGCGGTCGCGCACGCTCTGCGGCTTGAAGATGCTGGTGTAGCTGGCGTAGACGGAGTGGATGTCGTTGAGGTCGTAGACCACCCCGGCATAGGGCGTGACTACGCCGCTTTCCTTGTATTTGGTGAGGCGGTTCGAGGCCGGCGTCAGCGCGTAGCTCAGGTCGTAGGTGTAGTCGTAGTCGCTGCTGCGCGCGCCGAGGATCACCGAGAGGTCGTCGGTGGGACGCAGGCGGGTCGCGAAATAGGTGCCGCGCTGGTAAATGGTGGTGTCACCGTCGTAGAGCTTGCCCAGCGAGGTGTTGGGTTTCGCGGTGTAGTTGTCCCAGGTGTAGAAGTTGACGTAGCGGCCTTCGACGGCAGTGCCGCGCAGGGGGCTGTGGCGGTTCTCGTACTTGGAATAGTTGTAGCCGACGATGGCTTCATGCTCGCGGCCGAACAGCTCGAACGGGCCCTTGGCCTGGAGGTCGACGCCGGTCTGCTTCTGCCAGGTACTGCCGGCGCCGCCATACAGGCGCACGCCTTCGCCGCTGGCCTTGTTGGGGAAGCCCCAGCTGGCGGTGGCCAGTTCGTAGTCGCTGCGGTCGATGTACATCTGGTTCAGCGAGGCCTTCAGCGACCAGTCGTGGGCGAGCTTCTGCTCCAGGCTGAAGAAGCTGTTGAGGGTGTTCTGCTCGTTGGAGCTCCAGCGCGCCGCACTGTTGGTGGAGCGCGAGAAGTCGGTCTGCTCGCCGTTGCTGTAGAACAGCGGGAAGGCTACGGAGGAGGAACCCTCGGGCTTGTTCTTCTGGTAGTCCATGCCAACGGTCAGCAGGGTGCTGTCGGTCAGGTCGGCTTCGAGGATGCCGTAGTAGACCTCGCGCTCCTGGTGGTAGTGGTCCATGAAGCTGTCGTTCTGCTGGTAGGCCAGCACGCTGCGGCCGCGGATGTTGCCGGTGGGGGTGAGCGGGCCGGACAGGTCGACCTCGCCGCGGTACTTGTTCCACGAGCCGAGGCCGCCGCTGATGTGCCCCTGGAACTGCTGCGTGGGGCGCTTGCGCACCATGTTGATGGTTGCCGACGGGTCGCCCGCGCCGGTCATCAGGCCGGTGGCGCCGCGCAGTACTTCCACGCGGTCGTAGATCGCCATGTCGGCCAGGCTCTGGGCCGAAACCTGGCTGACGATATCCAGCGTGGTGGGGATGCCGTCGAACTGGAAGTTGTCGACCGAGTAGCCCCGCGAGTAGATGTTGAAGCGCTCGCTGCCCAGGTTCTGCACGGTGATGCCGGGTGTCTGTTCCAGTACTTCGGGCAGGCTGGCGAGGTTCTGGTCGTCCATGCGCTGGCGGGTCATCACGCTGACCGACTGCGGCGTCTCGCGCAGGGACAGGTTCATCTTCGTCGCGGTGCTGGAGCGGCCGGTGGTGTAGGAGCCGGTGCCCTCGGTGGTTTCGCCCAGCTGCTGCCCGGTGATGTCGGTGGCGTCCATTTCCAGCACGTCATCGCTGCCGCGCGGGGTGAGCAGGTAATCCCCTGAGTCACTGCGCATCACCTTCAGCCCGCGGCCAGCGAGCAACTGGGCGAATCCCTGCTCCAGCGTGTAGCTGCCGCGAAGGCCCTGGCTTTGCTTGCCGCTGGTGAGGCCGGCGTCGAACGACAGCACGATGCCCGATTCGCTGGCGAAGCGGCTGAGCACAGCGCCCAGCGGGCCCGGCTCGATGGCGTACTGGCGCGCGGCGGATTCCGCGCTGGCCTGGCTGCCGGCGTTCAGCAGGGGTTGGAAGAGGCCGACCTGCAAGGTCAGGCTGGCGCCGAGGATGGCGATGGCCAGCGGTTTGCGGGGCTGGGGCACGCTGCGGAAAAGGGGGCGGGTGGCGCGGAACATGAAGACTCCTTCGGATGCCTTGAGGCTGTTTTGCAGAAGGAGTCGTGCGAGCAGATGCAAATCGACAATCGGCAATGAGAATATTTTTCGAAAAGGTTCGGCCGTGCGTCAGCCGCGAGGTTGCACGCGGACCCAGAAGCGCGTGCGCGTCTCGAGCCGAACCGGCAGCGCCTGGGCGATGGCGGCCAGCGCGCGGTCGGTGTCGTCCAGCGGGAAGGCGCCGGAGAGCCGCAGGCCGGCCACTTCCGGCGAGCACTGGATGAATCCAGGCCGATAGCGCTGCAGTTCGACCAGTGCATGCTTCAGGCTCCAGTCGTCGATCACCAGGCGACCGTTACGCCATTCGGCCTGGTTTTCCAGGACCGGGTGCGGTTGTGGCAAGGGGCCGTTGCCGAAGTCGAGGCGGTCGCCGGCCTGCACGATGAATTCGGCGCGAGTCGGATCATTGCGCACGGCGACGGCGTGCTCGAAGACGTCCAGTTGTGTGTGGTCGTCGTACTGGCGAACGCTGAAGCGCGTGCCCAGGGCACGCATCTCGCCCTGGGCGCTGCGGACCTTCAGCGGGCGCGGATCCTTGGCCGTCTGCAGCCAGATTTCACCGGCGCGCAGGATGATCAGGCGCTGGCCGGCGTCGTAGCGGATGTCCACGGCGCTGGCTGTATTCAGGGCGATCCGTGTGCCGTCGTCGAGGGTCAGGTTGCGGCGCTCGCCGGTACGCGTGCGCACATCGGCCATCCACACCGGCATCTGCCGGTAGCCGGACCAGGCAACGCCAGCGCTGCCGACACCCAGCAGCAGGCCCTTGAGCACGGTGCGCCGATCCAGGCGCGGCTCGCCTGCCAGCAGCGTGTGCCGCGCCAACGGCCCGGGGAGCCCCTGGAGTTCCGCCTGGAAGTTCTGCAGGCGCTGCCAGGCCCACTGGTGCAGCGTGTCCTGCTGGTGCCAGGCGTGCCACTGGTTCTGAGTTTTCGCGCAGCCTGGCGCAGCGCCGAGGCGCGCGTGCCAGTGCGCGGCGTCGCGCAGGGCCAGTCTTTGCTTCGCGGCGTTCATGCTTCGGCGTCCAGGGCGAACAGCAGGCATTGCTCGGTGGCCTTGGCCATGTACTTGGTGACCGAGCTGACCGAGACACCGAGGCGCTGGGCGATCTGCGCGTAACCCAGCCCGTCGAGCTGGGCAAGCAGGAACGCCTGGCGCACCTTGTAGCCCAGGCCGTCGAGCATGGCGTCGAGCTGCAGCAGGGTTTCCAGTACCAGCAGTTGCTGTTCGGGTGAGCAGGCCAGCAGTTCCGGCTCGAGGGCCAGGGCTTGCAGATAGGCCTGTTCCAGACTGCGCCTGCGCAGGTGGTCGATCATCACCCGCTTGGCTACTGTGGCGAGGAAGTGCCGGGGCTCGCGCAGCGGATGAGCGACGGTGCCGGTGAGCAGGCGCAGGAAGGTGTCGTGGGTGATGTCCGCGGCTTTATCGCGGTCGACCAGGCGCTTGCGCAGCCAGCCAGTGAGCCAGCCACTGTGGTCGCGGTAGAGGCTGTCCATCTGCTGGTGCAGCGGCGAGGGCGGCAGAACTCCGGACACCACGAACTCCCTGTCGGATTTTTGCGGATAAGAATTAATCGCAATTGTAGGCGGCGAGCGCGAGCTTGGGAATAGGGAATGCGGCGCAGCCTTGCTTCCGACTTTTTTGCAGGGGCGAGCCTGCCGGCGGGTCGTCCTGACGCGAGCCTTGCCGGAGGATCGCGGAGAAGCTCCGCTCTTACGAAAACGGCTTTGCTGTCGACCTGCCGGAGCCCTCGTCTGTGAACACCGCAGTGGCGGTGCCATCGTCAGCGTCCGTTGACGACCTCAAGGCACCGGCGAGCCCGGCGCTGGTCCGGTAAGTCGAAGCCCTCGGTGAAGCGCTGGTAGATCGGGGCCAGCAGTTGGTGCGCCGGTTCCTGTTTACCCTGAGCGTTCCAGAGCTCCGCCAGGCAAGTGGCCGAGCGCAGCTCCCAGGCCTGCGCGCCTTGCTCCTGCGCCAGCACCAGAGCGCGGGCCAGCAGGGTTTCGGCGCCAAGGAGGGATTCGCGGTCGCCGCGCTGCAGCAGGGCCACAGCCTCGTTGCGCAGGATTTCCGGCGCGCACCAGCCTGCCGCGCCAGTGCGTGCGCGCATCAGCTGCGCCTGGTCGGCGGGAAGGGTGCGCCCGCCGAGGGTCTGCACTATGTCGCGCACCAGGCCGACGGCGGGCGTTGCGGCGCTGGCCGCTTCGTCGAGCTGCATGGCCCACGCGTAATGCCTCGCCCAATCGGTGAATAGCGGGACGCGATGGCGCTCGGCGACTTCGATCATCTGCCGCACGCGTTGGCGGGCCTTGTCGAACTCGCCGTTGTAGAAGGCGATGACGCAGCCAGCCACGGCCAGGCTGTAGGCGATGGAGGCGCTGTGATTCATCTCGCAGGCCAGCTCGATGGCCTGTGTCGCCATGCGCTCCGCCTGCTCGGGCAGGCCGCGCAGCCACAGCGTGCGTGCCTGGGTGGCGAGGGAGGCGACCTGCTGGTCGTACTGCACGCCCAGGCACGGGGCGAAGCGATTGGCCCGGCGCTGCTGCTCCAGACGCTGCAGCACTGCTTCGCCGACGGCCTGGGCGTGCACCTGACTCCCCGAGTAGTGCAACGCCAGCACCTTCAGGCGCAGGGCGCTGGTGGCGAGCATCTCGCCGTGGCCGTCGCTCAGCCGGTCGAAATGCAGGCTCTGCTCGGCCGCCTGCTGATACTGGCCGGCCCACAGGAGCACTGCCAGGCCACCGGACAGAGCCGTCAGTTCGCCGTTGCGGTCGCCGATCTGGCGGGCGAGGAAGCGTGCGTTCTGGAAGGCTTCGTTCGCCTGGCTGTCGCGCACGTCGTGGTAGGTCGTATTGCCCAGCGCCAGTTCCAGGCGCATGGCCAGTTGCAGCGACGAAGTGGATTCGGCGCTGAGCAGGCCGAGCGCGGCGCTCACGTAGGGGCCGTATTCGTGTAGCAGCGACAGCTCCTGCCAGAGCGGCGACGAGCTGGCGGCGAGATGGATCGCCAGGCTGTGCCGGACTTCAACGTGGAGGCCCCAGTCGAGGGCGGCGCGGACATCCGCGAGCCACGGTGAATGCTGTTTCAGCCAGCCCTGGGAGGCCGACCTTTCCCATTCGTTCTGCGCGGCCTGCATCGCACGCTGGCAGAGCTCCAGATGGCGCTCGCGGGCCTCGTGCAGTTCACCGGCGCACTGGAGTTTCTCCAGTGCGTAGAGACGGGTCGGTTCGAGCAGCCGGTAGGTGACTTCGTCGCTGCGAATCTCGGTGGTCAGCAGCGACTTGGCGGTCAGGTGGTTCACCAGCAGGAAGGCCGCGCCGAGGTCCGTCGGCTGGCCGAGGACGGCGGCGATGGAGTCCAGCGTGAAGCTGCCGCGAAAGACGCTGAGGCGGCGCAGGCAGGACTGCTCTGCCGGGCCCAGCAGCGCGTAGCTCCAGTCGAGCATCGCGCGCAGGTGTTCGTGGCGGCTGGGGGATTCATCGGACTGCAGCGGAAGGTCCAGGTAGCCACCCTGCAGCAGCGCATCGATGCTGCCATCGGCCTGGCCCAGGTGGCCGGCTGCCAGTTCCAGGGCCAGCGGAATGCCCTCCAAGCGCCGGCAGATTTCGCCAACCCGGGGCAGGTCTTCGGCGCGGAATTCGAAGTCCTCGTGGGTCTCGCGGGTACGCTCGATGAGCAGCGCTACGGCGGGGTAGGCGAGGGCGTCTTCGACGCTGCCGACCTGCGCAGGCGGGCAACTGAGTGGCCGCAGCGGCAGGATGTGCTCGCCGGTGGCGCGCAGGCTTTCGCGGCTGGTGACGAGGATGTGGATCTGCGGCGCGTGGCGCAGCAGGCATTCCACCAGATGCGCGGCGGCCTCGACCAGGTGCTCGCAATTGTCGATGAGCAGCAGCATCTGGCGGTCAGCGACCTGGGCGCAGATATGCTCCAGCGATTCGCCCGCCAGCCCCGGAATGCCCAGCGCGCAGGCGAGGGTGCTGTTCAGCGGCCGGGCGTCCTGCAACGGGGTGAGGTCGAGCATGCGAATGCCATGGGGATACCGGCCGATGAAGCGCTCGGCGGCCTGCAGGGCGAGGCTGGTCTTGCCGATGCCGCCGCTGCCTACCAGGCTGATGCAGCGGCGTCGCGGCAACTCGGCGACCAGGCGCTCCAACTCCGCCTCGCGGCCCAGTAGGCGATTGCGCCGGGGCGGCAGGTTGTGGTCCGCCGACTGCACGTCGCCCGGGGCGGGCGTTGACTGCGCTGAGATGGTCAGCGGCTCGACGAAGCTGTAGCCGCGCAGCGCCACCGTGACGATGAAGCGCCGGCCGTTCTGGCCGTCGCCCAGCGCTTTGCGCAGGGCGGTCATGTGCACCCGCAGGTTGCCTTCGTCGATGTCCTGGCCGGGCCAGGCGCGAGCCAGCAGTTCGCCCTTGCTCACCACCTGGCCGGCGCGCTCCAGCAGCGCCAAAAGGATGTCCAGTGCACGCTGGCCCAGGCGCAGCGGGCGGCCGGCCTCGAGGATCATGCGTGAGGTGGGAAATATCTGGTAGGGGCCGAAATGAAGCACGGTTTCGACCGTCGCCACGGGCTCGGGAGTCATCGTCTGGTCGTCGCTTTCGCACGCTGGGGCAGGTTCCGCGCCGGCCCAGGTGCTGGACCTGGTGGCACATGTCCATCGACTCTGCGGTCGATTGGCCATTCTTTTCGTGAATGACATGCAGGGTAAACGACGGTTTGCCGTTGGACCATCCTGCGCCAGGCAGCCTGCTTCGGGCAGTTTGCTTAATAACGATTAACGCCGCGTTCGCCCCGGCATCGCCTTTCGGGGGTACGGCGTTGCGTGCTGCCTTGCCTCGCAAACCACGCCGGACAAGGCTTGGCGAGCGTCAGTCGGGAGCTTCCGCGCTGATCGCGAGCGACTACGCGGGCGATGGAAAATCCGCATCCCGGCCTTCGATCCGCCGCTTTTTCGCTCCCACGGGTTAATGCCGTTTAACCAGCTTTAACTCGCCGCCGCCCCTGCGCCCACAAAAAATGGCCACCAGACCGCAGGGGAGGGACAGCATGCTTCAGAGACTGATCGGCCAGATGCCAGTGGACGCGCCAAAGCGTGATCTTGCGCCCTGGCAGCGCGAGCGTGCTCAGGCCTTGCTGCTCAAGCATCTGGACAGCGGCATCGCGGTGAGCGACCTGGCCGCCGCCTGCGCCCTATCGCGCAGCGATTTCACCCGCAAGTTCAAGGTCGCCACCGGCCACTCGCCCCAGGCATGGATGCGCATGCTGCGTGTGGAGAAGGCCAAGCAACTGATGCGCGAATCAGCCTTCCCGCTGGCGGAGATCGGCCTGCAATGCGGCTTCTGCGACCAGGCGCATTTCTGCCGGATCTTCTACCGCATCGAAGGCGTCACGCCCTTGAGCTGGCAACGCCAGTTCTTCCATGAGGAACACCATTCGACCTGGCGGCACGCGGGCTAGCCCGAATCCCCAGCGGCGCTCCATGTGTTTATCGTTCTGTAAATGGAACGCTAGAGGCGATTTTTGCCGTCTGGTGGAGCAATGGTGTCGAAATTAATCTCTCTTCCCATGCAGTGACGCACTGCAAGACCACTTCCCGGCAACGCCGGTCCCACTGAAAGCAAATCGAGGATTTCACCATGACCAACGCCACCTACAACCGCCTGGACAAAGACAATGCCGCCGTACTGCTGGTCGATCACCAGGCCGGTCTGCTCTCACTGGTCCGCGACATCGATCCGGACAAGTTCAAGAACAACGTCCTCGCCCTGGGTGACCTGGCCAAGTTCTTCAACCTGCCGACCATCCTCACCACCAGCTTCGAAACCGGCCCCAACGGCCCGCTGGTTCCCGAGCTGAAAGCGCAGTTCCCGGACGCGCCCTATATTGCCCGCCCCGGCCAGATCAACGCCTGGGACAACGAGGACTTCGTGAAAGCGGTGAAGGCCACCGGCAAGAAGCAGCTGATCATCGCCGGCGTGGTGACCGAGGTCTGTGTGGCGTTCCCGGCGCTGTCGGCCCTGGCGGAAGGTTTCGATGTGTTCGTGGTGGCGGATGCGTCCGGCACCTTCAACGAGATGACCCGCGATGCGGCCTGGCGCCGGATGGAAGCGGCTGGCGCGCAGCTGATGACCTGGTTCGGCGTGGCCTGTGAGCTGCACCGCGACTGGCGCAACGACATCGAAGGGCTGGCGGCGCTGTGCTCGAATCACATTCCGGATTATCGGAATCTGATGACCAGCTACAGCGCGCTGACTGCCGGCAAGTAATTCTCCCGGCACAACGAAAAGCGGAGCCTCGCATGGGGCTCCGCTTTTTCTTTTGTAGGAGCGAGCTTGCTGCGGCACGGTGCCTGTTCGTAGGAGCGGACTTTGTCCGCGATGAGTCTGCCTCGCGCCTTGGTTTCCCGCGTCGCTTCGGCGTGCGCGCAAACTTCCTGTTTCGCCCCCTCGGGCGACCTCCTTTGGCAAACGCCCCAAAGGAGGCAAAGGTCTTGCCCCGGACATCCGGTTTTTCGCTTGGGGCGAAAAATTCCCTCGTTGAAGCGGAGTTTCAGGGGCACGCGCTGACGGGCCATCCCTGGCCCGACATCGCTCTCGCGACATCCATGTCGCTCAACCCCTGAAACTCCGCTTCAACGAGGCCTCCTGAACGGGGCGTTCGGAGCGTGCGGATGTTTTTCTGGAAGACTTCTCAAGCCAGAGCCAGAGCGCGGGGTATGGAGTTCCTGTAGGAGCGAGCTTGCTCGCGAACCTTTGAACCGGGGGCGCTGGCTGGCCAATTGCGGACGGGGTCCGCTCCTACAAAAACATCAGGCTAGGTAGGAGCGGACTCCGTCCGCGATCCGCAGGAGGGGGCGGCCCATTACCGCTTGAAGTCCTCCGCACTGTGCCGCTCCGGCAACGCATCATCGCCCCAGGTGCGGTTCACCCGCCGTCCGCGCTGTACTGCCGGGCGCGCGGCGATTTCGTCGGTCCAGCGGCGCACGTGGGTGTAGCTTTCCACGTCGAGGAACTCGGCGGCTTCGTATACCTGGTTGTTCAGCAGCGCGCCGTACCAGGGCCAGATCGCCATGTCGGCGATGCTGTATTCGTCGCCGGCGATGTAGCGGTTTTCGGCCAGCTGGCGGTCGAGCACGTCGAGCTGGCGCTTGACCTCCATGGCGTAGCGGTTGATCGGGTATTCGTACTTCTCCGGCGCGTAGGCGTAGAAGTGGCCGAAGCCGCCGCCGAGGAAGGGCGCGCTGCCCATCTGCCAGAACAGCCAGTTCAGCGTCTCGGTGCGCTTGGCCAGGTCTTTGGGCAGGAAATGCCCGAACTTTTCCGCCAGATAGACCAGGATCGAGCCGGATTCGAAGATGCGCAATTCCGGCTCGACGCTGGTGTCCAGCAGGGCCGGGATCTTCGAGTTCGGGTTGATCTCGACGAAGCCGCTGCCGAACTGGTCGCCGTCGCCGATCCTGATCGGCCAGGCGTCGTACTCGGCTTCGGTCACGCCCAGCTCCAGCAGTTCCTCGAGCAGGATGGTGACCTTCACGCCGTTGGGCGTGGCCAGCGAATACAGCTGCAGCGGGTGCTTGCCGCGTGGCAGTTCCTTCTCGTGGGTCGGGCCGGCGATGGGCCGGTTGATGCTGGCGAAGGCGCCGCCGTTGCTCTTGTCCCAGGTCCAGACACGGGGGGGAGTGTAGGTATCGTTCGCCATCTCGAGTGCTCACCTTGTGGGTTGAATGCGTGGATGCTACCCGCCCGATCTGCGTCGCGTCAGCCGTTTTTCTCGGGCTGCTGTTGCTGGGCGAACAGTGCGCGGCGCCTCGCTCGGGCAGTTGTTAGCATATGCATAAACGATATTAAAAATAAGTTGATGCATAGTTTGAGATTATAAAAGAATCGCCGCTCAGTCCAACGGCGAAGCTCTGAAATGACGCTCTCGCTCTTTCGCGTCCTATCGAGAGTCCCATGTCTGCCCAGCCCGCATGCGCTGCATTCTTCCGCCTCGAAGGCGTCGGCAAGTCCTTTGGCGAGAACCGCGTGCTGGTCGACCTGGACCTGGAAATCCGCCCCGGCGAGGTGCTTGCCCTGCTCGGTGCCAACGGCGCGGGCAAGTCGACGCTGGTGAAGATTCTTGCCGGTTCTCACAGCCACGATGCCGGACACTTGCTGATCGATGGCGAGCCGGTTCGTTTCGCTTCGCCCCAGGACGCCCGCCGCCACGGCATAGTCGCGGTGCACCAGCAGGTGGAGCAGGGCGTGGTGCCTGGCCTGAGCGTCGCGGAGAATCTGCTGCTGGACGAACTCTGCGGCGCCACCGGTTCGTTCCTTTTCCGCCCGGAAGAAGCGTTGAAGCGCGCCGCTGAAATTGCTGCCGCGCTGGAACTGCGCCTGCCGCTGCAGGCGCCCATCGAAACCCTGGGTACTGCCGAACGGCAACTGGTGATCTTGTCCCGTGCGCTGGCGCTAAAGCCACGCCTGCTGATCCTCGACGAGCCCACGGCATCTCTGTCGACCCTCGAGGTCGAGCGCCTGTTCCATCTCATCGACCACCTGCGCGAGCGCGGCGTGGCGATCCTCTACATCTCCCATCGGCTAACGGACTTGCAACGCGTGGCGGACCGCGCGCTGGTGCTGCGTGATGGGCGCCTGGTAGGCGAATTCGAGTCGCCGCTGGACCTCGCCGCGGCGGTCGAATCCATGCTCGGCGCCGCGTTGGGAGAGGTCCAATTGCAGCCTTTGCAGCGCGGCGCGACGGTGTTGTCCCTGCACAAGTGGCAGCTTGACGAAGGCAGTACCGCCTTCGACCTCGACCTGCATGAAGGCGAAGTGGTCGCCCTGACCGGCCTGCTCGGCGCGGGCAAGAGTGAGATCGCCGAAGTACTGTTCGGCTTGCGCCGGCAGCACGCTGGATCGATCCGCCTCGATGGCCGTGACTGGCAGCCGCGCTCGCCGCGCGAGGCCATCGCCGCCGGCGTGTTCTTCGCCGCCGAGGACCGCGCGCGCAACTCGCGGGTACCGGGCTTTTCGGTGCGCGCCAGCATGACCTTGCCATTTCTGCGCAGCTTTACGCGCCTGGGTTTCATCGACAGCAACGCCGAGCGCACCAAGGTGGCCGAGCAGATCGAAGCGCTCGGCATCAAGGGCCCCGGCCCTGAACATCCCCTGGAGCTGCTCTCCGGCGGCAACCAGCAGAAGGTTATTCTTGCCCGTTGGCTGCTGGGGCAGGGCCGGGTGCTGATCCTCGACGAACCCTTCCAGGGCGTCGACGTGCGCGCCCGCCGTGACATTGGCCAACGTATCCGCGCCAGTGCCGCCGGCCGCGCGACCCTGGTGATCTGCAGCGACCCGGACGAAGCCCTGGAAATCGCCGACCGTATCCTTGTCGTGCGCGACGGCGCGGTGGTCGCCGAGCTACCCCGGCAGGATCTGCAACGCAGCGAGATCGTCGCCCACCTGGCGCCAGCCCAATTCCACTCTTCACGCCAAGGAGCCGCGCGTGTCTAGAACTGCAGTGGGCAGCCCGGCGACGTCCTCCGTCGCACGCCTGCTCGACTTCCTCATCCACTACGCGCTGCTCCTGCTGCTGGCTGTGCTGGTGCTGGTATTCGCGCTGCTGGAGCCGGCTTTCCTGCGGGTCGGCAATCTGTTCCTGGTGTTGCAGTCGGTGTCCATTGTCGCGCTGCTCGCCCTGGGCGTGACCCTGAGCATGGCCGTGGGCGGGCTGGACCTGTCCATCGGTGCAGTCGCCGCGCTGAGCCTGATGACTGCCAGCTATGTGATGGTGGTGCTGGACTGGGGGCCGCTGGCGGCAATCCTCATCAGCCTCGGCCTCGGCACCCTGGTGGGGTTGCTCAACGGCTGGCTGATCGTGCGCATGCGCGTGCCGGACATCCTCGCCACCCTGGGCAGCATGTTCCTGGTGGTCGGTGTGCAACTGATCCCCACCGGCGGCCGCTCCATCGCCGTCGGCATGACCCTGCCCAACGGCGACGAAGCGCCCGGCGCCTTCTCCAGCTGGTTCCTCGCCCTTGGTCGCGCCCAGCTGTGGGACCGCGTGCCGGTACCCGTGGTGGTGATGCTCGGCTGCGCGCTGCTGGTCTGGCTGTTCCTCGAACGTACCCGGCCGGGCCGGCTGTTCTATGCCATCGGCGGCAACGAGCAGGCCGCGCGCCTCGCCGGTGCGCCGGTGGAGCGCTACAAGCTGCTCGCCTACGTGCTCTCGGCGCTGCTGGCCTCGCTGGGTGGATTGCTGCTGGCGGCGCGTCTCGGACGCGGCGATGTCAGCTCCGGCAACGGGCTGGTGCTCGATGCCTTGGGCGCCGCTTTGATCGGCTTTGCCGTGCTCGGCGCGCAGAAGCCCAATGCCTTCGGGACGCTGGTGGGCGCGGTGCTGGTCGCGACCCTGCTCAACGGCCTGACCATGCTCAACGCGCCGTACTACGCCCAGGACTTCGTCAAGGGTGCGGTCCTCGTTTCGGCCTTGATGTTCACCTTCGGTCTGGCCCGGCGCGGGCGCTGATCACCTACCTTTTTCGGAGATTCAACGGATGAAGTTCACCCCCGCCAAGTCCCTGCGCGCGCTGTTCGCCGCCGGGCTGTTATTGTCCGGCGCAGCGACCGCCGAAGCGGCTGGTCTGCCCGGCGCGCCGGCACCTTTCGACAAGGGCGGTGTGCAGATCGCCCTGGTCGGCTACCTGTTCTCCGGCGACTTCCCCGAAGCCTACCTGCGCGGCGTGGAGAAGCAGGCCAACGCGCTGGACGTGAAGTTGCGCGTGTTCGATGCCCGCCAGCAGGCGGCCACCCAGCGCGAGATGCTGGAGCAGGCCATCGACCTGGGCGTGGACGGCATCATCGTTCAGCTCGGCCTCGCCGAGACGCTCAAGGATTCCATCGACAAGGCGCTGGCCAAGGGCATCAAGGTGGTCACCTTCGACGTCGACGTGAACGATCCGCGCATCACCCGCGTCGAGCAGGATCACCGCGAGCTGGCGCGCCTGGCGCTCAAGCAGGTGCTGCAGGACAACGGCAAGGCCTTCGAGGCTGGCTACGTGTACATCGACGGCTTCACGCCCATGGAGCGCCGCGACGAAATCTGGCGCCAGGTGAAGGCCGAGAACCCCGGCATCGTCGAGAAGGCGCGCTTCGGCACGCTCAACGCGCCGATTGCCAACTCGGTGGCCGACCAGGCCAGTGCGGTGCTGCGCGCCAATCCTGGCATCAGCGTGTTCTTCGCGCCCTTCGACGAGTTCGCCAAGGGCGTGAAGATCGCCGTGGACGAAGCCGGCCTGGGCAAGCAGGTGAAGATCTACAGCGCCGACATTTCCACCGCCGACATCCAGATCATGAAGGAGGAGGGCAGCGCCTGGAGCGCCACCGCCGCGGTCAACCCGGAAGTGGCCGGGGCCATCAGCGTGCGCAGCCTGGCGCTGCGTATCGCCGGGGAGAATCCGGGCGAGCAGGTATTGGTGCCGCCGACCCTGATCACCCGCCAGCAATTGCTCGACCTGGACGTGAAGAACGTCCGCGACCTGGCACGCAAGGTGCCGGCCTTCGGCGAGGCGCAGAAGGTCGCGCAGGCGCCGTGGATTCCGTTGGCAAACTGAGGGCATCGGGGATGCACGACAAGGCCAGGCGCCTGCAGAAGGCACGCTCGCCGGCGGGCGACCCGCGTTACGGCGAACGCTTGCCGCCGGGACAGGTGCTGACCGAGCGCTTCCCGATTCTCCATGAAGGCGAGGTGCCGGAGTACGAACGTGAAACCTGGCGCCTGCGGCTCACCGGCGCGTTGTCTTGGCAAAATCCTGGGCCGCAATCGCTGGAGCTGAGCCTCGACGACCTGCTGGCGCTGCCGCAGCGCGAGCTGGTCTGCGACATCCATTGCGTCACGCGCTGGTCGAAGTTCGATACCGCGTGGCGTGGCGTGCACCTGGCCGATCTGCTCGATCATTACGGCGTGGCGCCGGCCGGGCAGTTCGTCATGGCCCATGCCGACCACGACTACGAGACCAACCTGCCGCTGGCAGAACTGCTGCGTCCGGACAGCCTGCTCGCCACGCACTACGCCGGCGAACCGCTGACCCCGGTGCATGGCTGGCCGCTGCGGCTGGTGATCGCCGGGCGCTACTTCTGGAAGAGCGCGAAGTGGTTGCGCGAGCTGAAATTCAGCGACACCGACCGGCCCGGGTTCTGGGAGCGAAACGGCTTCCACAACGAAGCCGACCCGTTCCGCGAGGAGCGATTCTCCGGCGCGGCGCTGGATATTCCCGAGGATGAATGGACGCGAAAAGCCTTCGACTGAAGGCATGCACTGTTGACCTGGCAACACTGGCCGATGTTGCTCGGCGAACACCGTAACTGGTTATAACCAAAGCATTTTTTATTCGTTTAAAAGCATTCTGCCACTAGCTAGGATGACGCCTTCCCCATCGGGTCAGGGATGACCCGCGATACCGAGAGCCGCGCCTTTTCGCTCATCACGAAGAGAGACCGGCCGTGACACCTGGAGCGTTTTCCCGAGCACTGTTTTCTCCACCCTGAGGGGAACAGTCGCTCGCGGTTTCCGGACTTCCGACACCAACCGCTCAAGTCAAAAGAACCCAAAAAGCGGAGTTCCGGACTCGCCGCCAACGGCGAGTGGCGCTCTTTAAGCGAGACAGGAGTATTTCGCGTGTTATCCCGTTCCCTTATTGCCGTTGCGGTGGCCTCGGTCATCGCCCAGGCCTCCGCGCATGCCGACGAAAGTTCGTCGACCCCCGAGGCCACCACCAAGCTGGAGACCGTGCTGGTCACCGGCGCCCGCGGAAACAACCGCACCCTGTTGGATTCCCCCGTACCGGTGGACGTGCTCACGGCGCAGGACCTGCAATCCACCGGCGCCGTCGGCGGCGAACTGGGCCAGGCCCTGGCGACGCTGCTGCCGTCCTTCAACTTCCCGCGCCAATCGAACTCCGGTGGCGCCGACCACGTGCGCGCCGCCCAGCTGCGCGGCATGAGCCCGGACCAGGTGCTGGTGCTGATCAACGGCAAGCGCCAGCACACCTCGGCGCTGGTCAACGACTCCTCGAAGATCGGCCGCGGCACCGCGCCGGTGGACTTCAACTCGATCCCCATCAGCGCCATCAAGCGCATCGAAGTGCTGCGCGACGGCGCCGGTGCGCAGTACGGCTCCGACGCCATCGCCGGGGTGATCAACATCATCCTCGACGATGCCCCCGAAGGCGGCGAGGTAACCACCAGCTACGGCGCCTACCACACCCACCAGGACGCCATCGGCAAGACCACCACCGACGGGCAGAACTCCTATACCGCGGCCAAGGCCGGCACCCGCCTGGGCGAAGACGGCTTCATCCGTGGCGGCGCCGAGTTCATCAACCGCGAGCCGACCAACCGCGCCGGCTACGATGGCTTCGCCGACACCCCCGGCCAGCGCAACTACGTGATGGGCGATGGCCTGGCGCGCGACGTCAACGCCTGGTTCAACGGCGACCTCGCCCTGGGCGGCGGGAAGCTCTATTCGTTCGGCCTGTACAACGAGCGCCACACCACCGGCGCGGAGTTTTACCGCTACCCGGACGAGCACCCGGAGATCTACCCCAACGGCTACCTGCCGCAGTCCCTGGGCGACAACACCGACCTGTCCGCAACAGTCGGCTACAAGGGCCTGATCGCCGAGACCTGGGATTACGACGCCAGCGTCACCCACGGCCGCAACCGCTTCGAATCCTCGACCCGACGCACCCTCAACGCATCGCTCGGCGAAGACACACCGACCCGCTTCGACACCGGCGACTACGAACTGCGCCAGAGCGTCGCCAACCTCGACCTCAGCCGCGAGCTAAGCCTTGCCGGGCGGCCGTTCGTGCTTGCGCTCGGTGGTGAATACCGCTACGAGAACTACATCACCACCGCCGGCGACGAATCCTCGTACTACGGCGTCGGGGCGGATGGCGCGGCGGGCCTGCGTCCCAGCGAAGAGTCGGACATCGACCGCAACGTCTTCGGCACCTACGTCGACCTGTCGGGCGACCTCACCGACCAGTTCTTCGTCGATGCCGCTGCGCGCTGGGAGCGCTACGACGACGCTGGCAGCAAGCTCACCGGCAAGCTCAGCGGGCGCTACCAGTTGACCCCGGTGCTGGCCCTACGCGGTGCGGCGTCCACCAACTTCCGCGCGCCATCGCTGGCCCAGGTCGGCTTCCAGAACACCACCAGCAACTTCGGCGACGGCGGCACGCTCACCGACATTCGTGTGCTCTCGGTGAACGATCCGATCGCCCGCGCGCTCGGCGCCGAGAAGCTCGACCCGGAGACCTCGAAGAACTTCAGCCTGGGCCTGACCGCGCAGCTCAATGAACGCTTCGACCTGTCCTTCGACGTGTTCCGCATCGACGTCGACGACCGCATCACCCTGTCCCAGCGCATCGGCAGCGACGCCATGGAGCAGTTCATCCAGGACAACTTCGGCGTGGCCGGCGTGCATGACGTGAACTTCTTCACCAACGCCGCCGACACCCGCACCGATGGCGCCGAGCTGGTACTCAACTACCACCAGCCCTTCGTCGGCGGCCAGTTGGGCGTGACTACCGCGTACACCTACAACCACACCAAGGTGCGCAGCACCAAGGCCACTCCGCAGCAGCTCTCCAACCTGGGCATCGGCGAGGACGCGCTGGTGGGCGTGGAGGAACGCAACACCCTGACCGACGCCGCGCCCCGGGATCGTTTCATCCTCACCACCACCTGGAGCGATGCGCAGTGGAACCTGCTCGGCCGCCTGACCCGGCAGGGCGAGACCACCCGCGTGTTCGACTTCGGCGATGGTTACCACCCGGAGCAGACCTACGGCGCGGTGTGGCAGCTGGATGCCGAGGTGGCCTACAAGCTCACCCCGCAGTTCAGCCTGGCGGTGGGCGGCAACAACCTCACCGACAACTACCCGGAACGCTCCAGCTCCGAGATCAACTACGGCGGCAACCTGCCGTACGACGTGCTCTCGCCGATCGGCTCCAACGGCGCGTACTACTACGCCCGCGCGAGCTATTCGTTCTGATCCGCTCTTTTGAAAATCCAGGGGCCGCATCGCGGCCCTTACTACTTCCGGAGCCGATTCATGGCTGACAACTTCGCCGCTGACAAGCCGGCCGGCCCGCGCCGGCACCTGGGCGCCGTCCACGCGCTGCTGCTGACGCTGGGCATGGTGATCACCAGCGACATTCTCAAGACCGCGCCTACCGTGGCGCTCAACGTCGGCCAGGAGCACTTCTACCTGGTGTGGATTCTCGGCGGCTTGCTGTCGATGGTCGGTGCCCTGTGCTACGTGGAGATGGCCTCGGCTTTCGCCCATCCCGGTGGCGACTACCACTTCCTCGAACGCGCCTACGGCCAGCGGGTGGGCTTCCTGTTCGCCTGGTCGCGCTTCGCCATCCTGCATACCGGCTGGATCGCGCTGATGGCCTTCCTCTTCGCCGATCACTTCAGCGCCTTGCTCGGCCTCGGCCAGTTGGGCAACGTACTGCTGGCCGGTGGATTGGTTGCCGCGCTGGTGGCGTTGAATCTCATCGGCTGGCGGGTGAGCTTCGGCACCCAGGCCGGCCTGGTGGTACTGGTCGCTGCCGGCTTTCTGGGGATCGTCGGTGCCGGCCTGTGGCTGGAGTGGCGCGGCTTCGTGCCGCCCGTTGCGCCGCCGGTGGAGCCGGAGCAGGTTGGCGTGGCCGGATTTTCCGCCGCGCTGATCTACGTTTTCCTCGCCTTCGGTGGCTGGAGCGATGCGGCCACGCTGTCGGCCGAACTGCGCGACAACCGCCGGGGCATCTTCACTGCCATGCTCGGCGCGCTGGCGGCCCTGCTGCTGATCTATCTGGCGCTGAACTGGGCCTTCATTCGCGGGCTGGGTTTCGATGGCCTCGCCGCCAGCGGTGCGCCGGCGCTGGAACTTCTCGGGCTGGCCTTCGGCGCGCCGGGTATCGGCCTGATCATGGCAGTGGTGGTGGTATCCGCCGTCGCCAGCATCAACTCCACGCTGATCGTCGGCAGCCGTACCACCTACGCCGCCGCCAGCGATGTGCCGGCGCTGCGGGTGCTCGGCCGCTGGGACGTGCGCCACGGCGTACCGCGCGCCGCACTGCTGGCCGAAGGGCTGGTGGCGCTGCTGTTGATCGCGGTCGGCGGCTGGAGCGGCCACGGCTTCAACACCATGGTGGAGTACATGACACCGGTGTACTGGCTGTTCCTCAGCCTGAGCAGCGTGGCGCTGATCGTCCTGCGCCGCCGCCACCCGGAAGTGCCCCGGCCGATCCGCGTGCCGCTCTACCCGTGGCTGCCGCTGGGCTTCCTCGCGGTGTGCCTGTACATGCTGTATTCCAGCGTCGCCTTTGTCGGCTGGGGCGCGCTGCTCGGTGTGGGTGTACTGGCGCTGGGCGCGGTGCTGCAACTGCTGCTGCGTTCGCGCACGGCGCTGTCTGCCAGCTGGCAGGAGGAGGGCGCCTGATGCGCGGGAAACGCTTGTGGCGCAATGGCGCCATCGTCGTGTTGCTGGCAGCGCTGATCGGCCTGTGGTTGAACGAGCCGGCAGCCAATAGCGCCAGCGGTGGCGAAGCCATCGGCCGGCGCATGCTGCGCACCGAGCTGTACCTGGAAGCGGTGGAACTGTCGCAGTGGGAGGACTTCCTCGCCCGCGAGGTGACGCCGCGCTTCCCCGATGGCCTGAGTTGGCTCGACCTGCATGGCCAGTGGCGCGGCCCCAGCGGCGGGCCGGAGAAGCTGCCGTCGCGGATGCTGATCCTCATCCACGCCGACAACCCCTACACCCGCCAGGCCCTGGCGCAGATCGGCGCGGACTTCAAGCAGCGCTTCGGTACCGCCGTGCTGCAGGTCAGCAGCCCGGTGCGCGCCCGCGACCCGGACTGGACGCCGCAGCGCCTGGACAACCCTCAGTTGTCGCGCTGAAGCCCGGCCTCGATCAGGTCGAGCATGTAGCGCGGCAGGGCGAACGCCGCCTGGTGTACCTCGGGGGTGTAGTAGCGGGTCACCAGGCCGCTTTTCGCAAAGCGCTGGCGCAGGGTTTCCAGGTCGGTGCGGCGAACCTTCTCGCTGTTCGACGCCCAGCCGAAGGCCATGCTGCCGCCGATGTAGGTCGGCACCGCGGCATGGAAGAAACCCCAGTCGGCGAAGTTGTCCGCCAGCCGCCGCGCCGTGCCGCCCAGTTCCTCAGGCTGGAGGAAGGGCACGCCATTCTGCGTGGCAAGGATACCGCTGGCGCCCAGGCGTTGCTGGCAGTTGCGGTAGAAGGCGTCGGTGAACAGGCTTGCCGCGGGGCCGCCCGGATCAGTCGAGTCGCAGAGGATCAGGTCGAAACTCTCGCGGCTCTGCGCCAGGTATTCCAGGCCGTCGGCGTAGATCAACCGCAGGCGCGGATCGTCCAGCGCGCCGGCCGAGTGATTCGGCAGCAGCTCGCGGCACAGCTCGACCACCTGCGGGTCGATCTCCACCGCGACGATTTCCTCGATACCGGCATGCCGCACGATCTCCCGCAGGATGCCGCCATCGCCCACGCCGATCACCAGCACGCGGCGCACTGCGCCATGGGCGAGGATCGGCACATGGGCGAGCATCTCGTGGTAGACGAACTCGTCCGCCTCGGTGGTCTGCACCACGCCATCCAGCGTCAGCACGCGGCCGAAGAGTCGATTGCGGAATACCTGCACGGCCTGTTGGCCGGTGTTGCCCTGGTAGATCGGCTCATCGACGCTCAGCGCCTGCGCGTAACCCTCGTATAGCGTTTCGCGGAATTCGCTCATCAGAAGGACACCTGAGCCGGTTGCGACAGCCGCAGCACGGAAAGGTCGCCGGTGATGCGCTTCCACGCCAGGCGGATCGCCTCGATGTCCTGACCGCGCGCGGCAGTGTCTTCATGCAGGATGACGATGACCTTGGTGCTCAGCCGCTCCGGCGCCGGCGCGCCGTGGTCACGCCACTGGCCGTAGGCATCGTAGGCGGTGAAACCGTCCGGGAATCGCGGCGTTACTTCCTGGTCGAGGAATTGTCGCCAGCGCTGCTCGCTGATCTTCTCCTTGCCGTCCTCCTGCCCCAGCGCGAAATACAACTCGGTGCGCAGCCACTGCGCCTGCGCCGGCCGCGTGGGGTCGCCCTGCAGAGTGGAAGTGGAAGGGTTGGTGGTATGGACAGAAGGAGCGGGCGGGGTGGCGCAGCCAAACAGCGCCAGGGCGAGGCTGGCGGCGAGCAGGTGGCGGAGCATAGGACTTCCTTGCGATGGGATGACAGTTGGACCAAACCGCCACTATAGAAGCTCGTCTGTTATTTCCTTAAATATTAAAAACGCATTCTCATATACCGGAATTCGAGACTCGTGAATTGCCATGGAAGCGCTCTAGGACGCGGATATCCGCCCGAAGCGAAGTTTTTGAGAGCTGGTTAGATTCAATATTCACTACGGTTCTTTGCTAAGCACTGGATGGGATATCCATGTTGCCGAAATTCACTTCGAGGGTTCTTTTAACGCCGTTAAAACGTCGCAATTGAAACCATGACGAACAACACCGCCATTATCGAATCAGAACCGAGAGAAGGCACGCCAGAAACCTCCGTTTCCCCGCCATCTTGTTCCGCCGCCGCGCCTTCCTAGAATCGGCCCCATTCGCAGCACTTCATTCCAATCGATTCAGGGAGCTCCACCATGATGAACGCCATGCAGATGCCGATGAACACCAACGCCATGATGCCGATGATGGGCATGCCGATGATGATGGCGACCATGGAGTGCGAGATGCTCGACGACGGCATGATGTGCCGCATGAAGCCGGCCATGGGCATGGAAATGGCCATGTTCCGCAACAGCGCCGAGATGATGGCGATGATGATGAACTGCGGCATGCCGATGATGATGCACTGCGGCAACCTGATGATGATGGGCATGTCCCAGCCCGCCATGGCCATGATGCCGATGATGGGCATGATGAACCCGATGATGTCGATGCCGATGATGGGTATGAACATGGGCATGCCCGCCATGAAGTGCATGATGGAGTGCTCCATGCAGGGCGACATGATGATGTGCAAGATGATGCCGATGCAGGGCATGAGCATGGACATGCTGAAGAACTGCTGCATGCTGATGAACAAGATGATGGAGTGCGGCATGCCGATGATGATGAGCTGCAACGGCATGCCGATGATGTGCTGCACCTGCTGATCGCTGGGTGCTGAAATGAAAAGGCCCGGTGGGGGAACCCGCCGGGCCTTTTGCTTTTTGCCTGGCGACTCAGTCCAGTCGTTCGGCGTAGGTGGTGACGAGGTAGGCGACGGCCTCGCTATCTGCCGGATTGCGGTAGCTGTGCGGCTGGTCGGCGTAGAACAGGATGGAGTCGCCGGTACCGAGGAGGAAGCGCTCCTCGTTCACGCTGATTTCCAGCACGCCCTGGGCGACTACCAGGTTTTCCTGGGTGCCCGGCGCATGGCCGGTGGAGTGTTCGGTGGCCAGGCCCTTCAGGCGCAGTTCGTAGAATTCCACCTGGCGCGAGACGTCGAAGGGGAACAGCGCGCGGCTGACGAAGGCGCCATCGCCGCTGACCAGGCGTTTGCTGTCGCGCGCGGGCAGCACGGCCACGCCTTCGAAGGCGCGGTCGTCGAGGAAGGCGGCAACCGAGACTTTCAGGCCCTGGGCGATCTTGCACAGCACCTTGATCGACGGGACGCTACGGCCGGACTCGATCTGCGCGAGCATGGTGCGGCTTACGCCGCAGAGGCGGGCCAAGCCATCGAGGGAGAGGTTGCGCTTGGCGCGCAGGCGCAGCAGGTTGCTGGCAACCCGCTCGCCGATGGGGTCTTCGGTGGTGCCGGGCGTGGCGTCGAACTCCACGGCCGGCAGCTCCGTGGAAAGCGACAGGCCCACGGGTCAGGCCTCGCGGCGGCCGCTGTCGCGGCTCTGCTGGACGATCTGCAAGGCGTCGTAGCCGGCACGCTGCGCGTACAGCATCCACATCAGCTCAGCCTGGCAGCGTGCCTGACGGCGCGTGCGGTGGCGGGCGAGGTCGATGATGTTGTCGGTGCGATCCATGGCGGCTCCGAAAGGCTTTGAGACAAGCCGGTTGCGGTGAAGTTGGAGCTAGCCTAGCCGTGATTCTATTAGAACCAGAAATACTGAATTTGCATTTGGTAATTACTTATTCAGCTATAAGCAGCCGCGATGGGAAATCTGCCTGGACCGCCACCGACACCGCATCCGGCCGCCAGAATTCCTGGTCGAATTCCACCAGCAGGCCGTCCTCGGCGTAGTTCAGGCGCTCCAGCACCAGGTTGCTGGCGCCGGAGGCCAATTGCAGCAGCTCGGCCTGGTCATCGTTGACCGTGCCCAGGCGCAGGTTCAGCGTGCAGCGCGTCTGCACCTTGCCGAAGCGCTCGCGCAACAGCGTGGTCAACGAACGATCCAGCCGCGCATCCAGCAACTCCGGGCACCAGCTGGCGAGCAGGGTGTTGATCTCCACCAGCACCGGGCGGCCATCGATCAGGCGGCGGCGGTGCAGGCGGAAGACGGGTTCGTCCGGTGACGGCAGATTCATCCGCGCGGCCAGCCAGGCGCCGGCGCGGCGGCGTTCGGCGCTCAGGCATTCGGTGAGCGGCTCGCGGCCCTGCAGGCGCACGTAGTCCATGAAGCTGACCAGCCGCGTCGGGTCGTAGTCGATGCGCGGTGGGCTGAGGTACCAGCCGCGGCGGTTCTCGCGGTAGATCAGGCCCTCGGTTTCCAGCTGTTGCAGGGCCTGGCGCAAGGTCACTCGGGTGCATTCGAAGCGCTCGGCGAGGTCGCGCTCGGGCGGCAGTTTCTGCCCGGCGAGGAAGCGCCCCTGGGCGATGTCCGCGGCCAACTGGTCGCGGATGCGCGCGTAGTGCGGCGGGATGGCCTGGTAGAGCATGGCGTTTCTCAGGAGTTGCCGGCCAGTGCCGGAGCGCTGGGCGGTTCGTCATGCAGCTCGCGCTGCCAGGCCAGCAGGCCGTAGATCGCCAGCACCACGAAGCCGGCGTAGAGCCCGGCGGTGAGGTACAGCGCCTTGTAGAGGAAGACCCCGGTGTAGAGCACGTCGAGGATGATCCACAGCCACCAGCTGGCGACGTATTTGCGCGCCGCCCAGAAGCTCGCCACCAGGCTGAAGGCGGTCAGCGCGGCGTCCATCCAGGGCAGGGCGGCGTCGGTGTGGGTGTGCATCGCCCAGCCCAGGGCGAAGGCCCCCACGGCACCGGCCAGGCAACTGGTGACAGCGGTGGAGAGGGGCAGGCGTTCGACGCGCACCTTGCCGTGGTCGCTGCCACCCTTGCTCCACTGCCACCAGCCGTAGAACTGCAGCACCACGAAGACCAGTTGCAGGAGCATGTCGGAGTAGAGCTTCACGCTGAAGAAGATCCAGGCGTAGAGCAGCACCGCCACCACGTTCACCGGCCAGCACCAGCGGATGCGCCTTGCAGTGAGCCAGACGCCGAGCACGTTGACGATCACCGCGATGATTTCCAGAGCAGACATTCGCGCTTACCTCAGAAGTTGACGCTCGCCGTCAGGCGAGCCGTGCGCGGCGCACCCTGGAACAGGTAGCCGTCGCCGAAATATTCACCGACATCGCGCCAGTAGCGCTTGTCGAACAGGTTGTCGACGCTCAGCCGCAGCACGGTCGGGTAGTCGCCGATGCGGGTGCTGAAGCGTGCGCCGGCGTCATACACGGTGTAGCCGCCGACTTCTACTGCGCCATCGCGGTCAGCATATTTGGCGCCGCTGTAGCGCGCCGCGCCCAGCAGCGAAAGCCCCGGCACTTCGGCCAGCGCATAGTCCGCCTGCAGGCTCGCGCGCAGGCGCGGGACGTTGATCGCCTGGTGGCCTTCGTAGTCGTCCGTGCCGCTGTTCACCACCCGCGAACGGATCGCCGCGAGGCTGCCGCTCAATTGCAGCGCGGAGGTTACCCGGCCACTGGCGGACAACTCCAGCCCGCTGTTCTTCTGCTGGCCCTGCTGCACGTAGGTGAAGCTGCCGTCGCCGTTGGGCCGGGCAAACTGGTAGGCCTGGTGGATCTGGAACAGCGCGGCGCTCCAGTCGAAGCCGGCCAGCTCCTGCTTGATGCCGAACTCGACCTGGCGCGAGGAGGTGGGCGCCAGGGTGTCGCCGGCGTTGCTGGCAAACCAGGGGGCCTCGCCGCCCAGGGACAGGCCCTTGCTGTAGCTGCCGTAGATGGAGATGTCCGCACGCGGCTTGAAGATCACCGCGCCGTTGGGCAGGAACTCCGCGCGGCGGGTATGCCGGGTGGTGTCGCCCTCGCTGTCGAACGTGCGCTCGTCCAGGCGCACCTGGCGCCCGCCCAGCACGACCTGCCATTGGTCATTGAGGGAGATGCGGTCGCTGGCGAACAGGCCATACTGGCGGCTGTCGAGGTGGCGGTAGCTGTGGCCGGGCTCGCCGTCGAAAGGCTCCACGGCGCCGATGCCGGTGTAGATGTTGCCGGTGCCGACCCACTCGTTGAGCTCCGGGCGGCTGTCCAGAACACGGCGGAAGGCCGAGGTGCCGACGGTCAGCTCGTGGCGCAACCAGCCGGTGGCGAACTGGCCGTGCAGGGCGGCTTCCAGTTCGTCGTTGCGGCGGGTGTCGTCGGGGCTGCGGAAGTCGTAGAGATCGTAGTCGCCTTCGGGGCTGAAGTAGTTCGGTACGGCGGAATCGGCGCAGCTGGCCGCGCCGTAGCAGCCCCAGGGGAAGGCGCTGTAGTCGTCGATCACCACGCGGCTGCGCGAGGCGCTTAAGGTGCCGGTCCAGGCGTCGTCGAAGCGGTACTCGAAGCGCGTATTGAGGTTCAGCGATTCGATGCGCACCGGGTCGGCCCAGCTCTGGTAGCCGATGCGGTCGTGCGGGTCGATGTCGTGGGGCAACTCCGTACCGCCGAGCAACTGGTAGCCGGGTGCCGAGGGCTGGCGACGGTTCTGGTATTCGGCGTCGAATTGCCAGAGGGCGTTGGGCGAGAGGTTCCAGTCCAGTGCCAGGGAGGCGAAGTCGCGTTGGCCGTCGGTGTGGTCGATGTAGGAGCGCAGGTCGTCGTGGGCGAGGTTGACCCGCACGCCAATCGTCTGCTCGTTATCCAGCCAGGCGCCGACGTCGGTGGCGACGTAGCGGCCACCCTCATCGTCGGTGCCCAGCGTCACCGAACGCACGTCCTGCGGGCGCTTGGTGACGTAGTTGATCACGCCGCCGGGCTCGGACACGCCGCTCTGCAGGCCGGACAACCCCTTGAGTACTTCGACCTGCTCCTTGTTCTCCAGCGCCACGTTCTGCTCGCCGGTGATGGTGCGGCCGTTGATCTTGTAGCTGCTGGCGGCGTTGAGCGAGTAGCCGCGGATCTCGAAGTTCTCGTAGTAGCCGACCGGTGCGTAGGCCTCGCCGGTGGAGGCATCGTTCTTCAGCACATCGCTGAGCAGGCGCGCCTGCTGGTCCTTGAGCAGCGCCTGGTTGAACACCGAGATGGACGCTGGCGTATCCAGCAGCGGCGCCTCGCCAAAGCCGCCGACCGACGCGCGGCCGCTGGCGTAGCTCTCGGTGTCGTGGCCGATCACCGTCACGGTGTCCAGGGTCGTGGCGTCTTCGGCGTGGCCTGGGCCGCTGGCCAGCAGCACGGCCAGGGTCAGCAGGCTGAGGGGAAATCGCGTGCGCGCGGGGCGCGGCAGGTACTGCATGGAACGCTCCTGAAAATCGCCGGGGCGTGCGCCGGGAATGCACGGGGCCGAGCCCCTCCCGCGCGAAACGGATGGCCTTGGATGTAAAACGTGAGTGCCCGCGAACGGGCGGTCAGGCCGGAGCTGCTCCGGTGGTCAATGGCAGGGTTGGCTCTGCGGCCCACTCCTGCAGCGAGCCGTCGTAGATCGCGACTCGGGTTTCCCCGGCCAGCGTCAGGGCGAGGGCCAGGGCGGCGGCGGAAATGCCGCCGCCGCAGTAAAGCAGCAGCGGCGCTTCGGCCTGTCGCAGCCCGGCAAGGGCCTCACCTAGAGCCGCACCGCGCCGGTAGCAGCCGTCGTCGTCGAACAGGCTGCGCGCGGGCAGGTTGGCGCTGCCGGGAATGTGCCCACGGCGGGCATAACGGGTGACGGCGCTGCCGTCGAAGAGGGCGGCGGACAGGGCGCAGACCAGCGTGCCAGGAGACTCTCCCGCGACGACTTTCTCGACGTCGTGGCGGTCGATCCAGAAGCCGTCCCGGTACTTCGCCGGGGCCGACAGCGTCCCGTTTCCCGCCTGGGAAGATTCGCCTTGTTCCAGCGAATATCCGGCGGCGATCCAGGCACGTAGTCCACCATCCAGCACGGCTGCATCAATGCCCAGGCTGCGCAACATCCACCACAGGCGCGCAGCCCAGAAACCGTCGCTGCGGTCATAGATCACCACCAGCGAGTCGTCGTCGACGCCGAGTGCCTGCAAGGCGTCCTGCGCCACTTGCGGATCGGGCAGGGCAAAGCTGAAGGACGCTTGCGGATCGGCCAGCTCGTCCAGCAGGTCGGCATGGCGTGCGCCGCGAATATGCCCAGCGAGCCATCCGGCGTGGCCGCTCTTTACGCGATAGTCGCCATCGAATTCGGGGGCCGCCAGTTCCACGCTGGCGTCCAGCAGGCACAGGCGCGGATCGTCCAGCGCGGCGGCCAGCCAGTGCGCGGTGACCAGAGGTTCGCTCATCTCATTTCACCTTCGCGGCCAGTTGGCGAATGTGATTGAGCAAACGCTGCCCTTCGGCTTCGAGGAACCAGCGGGTGTGGCCGATCAGGTAATTGTCATAGGCCAGCGAAGCGCTCTCGGCCGAGCCGAGGATGCCGTGGAAGTAGATGACCTCGGACAGCGCAAAATCCGCATGTACCAGCGGCAGCAGCGCAGCCAGGGCAAGCATGTCGTCGCGGCTCAGCGGGCGCACGCTGGCGTAGCCCTGCAGCAGGGCGTCCAGTGCATCGAGGTCGGCGACGGCGGCACGGCCCTGGTCCAGCTCCAGCCAGGGCACCAGGTTGCGCTCGATGGCGGTGGCCAGGTCGAACAGCGCGAAGCTGCGGTCGCTCAGGCCGAAGTCCAGCACTGAGACCACCTGCGCCTTCGGGCCTTCCTCGCTCCACAGCAGGTTCGATGCGTGCCAGTCATTGTGAGTCCACAGTGCCGGCTGGCGTTGCAGGTAGGGCAGCAGCTCGCGTTGCAGCGGCAGGTGCAGCTCGCTCAGCGTGTCTTTCCAGGGGCGCGCCTGCAGGTACTCCGCGAGGGCGGGTGCCTGGGCGAAGGTCGCTTCGATGGCGGCCAACGGGTCCGGCGCGCCGAACAGCTCGAGGTTGCTGACCAGTACACCGGCGCTGCGTGAGGGCGAGGCGAAACTTTCGGCGGCGCGGTGCAATTTCGCCAGCGCGGCGCCAGCGGCAAAGGCATGGGCGTTGTGCTGGAATGGCGTCCAGGACAGCGCGTCGCGGTACAGGTCGAGGCCTTCCGCCTTCTGGTGGACTTCATAGGTCCAGCCGTCGCGCTCGATGGCGCTGCGATCGTGCCGATCCCGCAATACCTGCGCGACCGGCGCGCCGTTGCGGGCCAGGTGATCGAGAAAGGCGTGTTCTTCCGCCAGCCAGTCAGCCGTGCGCACGCTAGGGTGGTGACGCTTGACGAACAGCGGCCCGCTGGCGGTCTCCACCAGCGCGGCGGCGGAGAAAGGCCGCGGGCTGTGCCAGGTGAGGCGGGCTTCGTCGCCGGCCTGCGGGAAGTCTTGCAGCAGCGCGGCGACCTCCGCTTCGGTCAGCGCCGGCCAGTCGGCTTCCACCGGCTCCAGGCCCATGCCATGGCTCAGGCGTTTCGTCATGCTGGGTTCTCCACTTGCCAGGCATTGCTGGTGGCGCCGCGCCAGATTTCCGGGTCGCGCAGCACACCATAGTCATGCAGCCACTGGGCATAGGGCTGCAGCAGTTCTTCGCGCTGTTCGCCCCAGCGGCCCTGATGCAGCCAGCTGGGCGCGATGCGCCGCAGGGATTCTGCCAGCATCTCGCGGGGAAAGTAGGGAATGGTGCGTTCGTAGACCGGTAGTGCGGTCTCTGGCTCCGCTGCTGCGGCGAGAAAACCGCGCGCGGTGACAGCGAGGAAACGCCGGGTGATCTCCGGATTGGCATCGAGCCAGTCCTCTCGCGCGCCCAGCAGATAGCTGTGGTAGGGCGGGGCGCCGATCTCGTCCACCGGCAGCACCACGCGGCGCTCATCGGCGATGGCGCTGGGCAGCAGCGCTTCCCAGGCCCAGTAGCCGCCGAAACTGGCATCGGCCAGGCCGGCGGCCAGGTCTTCGGGGCGCAATTCGCGGAAGCCGGCGTCCACCAGTTCCACCGCGTCCGGGTCGCCGCCGTCCTGGCTCACCAGGTGGCGCACCATGGCCAGGCCGCGTGGCGTCGGGTTGAGCGCCAGGCGCTTGCCCTGAAGGTCGCGGGGGCGACGGATGCCGCTGTCGGTGAGGGTCTGGATCGATTCCAGGCCGCGATGATTGATCGCCGCCACGCCGATCAGTGGCTGGCCGAGTTCTCGGCGCACCAGCAGGCGATTGCTGGGGAACACGCCGAACGCGGCGCCGCCGCGCAGCAGGTGGGCGAGAGTGTCGCCGTGGTAGGGGTCGTGCACCACCAGTTCCACGTCCAGCCCCGCCTCGCGGTACCAGCCGCGTTCACGGGCGAGGTAGAAACCGGCCGAATTGGGCCAGGGGTGGAAGTACTCAAGCATGACCCGCAAGGCAAACATGGAACCCTTCTCCGAAACGGCCAGCGGCCGATGACTGCGATGGGGCGTATTCCAAGGCAAATGAATTGGTATATACCAATATGAATTTCACTGGTTTTTATAATAAAAAGGAATAAAAAGGCCCGAGGCGGGCTGTAGGAAAGCAAAGGGACGAGGAAACCGGGAAATTTGCGCGAATCGCTCTGGCGCGGGCATTAAGGGTTATGACCTCATGCGATTTAGATATTTATGGTTATAAAGAGTCGGCTATAAAGTAACGGCTTCTTCTAAGTCACGGCGCAAGCAGGACCCATGAGCCATTCCCCCTGGGGCGCGATGCCCGTGCTGACCTTGCCGCAGGGCGAGAAGCAGCCGCTGTCCATTCGCGCCAAGGCGCTGGTGTTCTCCGATCCGCGCTCGCGCCAGTTGCTGGAGTTCCTCGATCGCGTCGGCCCCAGCGAGGTGCCGGTGCTGATCAACGGCGAGACGGGCACCGGCAAGGAGTTGGTGGCGCGCTACATCCACAGCGCCAGCGGGCGCAAGGGCGCGTTCGTCGCGGTGAACTGCGGTGCGATCAACGAGAACCTTGCCGAGAGCGAGCTGTTCGGCCACGAGGCCGGGGCCTTCTCCGGCGCCACCGGGCGCCGCGCCGGCTGGTTCGAGGAGGCCGACGGCGGCACCCTGTTCCTCGACGAGATCGGCGACCTGCCGATGCCGCTGCAGGTCAAGCTGCTGCGCGCTTTGCAGGAACAGGAGATCGTCCGCGTCGGCTCGCGCAAGCCGATCAAGGTGGATATCCGCCTGGTCACCGCCACCAACGTCGACCTGGAGCAGGCGGTGGATGCCGGTAATTTCCGTCTCGATCTGTTCTACCGCATCAACGTCGCCCAGGCGCGCGTGCTGCCCCTGCGCGAGCGCCCGCTGGACATCATGCCGCTGGTGGAGCACTTCCGCCGGCTCTACGCACAGCGCCTGAAGATCGCCGAACCGATGTTCTCCGAGGCCGCCGTCAGCGCGCTGCTGGACTACGCCTGGCCGGGCAACATCCGCGAGCTGGAGAACGTCGTGCACCTGGCGCTGCTGGTGGCGGGGGAAAAGGTGGTGCGGCCCGAGCACCTGAAGTTTTCCGCCGCGCTCTCCGGCCAACGCATGGGCGCGGGAGCGCCGACCGGGCTGCCGCAGGAGATCATCCGCGACCAGTTGCAGCGTCTGTTCGAGGTGCCGGGGGAAACCCTGCTGCACGATCTGGAAGATCTGATCGTCCGCGAGTCCTTCGCTCACTGCGGTTTCAACCAGCTGCGCACAGCGGTGCTGCTGGGCATCAGCCGCAACGCCATGCGCACGCTGCTGGTCAATCACGGCCTGCTCAAGGGCCGCGTCAAGGCCTGATCAGTCGCGGCGTCGCTGGCGGGCAGTGGCCGCGGCGGCATCGCGACGCAGCAGCGGCAATAGTTCCTCGCCCAGGTGGATCGCCTCTTCCAGATGCGGATAGCCGGAGAGGATGAAGGTATCCACGCCCAGTTGGTGATACTCCTCGATGCGCTCGGCGACTTCCGCGTAACTCCCCACCAGCGCGGTGCCCGCGCCACCGCGCACCAGGCCGACACCGGCCCAGAGATTCGGCGAGACCTCCAGGTCGCGCACACCGTGCGCGCGGCCCTGGGTCAGGCTGATCTGTCGCGATTGCCCCACCGATTCATAGGCTGCCAGTTGCTGCTGGGCGCGCTCGATGGCATCGCGGGGAATTTCCTCCAGCAGGCGCCCGACATGGGCCCAGGCCTGCCGTGAGTCGGCAGCGGCAAACACATGCAGACGCAAGCCGAAGCGCAGCTCGCGGCCGTGCACGGCCGCCAGCTCGCGCATGCGCAGGATGCGCTCGCGGATCATCGCCGGTGGCTCGCCCCACATCAGGTAGCTCTGCGCGTGGCTGGCGGCGATGCGCTCGGCCACTTCCGAAGCACCGCCAAAACAGATCGGCGGCAACGCCGCCTCGTGCGCGATGGGCACCGGGCTGCCGGTGCGATAGTAGCGCCCGTGGTGCTCGCGCCCGGCCCAGGTGGCGCGGAACACGTCGAGGAATTCAGCGCTGCGGGCGTAGCGTTCGTCGTGCTCGAGGAAGTCGCCCAGGGCGCGCTGCTCGAAGCGGCTGGAGCCGCTGACCAGATGCAGCAGCAGGCGGTTGTCGCTGAGCTGCTGCAAGGTGGCAGCCTTGTGCGCGGTGTAGGCGGGTAGCTCGACGCCGGGGCGCAGGGTCAGCAGGAACTTCAGCCGGCGCACTTCCTGGACCATCAGCGCGACGATCAGCCAGGGGTCTTCGAAGCCGCTGGCGGTGGGTACCATGATGCCGTCGAACGCTGCCTGCTCGGCGGCACGTACCACCTGGCGAAGATAGTCCAGGGTCGGTGTGCGCTCGCCCTGCTGGAACAGCCCGACCTTGGGCAGGCCGCTGCTGGTGAGGTGGTGTCCGTCGCCGTTGGTGGGCAGGAACCAGTCGATTTCGATGCTTCGGCGTTTGGGGTCAGCGGCCAATCCGGGTGTCCTTTTCAGCTTCGTTGCGCAGCAGCGGCAGGACCCGTTCGCCGAAGCGCAGGACCTCGCGCACCGCGTTGGGCGCATGCAGGATGATCTGGTCGAGGCCGACGCCGTGCAGCTCGCGCAGGCGGCCGGCGACCTGGGCGTAGCTGCCCACCAGCACAGGTGATTCGCCGGGCGCGGGCAGCCACAGGTTGGGGTGAATTTCGCCGCGTCGGGCCGGGTGCTCGGCGCGCTCGGCCAGCAGTTCGACCACGGCCGCATCGGTGCGCCGGCGCTTGCCCTTGGCGGGGGCGGCGAAGGCTTGTGCCTGCCGGCCTGCTTCGTCCCACGCCTGCTCCTCGCTGTCGCGGGCGATGATGCCGAAGCTGGCGACTTGGCTTAGCGACCGGCCGACACGGCGCGCGGCCTGATTCAGGCGCGCGATGGTTTCGCCCAGCTGCGCGACGCTGCCGCCCGGCACGACGCAGACGTCCGCGCGGCTGGCGATGCGCTCGGCGCCGAGTGTCTCGTCCAGCAGCAATGGCGTGGGCGGCAGGTCGCGCAGGCCGAGGCCGGCGTTCTCCAGGTGGAAGTAGCGGCCGTTGTGGTCCAGCGGCGTGGCCGGAGCGTGCAGCAGGCGTTGCAGGATGTCCAGGAACTCGTCGATGCGCTCATGGCGCTGGTCGCGGTTGAGCACTTCGCCAAAGGCCCGGCGCAGGCTGCCGCGGTCGCTGTCCGGCAGATGCAGGCGCACGCGCCCGGCGGACAGTGATTGCAGGCTTTGCAGCGTCGCCGCCAGCGCGGCCGGGAGCGTGGCTTCCGCTGGCAGGGTGAGGGTCAGGCCGAGCCGCCGGGTGTGCGCGCAGAGCGCCGCGGCCACCATCAGGCTGTCCGGCTGGCTGGGCCCGCCGGGCAGGTAGAGGTCGTCGAAGCCGGCATACTCCAAGGCCTGGGCCAGCTGTACCCATTCCGACGGTTGCGCCTGCCAGTCCAGCCCTCGCCGGGTGCCGCTGGTGCAGAGCTTCCAGGCGAAGCGCAGGCTCATCCGGCGACCGCCAGGCGCTCACCGGCAGGCGTCCAGCCCAGCGCCGGGGCAATGTCCCGCGCCAGCTGTTCCAGGCGACGCAACACCTGGGCCTGGCTGGAGCTTTCCGACTGGACCACGGCTATGAAGTAGTCGGCGTAGGGCAGCAGCGACGGGTCGTCGCGCACGCTGGCGATGACTTCCTCGGGGTGGCCGTGGTGGACGTTGAGCAGGCGTAGGTGGCTCTCCAGGTCAGCGGCCTCGTCGATCAGCCCTTCGCGAATCAGCCTGGGCACGTGCAGCTCGATGTCCGGCGCGAGTTCCTCGCGGGATTGGTTCTTGTCCTCGGCCGGAAACACCGCGCGGACTACGCCGATGCGCGGCCGCCGCGTCTGCTCCTGCCAGGCGCTAAGGTAGGCGTCGGCCAGGGGTTTCTGGACCGTCAGCGGGTCGTGGGTGGCGGTACCCAGCAACAGGCCGTTGCCTTGCTCGGCGGCGTACACCGCACCGGCTTCGCTGCCGTGGGAATGCCAGAGCCGTTCCCGCAGCCCGGCGGCCGGCGGGTGCAGGCGAAGCTGCGCCTCACCCGGCAGCGGCGCGCCGAGCAGGGCGGCTTGCAGAGCGCGCTGGGCCTGCTGGAAATCCTCCTGGCGGCGCTGGGCGTCGCGGCCGAAGGCGTTGAACATTTCCAGGTTCGCGCCGCCGCTGCCCAGGCCCAGCTGCAGGCGGCCGCCCGATAGTGCGTCGAGTACTGCGGCGTCTTCGGCCAGGCGCAGGGAGTCTTCCAGCGGCAGGGTGACCACCGCCGTGCCCAGCTCGATGCGCCGGGTACGCGCGGCGATGTTGGCGAACAGCAGCAGCGGCGAAGGCAGCTGGCCGAAGCCGCCGCTCAGGTGGTGCTGGGCGATCCAGCCACCGTCGAAGCCCAGGGCTTCGGCGAACTCGAACTGCTCCTGCAGGTCGCGGTAGACCTGGCGCGGGTCGCTGCCGAAGGCGTGGGTGAGGAAGCCGAGCTTGAACGGCTTGCGTGGCTTCAGTGTGCTCATGCCGGGATCTCCTGTGCGCTGACGCGCTGTTGGCGCGGTTGCCAGCCCAGTGCGGGGGCGATGTCGCGGGCGACGGTTTCCAGGTGGCGCAGGGCTTCGGCGAAGCCAGTCGAGGTGGTCTGCACCTGGACGATCAGTTGGTCATCGGCGCCCAGCGGTGCTTCCGCGCGCAGCTGCTGGGCGATCTTTGCCGGGTCGCCGTGCAGCACGCCCAAGGCATCGAGCACCGCTTCGAAGCCTTGGGCCGGGTCGGCGTGAGCGATGCCGATACGCCGCTGGCGCTCGACGTAGGTGAGGATGTCCTGGCGCAATGTTGTGCCTTCTGCGGCGGCATCGCGGCCGGGGAAAACGGCGCGCACCAGGGCCACGCGCGGTGATCCGCTGTGGGTGGGATTCCAGGCCCGGCGGTAGCGCTCGATCACCTGCAAGCGCGGCTCGGCGCCGGCCGTGGGGTTGGGCGCGAGGATCAGCCCGTTGCCGCGCGCGGCGACCTGTTCGACGCGCGATGTGGCTTCCCACAGGCGCTGCTCCAGTCCGCTGGCCGCAGGGCGCAGCACGCGGCCCTCTGCGTTCAGCGGCTCACCAGCCAGGGCCTGGCGCAGGCGTTCCAGGCGCTGGTCGTACTGCGTGTGGCGGCCTTCCAGACTCTGGCCGAAGGCGGTGAAGCTGTCCGGGTCGAAGCCCGCGCCCAGGCCCAGTTGCAGGCGGCCCTGGCTGAGCAGGTCGAGCACTGCGGCGTCCTCGGCCAGGCGCAGGGCATTCTCCTGGTTGAGCACAATGATGCCGGTGCCCAACTGGATATGCCGGGTGCGTTCGGCCGCCGCGCTGAGCAGCACCAGTGGCGAAGGCAGGCGGCCGTTCTCGCTGGCGAAGTGGTGCTGGGCCAGCCAGCCGCTGTCGAAGCCCAGTTCCTCGGCGGCCTCGAACAGTTCCAAGGTCTGCTGGTATAGGCGCGGCTCGAATTGCGGGGCGTACACGCGGTTGAGGAAGCCCAGGCGGAAGCTGCTGTGGGGAGTGCGGCGGGTCATGGCTTTTGCTCCGTGAGAGTGGCCTGGCCCAGCAGCGGCATCAGCGCGGCACCGATGCGCTCGCTGTCGGCCGGTGCGCCGGGCAGGGCGTTGAACGGGCTGAGGGTGAGGTAGCCCTTGGCGACCCACACCGCTTCGTCCTCGGCGTTGCTCGCATCCGGTGGCGGTGACCAGGCGAAGCCGATGCCTGGCTTGCCGGCCATCTTCGCGTCGAGCTTGCCGAGGTCTTCGGTGTAGAGGGCGTGGAAGGGCACGTAGCTGCCGATGCGGGTCAGCCGCGCGCCCTGGAGTTTTTCCAGCGGCGGCAGGTTGAGGTTCAGGCCCACGCCCTTGGGCAGCAGCGCACCGTCGGGCTGGCGGTGCTCGTCCAGCGCGTCCACCAGGCGGGTGACGATGGCGGCGATGCGCGGGCTGTCCTGTTCCTTCAGGTCGGCGCTGACGGCGAGTGCAGGCACGCCGGAGAGCACGGCGACGCTGGCAGCATTGAAGGTGCCCGAGGCATTGTTGAGGGCGCCGAGGTTGTTGCCGGGGTTGGGGCCCACGATGACCAGGTCCGGGTGCGGCAGGACTTTTTCCAGCCCAAGCAACACCGCCATCACCGGCGTGCCGCTGATGCGGATGTCCACCTCCTTGCCTGCGCAGCTATCGGTTTCGCAAACGCCTTTCTCGATGGTGGTGAGGTAGTAGCTGTCGGGATAGGCCGGGTCGTCGTCGCGGCCGACCTGCGTCTCGCGGCCGAAGAAGAACGCGCCGCCGCGTGCGCTCTGGTCGCTGTAGGGCGCGGCGATGCGCACGGTGTGCCCGTCGGCCTTGAGCGCGGTGTACAACGCGCGGATGTTCGGATGGCGGTAGCCGTCGTCGTTGCTGAGCAGGATGTTCAGCGCGAACGCCGGCTGTGCGAGGGCGCAGCCGGCGGCCAGCAGCAGGGGCGCGAACCTCATGCCGCGCTCCCGGCGAAACGATTGGCCGGGCGCGCCAGGCCAAGGTTCTCGCGCAGGGTCGCGCCCTCATACTCGCGGCGCAGCAGGCCGCGCTCCTGCAGCAGCGGCACCACCTCGTCGACGAATACCTCGATGCCGCCCGGCAGGTATGGGAAGAACACGTTGAAGCCATCGCAGGCGCGCGCCTGGAACCAGGCGTCGAAGGTGTCGGCAATGTCTTCGGCGGTGCCGATCACCGGGTTGCCACCGGCCAGGCGTAGGTACAGCTGACGAATCGTCAGGCCCTCGTTGCGCGCCAGTTCCAGCACCTTGTCGCGGCGGCTGCCGCGCTGGCCGACCGGGGTTTCCGGCAGCGGGCCGTCGAGGTCGTGGGCGGAGAGGTCGATGTCCTCGCCGAGAGTGTCGGCCAGCAGGCGCAGGCCGAGCACCGGGTCCACCAGGCTCTGGAATTCCTCGAACAGCTCGCGGGCCTCTTCGCGGGTGCGGCCGATGAAGGGCGTGATGCCGGGGAGGATCTTGATGCCGTTCGGGTCGCGGCCCAGCGCGGCGGCGCGTTGCTTCACGTCGGTGTAGAAAGCCTGGGCGGCGGGGATGGTCTCGGCCATGGCGAAAATCACCTCGGCCACCCGCGCGGCCAGCGCCTTGCCGGCATCCGAGGCGCCGGCCTGCACCAGCACCGGGTGCCCCTGGGGCGGGCGCGCCACGTTGAGCGGGCCGCGCACCGAGAAGTACTCGCCCTTGTGGTCGAGCACATGCAGCTTGGCCGGGTCGAAGTACTGCCCACTGGCCTTGTCGCGCAGGAAGGCGTCGTCCTCCCAGCTGTCCCAGAGGCCCTTGACCACGTCGTGGAATTCCTCGGCGCGGCGGTAGCGCTCGGCGTGGTCGATGTGCGCTTCGCGGCCGAAGTTCCAGGCCTCGTCGGAGACCACCGACGTCACCAGGTTCCAGGCGGCGCGGCCCTTGGACAGGTAGTCCAGCGAGGCGAACTTGCGGGCGATGTGGTACGGCTCGTTGTAGCTGGTGGTGGCGGTGGCGATCAGACCGATGCGGCTGGTGACGGCAGCCAGTGCGGCCATCAGGGTCAGCGGCTCGAAGTGTTCGCCGCGCGCGGTGCGACTCAGGGCGTCGAGGTGATGGCCCCAGAGGGCGACCACGTCGGCGACGAACAGCGCGTCGAAGCGGCCGCGTTCGGCGGTCTGTGCCACCTGCTTGAAGTAGTCGAAGTCCAGGCTGGCGTCGGCCTGCGCCTTGGGGTGGCGCCAGGCGGCGACGTGGTGGCCGCTGTTGGCGAGGAAGGCGCCGAGCTTGAGCTGGTCGGTGCGGCGGGTCATGTCGTGTCTCCCGTTCGAGGCGGGCGCCGCGAGGGCGCCCGCTGGCTTGCGCCGGGTCAGAAGTTGTAGGCCAGGCCCGTGTACCAGTAGCCGCCGGTGGTGCCGTAGGGCGAGAAGTTGCCGTACGGGAAGGCGCCGGAGGTGCTGGGCAGGTTCGTGCGGTCGGGGTAGACGTTGAACAGGTTGTTGGCCCCGGCGGTGAGCGTCAGGTTGCGGGTCAGGTGGTAGTCGACGTTGAGGTCGGTGATCCACTGCGGGTCGAAGGTGCGGTCGTAGACCTCGGCGGTGCCGTACTGGGTGTACTCGCCGTAACGGGTCAGGTTCAGGCTCACGTCGAACTGGCCGATGCTCCAGTCGGCGCCCAGCAGCAGGCGCGATTCCGGCTGGCCGTGCTTGAGGTTGCCCTGGCGCTGGCGGTCGTAGCCGCCGTCCGGGCCGAGGGCGGACTGGGCCACGGAGGAGGCGTGGATCTTGTCGATCTCGGTGGTGTTCCAGTTGAAGCCGGCGTTGTAGCGGATGCTGCCGTAGGCACCCAGTTCCTGGCGGTAGTCGCCGACGATGTCGACGCCACGGGTGGTGGTGTCCAGGGCGTTGGTGAAGTAGGTGACGTACTGGTTGGGGTTGAGCCCGGCGTCGACCAGGATGTCGCGGATCGCCGTGGTGCCGCCCAGATAGCCGGTCTGGGCGATGCGGTCGCGAATCTTGATCTGGTAGGCGTCGATGGTCAGGCTGCTGGCCGGGGTCGGCTGCAGGGTCAGGCCGACGCTGTAGTTGGTGGATTTCTCCGGCTTGAGGGTGGAGGCGCCCAGGGCCTTGGCCACATCCGAGTCCACTGCCACGTTGCGGTAGTCCAGCAGGTTGCCGTTGACGCTGCTCTGCGAGGTCGAGCTGTAGATCTGCTGGGCCAGCGATGGCGCGCGGAAGCCGGTGCTGGCGGTACCGCGCACGGCCAGGATCGGCGTCAGCTGGTAGCGGGTGGAGAGCTTGCCGTTGGTGGTCACGCCCGAGCCATCGTTGTAGTGCTCGTAGCGCCCGGCGAGGTCGACGTGCCACTTGTCGGTGAAGTCCTGGCCGATCTCGCCGTAGCCGGCGTAGCTGGTGCGGCCCTTGGAGGCGGCGTCGGCCGGGGTGGTGCCGGCGCCGGAGATGGTGCCGGGGGCGATCAGCGCGCCGTTGGCGCCGTACTGGTAGTCGCCGTAGCCGTAGGAGGCGTACTCGCCCTTGCCGATCTTGTAGTTCTCGTAGCGGTGTTCCAGGCCCCAGGAAACCTGCGTGGGCTTGGCCAGGCCCAGGTCGAAGGCGCGGGTCAGGTCGAGGTTGCTGGTCCACTGGCTGAAGGTCTTCACGCCGGTGTCGACGTTGGTCGGCGAGTCCGCGCCGTAGCTCAAGTTGTAGGTGTCGGTCAGCGTGGCGCGGGCATGGTCCTGACCGTAGGTGGTGGAGAGGTCGTAGTCCCAGCCGGCCGCCTCGCCCTTGCCGCCGAAGGCGAACTGGAAGTCGTTCTCGATGAACCGCAGGTCGTCCTCGATGCCCTCGGGGTAGGGCGTCGGGATGCCGTTGAAGCTCGCCGGCTGGTGGAACGCCAGCGGCTTGGACGACTCGCGGTTGGTGTAGGTGGAGAAGGAGTACAGGGTCAGCGCGTCGTTCACCGGCAGCTCGGCGTTGTAGCCCAGGCTGAAGTTCTCCACCTTCGGCAGGCCGGTGCCGTAGTAGGTGTGCTGCAGGCTGGTGTTGCCGGCGGAGTCGGTATAGGGCGCGTTGTCGGAGCGGTCGGAGACGTTCTGGTGCTTGTAGTCCAGGGCGAGGTTGACGAAGCCTTCGTTGCCCAGTTCGAAGCCGATGTTGCCGCTCTGCCGGGCGGTTTCGCCGTCGCCGTTCTCGTAGTTCTGCCCGTAGGTGGTGGCCAGTCGGCCGCCGTGGTCGGTCTGCTTGAGCACCACGTTGATGACCCCGCCGATGGCGTCGGAGCCGTACTGCGCCGAGGCGCCGTCACGCAGGACTTCGACGTGGTCCACCAGGGCGGTGGGGATCATGTCCAGGTCCACCGGCTGCGAGCCGGAGTTGAGGTAGGTGCCGTTGTTGAGCAGCGCGCTGTTGTGCCGGCGCTTGCCGTTGACCAGTACCAGCACCTGGTCGCCGTTGAGGCCGCGCAGGCTGATCGGGCGCACCACCGAGGTGGAACCGAAGCCGGAGGAGGCCGGCAGGTTCAGCGAAGGCAGAACGCGGCTCAGGGCACGGGTCAGGTCGCCCTGGCCGGTGGCTTCGAGTTGCTTGCTGGAGATGACGTCGACCGGCGCCGGGCTGTCGGCCAGGGTGCGCGCCTGCCCACGGTTTCCGACCACCACCACGGTGCTCAGGCGATTGTCGGCGCTGGTCTTGCCGGTTTCGGCGTCGGTGTCGGCGGCGAGCGCCGGCAGGGCCTGGGTGATGGCGAGGAACAGAAGGCTATGGGTGAACAGCGTGCGGGCGGTCGATATGCTCCGGGCACGGGTGACTGCGGTCATGGTTACGCTCCAAGGTTTTCTCCCGGCTGGCGCCCGTCTGGGTGGCCGCTGCGGGTTATCGTGTCGACGGCATCGGGGCCGCGTTGGCGAACGGCTTGTTGCTGGGAGTGACTGGTCGCGTTCAGTCGGAAGGCAGGCTCAAGCTCATGACGCTGACAAGGCAAGCGCTGTGCCAGCCTGGAAAGGCCTTGTGTTTCATGGGCTTGCGCGGCGCGCCGGAAATTCCCTGCTGGGTTTGCAGCAGCGCCGCTCCAGGCTGTTGATTTTCCCCCAGCCAGTGACGGTGGGCTGGTGCGCGGCGACGTGATGCTGCATTTGCAGCAATGGGCACGCAGGCTGTTTCGGGTTTCTGACGGGCGCTGGCACAGGCCTTGCTCTGACGCTGCTTTCCCTTGTCTGCCTGGAGAGACGCATGCCCAGACCCGGCCCGCGCAACCTGATCACCGATATTCCCGGCCTGCTGGTTGGCCACGCCACCGATGAACGCGTGCGGAGCGGCGTGACCGTTCTACGCCCGAACGGCGTATGGACCGCCAGCGTCGACATTCGCGGCGGCGGCCCCGGCGGGCGCGAGTCCGCCGCGCTGGAGCCGGAGAACATGGTGGGGCAGTTGCATGCGCTGGTGTTTTCCGGTGGCTCGGTGTTCGGCCTGGGCGCGGCCGATGGCGTCAGTGCGGAGCTGTCGGCGCGCAATATCGGCCTGCACCTGAAGGCCGGCTCGCCGGCGATTCCCATCGTGCCGGCGGCGGTGCTGCATGACCTCGCCAACGGCGGCGACAAGGGTTGGGGTATCGACCCGCCGTACCGCGAACTGGGCCGTGAGGCACTGGCCAATCTGGACGTGGAGTTTGCCCTTGGCGCGGTGGGGGCCGGGCGCGGCGCCATGGCCGGCGTATTGCCCGGCGGGTTGGGCTCGGCCTCGCTGGACCTGGGTGACGGCCTGCTGGTGGGGGCGCTGGTAGTGGCCAACCCCATCGGCAGCGTGTACATGCCCGATGGCGAAACCTTCTGGGCCTGGCCCTGGGAGCAGGGCGGCGAATTCGGCGGGCGCGCCCCGACGCAACGCATGGATTGCAGCGAGCCGATGCCGGAGCTGTCGCGGCTGGACTCCATGGGCCGCCTGCAGGCCGGCGCCAACACCACGCTGGCAGTGGTGGCGTGCAACGCGCGGCTGAGCACCGCCGAGTGCAAGCGTCTGGCAATCATGGCCCAGGACGGCATCGCCCGCGCGGTGCGGCCGGCACACTTGCCATTCGATGGCGACAGCCTGTTCGCCATGGCCTCGGGCGAGGTCGAACTGGTGGAGGGTCAGCGCCGCCAGGTGGAGCTGTCGCGCATCGGTTCGGCCGCTGCTGATTGCGTGGCGCGGGCGATTGCGCGGGGTGTTTATCTGGCGCGTTCCTGAGTCCGGTGCGGGCCGGATGCCGATCGCGGACGGAGTCCGCTCCTACGCCAGCCCGTGGCGCCGGTGCAGGAGCGTTGTCGGTGACTCATCGGGCGCCAAGTACCCGCGTCACCCGGCGGGCCGCGCGCGCCGCTTCCTGCGGTAGGCCGAGTGCCATATAGACCTTCTCCAGATGGCGGTTGCCGGGTACGTCCAGCGCGTCGTAGCGGCGCCGCAACTCCAGCGCCTGTTGTGCCGCCAGCCAGTCGCCGGCGCGCAATTGTGCATCCAGTTCGATCAGCGCAAAGAGGTCGCGCTGGGCATGGCTGCCGCCGATCTCGCCCAGGCGCGGCAAGGCCTGGCCCAGCCGCCGCGCCGCCAGCGCGTATTCACCACGGGCGTGGGCATAGAGGCCTTCGGCGGCGGGCAGGGTGACGTCAGCCCACGCTGTGCGGCTGAAGTCCGGGGCATTACGCGCCTGCTGGCGCAGGGCTTCGAGCAGTCCGCCGGCTTCCTCCTGCCCGGCGCGGGCCAGGCCGTAGAGGTACTGCAGGCTGAGGAAGGGTTGCACGACGTCTGCACGGCGTTCGCGCAGGTAAGGCAACAGCGCTTCCCAGCGCGGGCCGACGTCGATGCCGGCGAACTCCAGGCGGGCCAGCAGCGAGACCGCGCCGATCTGGTCCTGGGAGTATTCGGGGAAGATTCCCCAGACGTGCTGGTCGTAGATATCCAGCACGCGCTGTTGGTTGCCGCGCGCCAGGTGGAACAGCGCCAGGTGCCACCAGTTGTGGGTGTACATGAAGGAGTTGAGCCCTTGCCAGCCGGCGCTGGCTTCTTCGAGGAACTGCGTGCCTTCCTCGATGCCGCCACGGGTCAGCAGCACATGGGCGAGGGCGTGTTGCGCCCAGGGCTCGCCGGGCAGCAGTTGCAGGGCGTAGCGCGCCGCCGCTTCGGCCTCCTCCAGCAGATGGCACTGCTCGTAGGCGAAGGCCAGCATGCCGTAGGCCTGGGGCACCTCAGCCGCGCCTTTCACGGCCTTCAGGGCGATGCGCAGCATGGCCGGGAAATTGCCGCGGTTGAATTCGAAGTACTGGTTGAGCTTGGCCGCCAGCAGGTCGCGCGGGTGCTCATCAACCAGCAGTTCGCTCAGGCGCAGCGCCTCGGGCAGGTCGTCTGCGCTCCAGGCCGCGAGTAGCGCGGTGTAGCGCTCGGCACGGGGAATCCCGGGGCCGGCCGCCCAGGCCCGCTGCAGGTAGCGCGCGGCCAGGCTGGGTGCCTGCGGCGATTCGGCGAACATCATCAGCAGGCCGGCGAAGGCGTTGGCCAGCACCGAGGCCGGGTCTGCGTCGGCGCCGGCGAGGATATTTTCCGCGCGGGTCTGGTAGGCGAGTACGCCGCCGGTGAAGTCATCGATGGTCTGGCGGGTGTCTTCGCGCTCGCTGTCGATGGGGTTGCCGAGGTAGTCCTGGGTCATGCGCTGCTGCTCCAAGTAGAAGATACAGGCTAGTCGCAAAGCCTGTGCCAGTCGCGCAGGCCGCGCCGTGCGTGGGGCAGCGCAGCAGCGGCTGCTGCTTTTCAGGCAATGCGCCGGCGGCACTGTGTGATTTGCACCAGCCGCTGCGCGCCGAAGCGCCGCAGGCCCCGTAGCGGCGGGCCGGCGGAGCCATGGCACAGCGCTTGCTCAAGCCCCTGGCAAAGCCGATTCGCGGCGATGATCCTGCAGGAGCTTCCATGCCCACTCCCATTTCCCGCTTCGCGCCCCGGCGCCCCCGTCATGCCCTGCTGCTCGCCGGCCTGCTGGCTGCTGGCCTGGCCATGGCGGGCGCCGCCGTGGCGGAACCGACCCGTGGTGGCCAGCTCGATCTGGTGGCGCAGCCTGAGCCGCCGTCACTGTCCCACGCGGTGGTCAGCCACGTCGCCACGCAGTACGTCGGCGGCAAGATCCTCGAAGGGCTGATCACCTTCGACACCGATCTCAAGCCGCAGCCAGTCCTGGCGCGCAGCTGGACGGTATCGCCGGACGGCCTGACCTACACCTTCGAGCTGCAGCCCGGGGTGAAATGGCACGACGGCGAACCTTTCAGCGCCGAGGACGTGGTGTTCAGCTTCAACGACTTCTACCCGGAAGTGGACAAGCGCATCGCGAGCATCTTCGGCGAGTACGTGGAAAGCGTGCAGGCCAAGGGTGCCGAGCAGGTGGTGTTCCAGCTGAAGAAACCTTTCTCCCCGCTGCTCTCGGCCCTGGGCAGCGGCCTGCGGCCCATCGTGCCCAAGCACCTGTATGCCGGCACCGACTACCGCAGCAACCCGTATAACCTCAAGCCGGTGGGCACGGGGCCGTTCGTGTTCCAGGAATGGAAGCGCGGCGCCTACATCCGCCTGGCGCGCAACCCGGACTATTGGCACAAGGGCCTGCCGTACCTGGACGGCATCGTCTACCACGTCATCCCCGATGCGGCTGCCCGCGCCGCCGCCTTCGAGCGCGGCGAGGTACAGGTGCTGCGCAGCGGCGACGCCGACTACGCCGACCTCAAGCGCCTGTCGCAGCTGCCGGGCGTGGCGGCCTCGGAGAAGGGCTACGAGCTGTATCCGGGGCTGGCCTTCCTGCAGATCAACACCCGCAAGCCGGGCCTGGACAACCCCAAGGTACGCCAGGCGATCCTCTATTCGCTGAACCGCCAGTTCATCGTCGACAACATCTTCTTCGGCACCGGCCGCGTGGCTGCCGGCCCGTTCCTTGGCGCATTCCACGACCCCAAGCTGCCACAGTACGGCTATGACCCGGCCAAGGCCAAGGCGCTGATCGCCGAATCCGGCGTGGACGTCAGCAAGCTGCGCGTGCGCCTGCTCAACGGCGAGAAGGGTGGCGCCTGGGAGCGCCTGGCCGAGTACACCAAGCAGGCGTTGCAGCCGCTGGGCATCAAGGTACAAGTGGCGACCTCCGATGCCGCCACCTGGTACCAGCGCGCCAGCGACTGGGACTTCGACCTGACCTACAACTTCATCTTCCAGATCGGCGATCCCTACCTCACTACCGCCTACCTGTACCGCACCGACTACATCCTCAAGACTTCGCCTTTCGCCAACATCACCGGCTACAGCGACGCCGCTGCCGACGCGCTCTGGCAGCGCATCGCCAACACGCCCGAAGGCCCGGACCGCCAGGCCGTGTACGGCGAGCTGGAGCGCAAGCTCAACGACGACCTGCCGATCGCGCCGATCTTTGAGATGCGCTTCCCCACGCTCTACCAGCAGCGCGTGCACAACCTGATCCGCAGCGCCACCAGCCTCAATGACAGCTACGCCGAGGTTTACCTGGAGCCCGCCAAGCAATGAATGTGCTGTTGTACGCCGGCGCGCGGCTGGGGCGTGCGCTGGCTCTGATCGTCGCGGTGCTGGTGGGCGCCTTCCTGCTGCTGCGCCTTGCGCCGGGCGACCCGGCGCTGCTGATGGCGGGCGAGGCGGGCAGCGATGACGCCGACTACATCGCCCGGTTGCGTGGCGAGATGGGCCTGGACCTGCCGCTGCCCGTGCAGCTGTGGCGTTACCTCGCGCAGATCGCCCACCTCGACCTGGGTTACTCCTACCGCAACCAGGAAAGCGTCTGGCAACTGATCGCCGAGCGCTTGCCGGCCACGCTGCTGCTGATGGGCTCGGCCTTCGCCCTGTCGCTGACGCTGGGCATTACCCTCGGCGTCCTCGCCGCTCGCAGCCAGCAGGGCAACGGCCGGCTCGATCGCTTCATCGGTCGCGCCGTCTGGGTACTGTTCGCCACGCCGCCGTTCTGGCTGGCGTTGTTGCTGGTGCTGCTGTTCTCGGTGCAGTTGGGCTGGCTGCCGGCCTTCGGCATGCAGAGCGTTGGCGCCGACCTGAGCGGTTGGGACTGGTGGGCGGATCGCCTCGCTCACTTGCTGCTGCCGTGCCTGTCGCTGAGCTTCCTGTCCCTGGCGATGTACGTGCACCTGACCCGCAGCGCCATGCTCGACATCCTGCCCCAGGAGCACGTGCGCCTGGCTCGCGCCAAGGGACTGAGCGAGGGGCGCATCCTTATTGCCCACGTGTTGCGCAATGCACTGGTGCCGGTGGTGACCTTCGCCGGCCTGCAACTCGGCCAGTTGGCCAGCGGCGCGTTGCTGATCGAAGTGGTCTACGCCTGGCCGGGCATCGGCCGGCTGCTCTACGACGCCCTGAGCCAGCGCGACTATGCGCTGCTGCTGGGGGTGTTCCTGGTTATCTCCTGCCTGGTAGTGGCGTTCAACTTCCTCACCGATCTGCTCTGCCGCCTGCTGGACCCGCGCATCGGCGCGGCGGGGGAGGTGCGATGAAAGCTCTGCTGCGCCCCGGCGCCATTCTCGCCGCCGGCTTCCTGATCCTGCTCGCCGTGTCGGCACTGCTGGCGCCCTGGCTATGCTCGGCCTCGCCCTGGGAGATGCTGGCGCGGCCGCTGATCCCGCCGTTCAGCGACGCCGGCCACTGGCTGGGCACCGACATGCTCGGCCGCGACATCGCTACCGGGCTGCTCTACGGTGCGCGTACCTCGCTGACCGTTGGGCTGCTGGCAACGCTGGCGACCCTGTTGCCGGCACTGCTGATCGGCGCCACCGCCGGTTACTTCGGCGGCTGGATCGACGAGCTGCTGATGCGCATCGCCGAGTGCTTCCAGATCATCCCGCAACTGGTGCTGGCGGTGGTCCTGGTGGCCCTGATGGAGCCCTCGGTGGGCTCGGTGGTGCTGGCCCTGGCACTGGTGGCCTGGCCGCCGGTGGCGCGGTTGGTGCGCAGCGAATTCCAGAGCCTGCGTCAGCGCGAGTTCGTCCAGGCGGCGCTGGTGCTGGGCCAGTCGCCGGTGCGCATCGTCTTCGTGCAGATACTGCCCAACGCGTTGTCGCCGTTGCTGGTGAGCCTGACCTTCATCCTCGCCGCCGCCATTCTCACCGAAGCTGCGCTGGCCTTCCTCGGCCTGGGCGACCCGGAAGCGATGAGCTGGGGCTACATGATCAACGCCTCGCGCAACCTGCTGCGCGAAGCCCCCTCGATGAGCCTGCTGCCGGGCGTGGCGATCCTGCTCACGGTGCTGTCCGTGCAGCGCGTCGGCGAGGCGCTGCGCGAAGCCGTGCAGGCACCGGGAAACCAGGGAGGACGCCCATGAGCGGCAAACTGCTGGAGGTGCGCGATCTGCGCATCGACCTGCCGGCGGGCGGCGACCGTGCCAGCGCGGTGAGCGAGCTGTCCGTCGATCTTTCGGCCGGCGAAGTGCTCTGCGTGGTGGGCGAATCCGGCTCGGGCAAGTCGATGCTGGCCAATGCCATCCTGCGCCTGCTGCCGGCATACCTGAAGCCGGTGGCGGGTAGCATTCGCTTTCGCGGCGAGGACCTTGCCCGGCGTAGTGACGAGGGCATGCGCGAGCTGCGCGGCAAGGACATTGCCATGGTCTTCCAGGAGCCCATGAGCGCGCTCAACCCGCTGCTGAGCATCGGCCGGCAGATCGACGAGAGCCTGCGTGCCCACGGTGTCGCACCAGCGGCAAAGCGCCGCGAACGCGTGCTCGATCTGCTCGGCTACGTCGGCCTGCCGGAGCCACAGAGTCTCTATCACGCCTATCCCTTCCAGCTCTCCGGTGGGCAGCGCCAGCGGGTGGTGATCGCCATCGCCCTGGCGCTGGAGCCGGCGTTGCTGATCGCCGACGAGCCGACTTCGGCGCTGGACGTCAGCACCCAGGCGCAGGTGCTCGACCTGCTACGACGCATCCGCCGCGAGAAAGGCATGGCGGTGCTGCTGATCACCCACGATTTCGCCGTGGTGGAGGCCATCGCCGACCGCGTGCTGGTGATGGAAAAGGGCCGCGTCGTCGAGCAGGGGACGCTGCGCCAGGTGCTGGATCATCCGCAGAACCCGTACACGCGCCAGCTGCTGGCTGCGCTGAATCCCGGTCAGCGCGGCCCACGCCGTTACGATGAGACCGCCGCGCCGCTGCTGGAGGTGGCCGGCCTGCACAAGTACTACGACAGCCGCCAGGGCCTCTGGCGCCGACGCCGGGTCACCGCGCTGGCGGATGCTTCGTTCAGCCTGCGCCCCGGTGAATGCCTGGGGATAGTCGGCGAGTCCGGCTCGGGCAAGACCACCCTGGGCCGTGCCCTGGTGCGTCTGCTGCGACCGGACGGCGGACGGATCCTGCTGCGCGGCCAGGACCTGGCATCGCTGTCCCAGCGTCGCCTGCGCCCGCTGCGCCAGCAAGTGCAGATGGTCTTCCAGGATCCATTTGCTTCGCTCAACCCGCGCCAGCGCGTTGGCCGGCAGATCATGGCCGGGCCGCTGGCCCATGGCGTTCCCGCCGCCGAAGCGGAGCGTCGCGCGCGGGAGCTGCTGCGTCAGGTCGGCTTGCCGGAGGCCGCCTTCGAGCGCTACCCGCGTGACTTCTCCGGCGGGCAGCGCCAGCGTATCGGCATCGCCCGCGCCTTGGCCTTGCAGCCCAAGGTGCTGGTGGCTGACGAGTGCGTATCGGCGCTGGACGCTCTGGTGCAGCAGCAGGTGCTGGAACTGCTGGAAAAGCTCCTGCGCGAACTGGGCCTGAGCCTGGTATTCATCACCCATGACCTGCAGGTGGCGGCGCGCCTGTGCGACCGCATCGCAGTCATGCAGGGCGGACGCATCGTCGAACTGGGCGATGCGCAGCAGGTGCTGTGTGCCCCGAGGCATGACTACACGCGTCGGCTGCTCGCCGCGCATCCGCTTCGCGACCTGGAGGAGCCCGCATGACGGCGCCGCGACAGATGGCGCTGGGCGCTTTCCTCATGGCCACCGGGCATCACCTGGCGGGTTGGCGGCATCCCCGCGCGCATGCCGGTGGCGGGTTGGATGTCGGGCATTACCAGGCCCTGGCGCGCACCGCCGAGCGCGGCTGCTTCGATGCGATCTTCCTCTCCGATACCCTGGCCATGCTGCCCGGAAGGCTGGATGCGCTGAGCCGCATGGCGCGCACCGAGCACTTCGAGCCGCTGACGCTGCTGGCGCATCTCGCCGTCAGCACCCGGTACATCGGGCTGGTGGCGACTGTCACTTCGTCCTACAACGATGCGGCGAACGTGGCGGATATCTTCGCCACCCTCGAATCCCTCAGCGGCGGACGCAGCGGCTGGAACCTGGTGACTTCGAGCAACGCCGAGGAGGCCGGCAATTTCGGCCGTGACCGTCACTTCGAGCATGCCTGCCGCTACCACATGGCCGAGGACTTCCTCCAGCGTGTTCGGGAACGCTGGGCCGCCCGTGGCGTGGCGCCGGTGCAGGTACTGGCCGGTGCTTCGGAGGCCGGCAAGGAGCTGGCGGCGCGGCAGGCCGAAGTGCTGTTCACCGCGCAGCCGGAACTGGCCGGCGCCCAGGCCTTTTACCGTGACATCAAGCTGCGGGTGGCGCGCCACGGCCGTGATCCGGACGCACTGAAGGTGATGCCCGGCGTGCTGCCGATCCTCGGCGCCAGCCGCGCGCAGGCCGATGAGCGCCGCGCGCAGCTGCAGGAACTGGTGCAGCCAGTGGTCGGGCTGTCGCTGCTGTCGGACGTGGCCGGTGGGTTCGACCTGTCGCGACTGCCGCTGGATGGCCCGCTGCCGGAGTTGCCGCCGACCGAGTCCGGCATCAGCCGCCAGCACCTGCTGCTGGAACTGGCTCGCCGTGAAGGCTTGAGCATTCGCCAGCTGTACCAGCACATGGCTGACGCCCGTGGCCATCGCGTGGTTGCTGGCACTGCCGCGGACATCGCCGACCAGTTGCAGGAGTGGTTCGAGTCCGGCGCGGCGGACGGTTTCAACATCATGCCGCCTTACCTGCCCGGCGGCCTCGACGATTTCGTTGCACAGGTGGTGCCCCAACTTCAGCGTCGCGGTCTGTTCCGTCGGCGCTACAGTGGCAAGACCCTGCGCGACCACCTGGGCCTGGCCCACAGCAAGGAGACTGCCGAACATGGCTGAACACTGGACGCAAGCACTGCCGCTGGTGCGCGGCGAGCGCGTGGAAATCCGCCCCGGCCGGCACATCAGCCTGGCGTACAGCAAGGGGCATCGTCACCCGCAGACCGTGGTGTTCTTCGCCCACGGGGGCGGTGGCAACAAGGACCAATGGCGCGAACAGTGGCGTGAGCTGGAGGCCGAAGGCTACAGCCTGGTGGCCTGGGACCTGCTCGGCCACGGCGCCAGCGACAAGCCGCGGCGCGCGGCGGACTACGCCTGGGATGAGCTGGTGGCCGATCAGGTGGCGGTGCTGCGGCGCCATGCCGGTGAGCGCAACATCCTCGCCGCACATTCGTTCGGCACCGGCCTCAGCGTCAGCAGCCTGCTGGCCTTGCAGGCCCAGGGGCAGGGCGCGCTGATCGACTCGGCGCTGCTGCTGGGCACCCAGCTCAGCCGCCCGCTCGGGCGCGGCGGCCTGCTGTCGCTGCCGGCGTGGCTGCTGGAGTGGTTCCGCCCGGTGTTGTCCAGGGGCTTCCGCGAACGCGCCTGGCACGCCGACGCCGATCCGGAACTGATCGACTACGAAGAACAATTGACCCGCAGCAACCGCCTTGATGTGTTCAAGGCACTGGTGAGCCAGGCCGAGTGGCTGCCGGAAAACGAGCTGGACCGTTTGCTGCTGCCGATCCGCATCCTCTCCGGCGACAGCGACGGGCTGACCCCCGCCGAGCGCGCTCGCGCCCTTCACGAGCGGCTTACCCGATCGCAGTTCGAGATACTGGAGAATTGCGGTCACCAGCTGATGCTGGAGAAGCCGCAGGTCGTCAACCACCACTTGCGCGAACTGCTCGCCGCCTCTTGATACGGACCTGTACTGACATGACCGATACGCGCCAGCAACTCACCCGGCAGATCATCGATGCCGGCCGTTTCCTCTACGGTCGTGGCTGGTCGCCGGCCACCAGCAGCAATTACTCGGCGCGCCTGGCCGCCGACCGTGCGCTGCTGACCGTTTCGGGCAAGCACAAGGGCCAGCTCGGCGAGGACGATGTGCTGGAGACCGATCTGGCCGGACACAGTCTCGAACCGGGCAAGAAGCCCTCGGCGGAAACCCTGCTGCACACCCAGCTCTACGCCTGGCGCCCGGAGATCGGCGCGGTGCTGCATACGCACTCGGTCAACGCCACGGTGCTGTCACGCCTCACTGCCGGTGACCGCCTGGAGCTGCAGGACTACGAATTGCAGAAGGCCTTTTCCGGGGTTACCACCCACGAGGGCCGAGTCACTGTGCCCATCTTCGACAACGACCAGGACATCGCCGGCCTGGCAGCCAAGGTGCAGCCCTGGCTGGACGCGCACCCGGATTGCCCCGGCTACCTGATTCGCGGTCATGGCCTGTACACCTGGGGCGCACACATGAGCGATGCGCTGCGCCAGGTGGAGGCGTTCGAGTTCCTGTTCGAGTGCGAGCTGAAGGTGCTGAGCCTGCGAGGCGCTCGAAGCTAGGACGATTCGACCTCGGCGGGGTGGAAGCCGACCACGCGGTTGCGTCCACCATTCTTTGCCTGGTAGAGCGCGCTGTCGGCAGATTGCAGCAGCTCGGCCCAGTTGGCCGGGCTGAAGCGCGAGGTGCTGGCCACGCCGATACTCAGGGTGAGTACGCCCAGCGGGCCGTGTTCGTGTGGTACGGCGAGCCCCTGCAGGCTGGCGCGGATTTGCTCGGCCAGCGCCAGGGCGTCGGCCTCTTCGCTGTCGCCCAGCAATACGACGAACTCCTCGCCGCCGAAGCGCGCCGCACAATCGGCTGGGCGCCGGGTCCACTCGGCGATCACCTGGGCCACGGTCCTGAGCGCCGCATCGCCGGCGGGGTGACCGTAGTGGTCGTTGTAGGCCTTGAACTTGTCGATATCCATGAGCATGACCGACAGCGCCGCACCGCTGCGCTGGTAACGCGACCACTCGTGGCCGGCGCGCAGGTCGAAGGCGCGGCGGTTGTTCAGCCCGGTCAGCGGATCGGTGCTGGCCGCCATCTGCAACTCGGCTTCCTTCCGGTCGCGCTGGCGCATCTGGCGCAGGGCGATCAGTGCCAGGCCGATCACCGTGCCATCCAGGGCGAGACCCAGCAGGGCGATCAATCCGCCGCGCCAGTACCAGTCCTCGTAGATCTCGCTGGAGGGCAGGGCCACGCTGAACACCAACGGGTAGCCCTCCACGGGGCGGAAGTCGTGCCAGCGTTTGACGCCGTCGCTGCCGCGGTCGAAGAAGGTTTCCTCGCCGCTGGCCAGGTAGTGTTCCAGCGCTCCGGCCAGGGTCCCGGTGGGCGGTGAGTCGGGCCAGCGTGCCAGCAACGTGCCGTCGCGCATGTGCAGGCTGACGGTGCCGCCTTCGCCCAGGTTGAGGCCGCTGAATAACTCGCGGAAGTAGCTCAGTTCCAGATTGGCGCCGACCACGCCGGCGAAACTGCCGTCCTCGTGCTCCAGGCGTCGGCTCAGGGCGATGCTGTTGCGGGCGTTGCTGGAGTAGGGAATGTAGGGGTGGCTGATGAGCAGCTCGTTTCCGCTCGCCTCGCGCTGCGCCTGGAAGTACTCGCGCCGGGACAGGTCGATACGCCCGGGGATTTCCTTGCCGAAGTTGAAGGTGGCTATGCCCTGGGCATTGGTGATGAACATCGAGCCCATGCCATGGGTCGGTGCGGTGTAGTCCTCGAGCAGCGATTGGCGTACCTCGCCGGAGAGTGCGCGCACCTCGGGCTCGGAATGGGCATGCACGACTGCTTTCAGGCTCATGTCGTAGAGGTCGAGATTGCGCTGGATATCGCGTTGCACCAGCAGGGCGATGTTGTGGCCATTGGCACTGGCGACTTCCAGCGCGTCGTGGCGCATTTCCAGGATGGCCCAGAGCGACAGGGCGCTGATGGCGGCAGTCAGGCCCAGGCTGCTGGCCAGGATGGTGCTGGAGCGGTGGATCGGCATGCCGGTGTCCATACGAAGGCGCAAGAAGAGGCGGCCGCGCGGCAGCGCGTGCCTCAAGGCATATAGCAGCAATCTGCCGGGTTGTCCGGGCACCGGCGCGGGCATGCAGCGTTTTTCGGGCCAAAAAAAATGCTGCCTGGAACAGGCAGCATTCATGGGTCACGCACCATTGGTGACTGGGTTCAGTCTGCCGGCGCGAGATTAAGCTTTGATGAAGGCGCGATCCTCAGTATGTAGCGCGCACGGTCAGCATGAAGTTGCGCGGGTCGCCGTAGACGTTGCCGTAGGTCGAGGTTCCGACCGTCTGGTAGTACTTCTTGTCGAACAGGTTGTTGCCGTTGAGTGCGACGTTCCAGTGTTCATCGAGCTGGTAGTCGACCAGGGCGTTCCACACCGCGTAGCCGCTTTGCTGGTAGTCGAACGGCACGTTGCTCTGCACCACGTTGCCATTGCCGTCATAGGTGGAGGCGGTGCCGCTGACCTTGGTCGCGCTCTGGATATCGACGCCGCCGCCGACGCGGAACTTCGACCAGTCGCCCGGCAGGCGGTAGGTGGTGAACAGCTTGGCCATGTGCTTGGGCGTGACGGTGCTCAGCTGGCCCCCGGCGGTGCGGTTCTTGTTGAGGTTGAGGGTGTAGCTGGCCATCAGCATCCAGTCCGGCAGCAGCTCGCCGGAGATTTCCATGTCGACGCCCTTGCTGGTCACCTCGCCGCCGTTGACGTAGCAGCAGTTGCCGCCGAACAGCACGGAAGTGGCTTCGTACTGTGGGTCCAGCACGGCCTGGTCTTCACGCTTGGTGTAGTAGAGCGCCACGCTGGTGTTCACTGTGCCGCCCAGCAGCTCGCCCTTCAGGCCGGTTTCGTAGGTCTTGCCGGTCATGGGGTCGAGGGTGCTGCCGCTGCCCAGCGGGCCGGCCATGAGGTTCTGCTGCGGCTTGAAGATTTCCGCATAGCTGGCGTAGGCAGCCCATTCGTCGGTGAGGTCGTAGACGATGCCGCCGAAGGGCGTGGTCCTGGTCGGCTCGCGCATGTCCACACGCGACTGCACGCCCCACACACCATTAGCCAGGCTCTGGTAGGTCTGGTCGAACTTGTAGCGCTGCACCCGCGCGCCGAGGATCAGGTGCAGAGGGTCGGCCAGCTGCAGGCGCAGGCTGGAGTAGAGGCCGTACTGGGTCTGGCTATTGGGGCTGTAGTCGCGGGTAACGTCCGGACGCACGCCGGGGTCGGTCCAGGGTGTGGAGTTCGGGTCGAACACGTCCACCGCGCCGCCGGCGCTGGCAAAGCGCGGCGTGCCCTGCCAGCGGCTGTCGATGTCCTGGTAGTCGCCGCCGACGGTCAGCTGGTGGTTCAGGCCGAACAGGCTGAAGTTGCCCGAGACGTTGGCGTCCCAGAGGTCCTGCTCGCTCCACTGGGTGATCCAGGTGCCGTAGCGGGTGACGCCGGCGCCGGTCACCGGGTTCACCGAGCCCAGGGTGGTGGCGTTGTTGGTCTCGATGGTGTCGTAGATGTTGGTGTAGCTGAGGTTGAGTTTCCAGTCGTCGTTCAGGCGATGGTCGAGCTTGGCGAAGTATTCGCGGGAGAAACCGTCGGCGTAGGCCCAGGTGGTGGACAGCCCGGTATGCCGCGGCAGGCCCAGGTCGACGCCGTTGCTGTAGCGCGGCACGGCATTGGCGGTGCCAGTCTCGTGGACCTTGTTGAAGCGCAGGCCGGCGGTGAGCATGGTGTCATCGGTGACGTCGGCTTCCAGCACGCCGTAGAAGATCGGCTTGTCGGTGGCGCGGTTGTCTGTGAAGTACTGGCGGTCCTGGTAGGCCACTACCGCGCGCCCGCGCAGCTTGCCGTCGAAGCCCAGCGGGCCGGTGACGTCGAGCTCGCTGCGGTAGTTGTCCCAGCTGCCGGCGGAGGCGCTGAACTTGAGCTGGTAGGTGTCCAGCGGGCGCTTGCGCACCAGGTTGATGATGCCGCCAGGGTCGCCGGTGCCGCCGAACAGCGCGGAGCTGCCGCGCAGCACTTCGACATGGTCGAACTCGGCCATGTCGTAGACGTTGGAGGAGTAGAACGAGCCGGCGGTGGTGCCCAGCGCCATGGGCGCGGCGCCGTCGAGCTGGATGTTCTGGATGGCGAAGCCGCGCGAGTAGAAGTCCTGGATGCGGAAGGTGTTGCTCTGCACGGTGACGCCCGGCACCGCCTTCATGGCGTCGTTGAGGTCGGCGATCTGGCGGTCGTCCATCAACTGGCGAGTGAGCACCGAGATCGATTGCGGGGTTTCCTTCAGCGAGGTCGGGGTCTTCGAGCCGACGCTGGTCAGGCCCGGCGTGTAGCTGCCGGAGTTCTCGGTGGCCTGGCCCATGCCCTGGCCCATGATGGTGGTGTCGCTCATTTCCAGCGCGGCGTCGTCCTGCGGGATCAGCACCAACTGGTAGCGGTTGCCGTTGCGCTGCGCGGCGAGGCCGCTGCCCATGAGCATCAGGTCCAGCGCTTCCTCGGCGCTGTAGTGGCCGCGCACGGCCTGGCTCTGGCGGTCGCGGGTCAGCTGGGCGTCGGTGGCCAGCAGCAGGCCGGTCTGCGCGGCCAGTTCGTTGAGCTGGCGGGCGAGGGGGCCGGCGGGGATGTCGAAGTTCTGCCGCTGAGCTTGCTCGGCGATGGCGGTGGAAGGCGCCGAGAGTGGGCCGACGGTGGCCAGGCTCAGGGCAATGGCGAGAAACAGGGGATGCTTTTTGCTCGGGAAGTGCTGGTCTTGGCGTGACATTCCGGTTCCTTGGCGTCCGGTTATTAGGGGTGTTTCCTAGTAATCCGAAGCAGGACGGAAAATCGGAACCATTCTCGAAAACTTTTTTCTCGGGCGCGAAACCTGAATTGGCGGATGCGTCGGCAGTTCGCGAGCAAGCTCGCTCCTACAGCTGGGGTTGGGTTCTTCGTAGGAGCGAGCTTGCTCGCGAACCGGGGCTCGACTCGGTTGCCTAGCGGCGCGGTACCACCGTCACCCACCAGTCGAACCGCCGCTGCACACGCACCGGCAATGCATCTTCGAGCTGCGCCAGGGCCTGGTCGGTATCGGCCAGCGGGAAGCTGCCCATGACGCGCAGCTGGGCCACCGCAGGGTCGACACCCAGGTGCCCACGCCGGTAGCCGCCCAGTTCCTCAATGAACTGCGCCAGGGGCATGTCCTCGGCCAGCAGCAGGCCGCGGCTCCAGGCTTCGCGGCGAGCTTCGGCACGGGTCAGCGCACCGGCCTCGTGGGCATCGAAGATGACGCCCTGGCCCGCCTTGAGGACGAGGCTGGCGCCGCTGTCCTGCAGGGTCGTGCGCACGGCGCCCTGGTAGACGTTGAGCTGCGTGCGAGGGCCGAGCTCGCGCACGCTGAAGCGCGTGCCCAGCGGTTGCAGCAGGCCAGCACGGGTGCGTACCTGGAAGGGACGGCTGTCGCCGTGCCCGGTCTCGATCAACACTTCACCGGCGTACAGCACCAGCTCGCGGCGGCCGTCGTCGAAGTGCACGTCCAGCGCGCTGTCGCTGTTGAGCCAGAGTTGCGTGCCGTCGCTCAGCCGTTCGCTGCGGCGCTCGCCGATCGCCGTGCGGTACTGCGCGCGCCAGGCGTGCAGGCTGTCGATGGGGTTGGCGCGCCAACCCAGCCAACCGAACACGCCGGCGCCCGCCAGCACGCTGAGCTGGCTGAGCAGCCGGCGGCGCGTCTGCTTGCCGTTGCGCAGGATGGCCAGCGTCCGGTGCGCTGCGGGGCCTTGCTGCTGGATGCCAGCGAAGCGCTGGCTGATCCGTTCGATGTAGCTCCAGGCCAGGCGCTGCGCCTCGCCCTGGTCGAGCCAGCGGCGCCATTGGGCGTGCAGCTCGGTGTCGTTGGGTGCCTCCTGCAGGCGCGCGAACCAGTCGGCGGCGCTTTCCAGCGTGGCGTGGTCGAGGCCGGGTTTTGCGCTCATTGCAGCACTCCGTCGAGTTCCGCTTCGAGCAGGGCGCACTGGAACATGGCCTGGGCGATGTACTTGGTCACGCTGCGCACGGAAACGCCCAGCTCCTCGGCGATTTCCCGGTAGCCCAGGCCATGCAGCTGCGACAGGCTGAAAGCGGCGGCGACCTTGGATGGCAGGCGCTCCAGCAGATCCTGCAGCTGGCCGAGAGTTTCGAGGATGATCGCCTGGTGTTCCTGGGACGGCCAATGGCTTTCCGGCACCTGTGCCAGGGCTTCGAGCCAGGCCTTTTCCAGTTGCTTGCGGCGCCAGAAGTCGACGCACAGGTGCAGCGAGATGCGGCTCAGGTAGGCGCGGGCGTGCACGTCGCTCTCGAACTCCCGCGGCTGCGCCAGCAGGCGTACGAACACGTCCTGGGCCAGTTCGGCGGCGTCGCTGGCGTTGCCCAGGCGGCGGTTGATCCATTGCTGGATCCAGCCGTGGTTCTCGCGGTAGAGGCTGGCCACTTGGGCGCGGTGGGCGCAGGCGATGGGTCGTGTCATGGGAGGCCAGGCGAGAATCTGTGCAAATGCGAATTATTATCAAAATAACCGAATGCAATGCCCTAGGGCAACAAGGATCAGGGAGGAGTGTCGATGGGTAAACGGAAGACTTCAGACAGGCCGGAGCAGGCGAGCTCATGACGATGCGCACGGTGTGGGGGTTACCGGCAGGTTCGTTGACACTCATTTGGGAGACGCTATCTTGCAATGGCGGCAAAATAACATCACAGGGAGTGAGACAATAATGCGCCTCGCGATACTTGGACTGATGCTTCTGGGATTAGGTGGATGCTCCACTCAGCAAGAGGAAGATTCAAAATGGGTCGGGTTGTCGGAAGGCCGTTATGTTGATCCCACGACGAACAGGTTTGACGACCGATACACCAGGTCACCCGCCTCGACCTCTTGCTTGACCACCGGCCAAACCTTTGAGCTGAGACTTCAGAGTTTCGTCGTTGGATGGGAATTCGATGGCACCTTGGAAAAGCTGACGAGCAATCCGGGGAACGAGTTGGGCGTCTTCATTACCGTCAATAAATCCAGGCCTGGCACGGGCGCTGTCGTAGCGGCTCCGGCACCGCCTGTTGCTCAACCGCCCGCCGTAGCGAAGCCTGCCGTGCAACCACCTGTTGCTGCAAAACCTGTCGCCCCCGCAGCCCCTGCACCGGCGGTTCCAGCCGTGGCTGCTGTTGTGCCGGTTGCCGCTCCGGCAGTCGTACCGTTGGCGGTTACTCCGCCGGTCATTGCTCAGGCACAGGAAGCAACCAAGGCCACCCCTGTACAGGGAGGGACGCAGACCAACCCGGTCGAGCGGCGTCTTGTCTACGTGACCGACTCCACATTGCCCAGGACTGATATGAACGGTGCGAACCTGTTGGTCTACAGCGACACCTATGACGGGTCGGATTACACCATCAGTTTCGAGGTCGTCGAGTTCGATGCAGATGGGTTCGATCAGTTCGCCGGCATTGCCAGGGAGCTGGCAAAGGCAGCGCAGGAATCGGGCATCTCTGCAAACCTTCCATACTCTGCGTTGCTGACCAAGGTCGGCACGGCAATGTTCAATTCCATCAAGAGAAACGACAAAGTCGCCTTCTACAAGACCAGCCTGCTGCCGTGCGATTCGGTGGTCGGTGATCAGAAGTCGGTGTTCTTGAAGGCGGGTGAGTTCGGGGTGGTTCGTGTGCCCCAGGAAAACCACATCGTGGATTGGAGTGACCTGGCTTTCGAGCCCAACACCAACCGGGTGAAGTTCCCTGACTCACGTGCGGACTCCATATCGTACATGCTGTTCAGCGTCTATCGGCGCAAGTGAGGCAGGATGCGTCGCAGTGGCGTTCCCGGTGCGCTCGCATCAGCTTGGACCAGCACACCCTTGCGGTGTTATCCGAGGCAGGTGTTCGCTCTTGAATGCAGGTGATGTGCCAGATTCGAAATGGATGTCCGGGGCCGGTCCAGTCGCTTGCCCGGCACGGCCAGTCGAGGCGTCGAGCTCCAGCGCTCAGGTCCTCAGGGCGCGCCGATGCTCGATGGGTGACATGCCGGGCTCGCGGGGTGCGCGCGGCGGAGCGAGGCGGTGCGGTTGTAACCCGGTTCTGGACGATCCAGGCGATAGGCAGATCGGACTGGCTGGCCTGAAATGAATGCTGCCCATGAAGAGGGCTGCGGTACGCTGCCTTGCGCTGGGCGCGGCGTCTCAGTCAGCATGCCGGCCGCCATTTTTCGAATAGACACCATGCCCATGCGCCGCCTGCCTTCACTTACCGCCCTGCGTACCTTCGAGTCCGCCGCCCGCCACGCGCATTTCGGCCGCGCCGCCGCCGAGCTGTGCGTCACCGACAGTGCGGTCAGCCACCAGATTCGCCAGCTGGAAGAGCAACTGGGGGCGACGCTGTTCGAGCGCCAGGGTCGCCAGGTGCAGCCCACTCCCCAGGCGCGCCGCCTGCTGCGCAGCCTGCAGCAGGCCTTCGAGCTGATCGGCACGGCGTGCGACGAGCTGCGCGACCCCGGATCCCAGGCCCAGCTGCATGTGGCGGTGACGGTCGAGCTGGCGCAGAAGTGGCTGGTGGGCAGGCTGGCGGATTTCGCCGAGCGCTACCCGGAGATCGTCCTGCACCTGCACGAACAGCCGCTGGAGGCTCCGGGGCCGGCGGCGGAGATCGACCTGGCGATCACCTACGGTACCGGCCCGGTAGACGCGAGCAGCTATTTCGTGCGGCCGCTGCCGACCCTGCAGTTCTTCCCGGTGTGCAGCCCCGGCCTGTTCAACCAGTCGCCGCTCAAGCATCCGCGTGACCTGGCGCGGCATTGCCTGCTGCACGACGACCAGGACGGTAAGTCCTGGACTGCCTGGCTGACCACTCATGCCAGCGACATCCGCCCCAGCCGGCACGTCTACCTTGGCCACGCCGGGCTGACCATGGAGGCGGCGGTGCGCGGGCAGGGCGTGGCCATCGGCGACAACCTCACCAGCGCCGAGGACCTGGCCAGCGGCCGGCTGGTCCGGCCCTTCGCCGCGCAGATCACCTCCCTGGGGCAGTACGCCCTCGTCTGCGAGCGCCTGCGCCTGGAGAAGCCGGCGGTGGCGGACTTCATCGAATGGTTTACCGAGCAGCTGGTTGATAGCTGATGTGAGAGGGGATCGCGTAGGAGCGGACTCCGTCCGCGATCGACTGACCGCCGCTCCAATGTGCCAGGCAGCTGGGCGGGACCATCGCGGACGGAGTCCGCTCCTACGTCGCATGGAAATTCATCGTTTGTTGGAGCGAATGATGAATCCAGTTCAGGTATTCCGCGAAATTCATCATTGGTTTCCACCGCACTGGGCCGGCAACCTTGGGCCATTCCCCTCCCTGACTCCGGAGCGCCACGATGTCCCGCACCCACTCGACAATGCCCAAGGCGGACGGCTTCCGCCTGCCCGGCGAATTCGAACCCAAGGCCCGCTGCTGGCTGGGCTGGCCGGAGCGGCCGGACGTCTGGCGCAACGGCGGCAAGCCGGCGCAGAAAATCTGGGTCGAGGTGGTGACGGCTATTGCCAGCAGCGAGCCGGTCACCGTCTGCGCTTCCGCCGCGCAATACGCCAACGCCCGGCGCATGCTGCCCGAGCAGGTGCGGGTGGTGGAAATGACCTGCAACGACACCTGGTTCCGCGACAGCGGCCCGGCCTTCCTGGTGAATGACGAAACCGGCGAGATGCGTGGCGTGGACTTCCAGTTCAACGCCTACGGTGGTCTCGACGGCGGCCTCTACTACCCCTGGGACAAGGACGACCAGATCGCGCAGAAGATCCTCGAGATTGAAGGCTTCGACCGTTATCGCGCGTCGATCATCGCCGAGATGGGCAGCATCCGCAGTGACGGCCAGGGCACCCTGCTGACCACCGAGCAGTGCTTGCTCAACCGCAACCGCAATGCTCACCTGGGCAAGGAGGAAGTCACCCGCCGACTCTGCGACTACCTGGGCGCCGAGCAGGTGATCTGGCTGCCCCGTGGCTGCAAGTTCGACGAAACCGACGGCCACGTCGACGATCTTGCCTGCTTCGTGCGGCCCGGCGTAGTGGTGATGCAGTGGACCGACGACCGCGACGACCCGCAGTGGGAGATTTATCAGGAGGCCTACGACGTGCTGTGCAGCGCCCGCGATGCCCGCGGCAATGCGCTGGAGGTGCACAAGCTGCCGCAGCCGCGGGTGCTGGAGTGGACCGCTGCCGAAGCCGAGGGGCTGGACCAGGTCGATGGCAGTTTTGATCGCCAGGAAGGCACGAAGATCTGCGCGTCCTACATCAACTTCTATACCGGCAATTCCGCCATCGTCATGCCGTTCTTCAATGACCCCAACGACCGCATTGCCCAGGGCGTGCTGGCCGAGCTGTTCCCGGAGAAGCGCGTGATCGGCATCGACAACTCGCGGGAAATCCTCCTGGGCGGCGGCAACATCGGCTGCATCACCATGCCCCAGTACGCCGCATCGGCGCGCCGCAGCTGAGTCGTTTCAGAGAAACGCCACAGTGCTTGCGCAGCTGTGGCGCTGAGGGCTCATCCTGCTCCGAACATCAGCCCAGCCGCAGTGGATCGCCGCCAGCCAGCGTGCGGTCCATCAGGCGGATGCTGTCGCGGCCGCCGCGCTTGGATTCATAGAGCGCGGCGTCGCCTTGCTCGATCAGCGCGGCGAGGCTGGCCGGCGGCTGGTCGAACAGGTTGGCGCCGATGCTCAGGGTGACGGCCTGGGGCGTGGCAAAGTTCTGCGTGGCTGTGGTCTGGAACTGCTCGCGCAGCTTGTCGGCCAGCGCCATCACCTGTTCGCCGCCGACATTGCTCAGCAGGATGACGAACTCGTCGCCACCCAGGCGCGCCGCCACGGCCCGCTCGGGGAGTGCCGCGCGGATCATCTCGCTGAGCGCCACCAGCAGGCGGTCGCCGGCGGTGTGTCCGTGCAGGTCGTTGACCTGCTTGAAGTTGTCGATGTCGATCAGCAGCAGCGCGCCGGGGCGCTCGGGGCAGATTTCCTCGAACACGCGGGGCGCGCGCATTTCCAGGGCACGGCGGTTGTACAGGGCGGTCAGCGGGTCGCGTGCGGCGAGGCGGGCGATGCGCTTTTCGCGGCGGTAGCGTTCGGTGCCGGTCATCGACAGGGCGATCAGCATGATCGCCATCGCGCCCTCCACCAGGGAGATCTGGATGATCTCGCCACGGAAGGCGGCGAGGTCGATCAGCGTGCCGGGGATGATCACGGTCGCGCCCTTGGCCAGGTAGAAGGCGCCATGCACCAGCATCACATAGCGCAGCTGCACCGCACCCACGCTCAGGGACTTGCCGTGGGGCCGCAGCAGGTAGCTGGCGCGCAGGGAGAGCAGGGCGACCAGCCAGGAATTGGCCAGCAGCATGAGCTTGGACCACAGCGGGCCGCCGTCGGGTAGCGCCAGCAGCGCTATCCAGGTGAGCGGGACGAGCAACCAGCCCCGTGAAAGCCGTGCTTCGGTGAACTTCGCCACCCCGCTGAGGAAGAACCAGTGCGCCAGCACCAGCAGGCCGTTGGCGAACCAGACGCCGACCAGCAGATAGCCGCTCATGCGCAGCAACGCGAGGGTGGAACCGAGGGTGATGGTGGCGAAACCGGCGCTCCAGTAGAGCAGCGAGCGTTCGCGCACGCTGCGCCATTCGATGGCCAGATACAGCGCTGCGGCCGCCGCTAGGGCGACCGAAATAGTCAACATGGTGGGTGGATCGAGCGCCATTTCCTGAACCGTACTGCACTTGCGGTAAAAAACGTGATTGTAAGCGCCCTTGCTGGTTTTCCGGTATGTCGGCCGGGTGCTTCCGGTCGGGTTTGCAGCCGTTCTGTCGCGTCTGGAAAGCGCTTCTTCCGCTTTTGTCGGATTGCCGAAGCGGCCACTGGCCATCAGACTGTGCGGATTCGTGAGTATTCGCTGTGGGGCTGGGAGGCCCGAAGCCATGGAAAAACCGACACGCCGGCGCTGGAGTCCGCTCTGGTTCCTGATCGTTGCCGCCAGTTACCTGATCGCGATCCTGTTCACCGTGGCCCTGGCGGGGCTGGGATGGATCCTCTTCTCCGGCGGGCTGGACATGACGGTGGTGAAGGAGCGCCGCTACCTGCTGCTGGGCAGCGGCGGGTTGATGCTGGCGGTGTCGGCCTACATCCTGCTGATGTCGATTCCCACGAGCTTTCTCTCGACCATCCGCCGCGAAGGCTCCTGATCCTGCGCCAGCGGTCGGATACTGGCGTGAGAATGCTGCGATATGCCTGACTGGATGGAAGTCTTGATCCTGCGCAGGGAGCGCTCCCGCGGGCAGGTGTAAGGTTGCCGCGCGACTCGCAGCGTCAGACTGCCAGCGCCTCAGGAGCCCGTGTCATGCCCGAATCGATGAGTTTCAACCGCGCGCTGGTGGAGAAGTACGACCGTCCCGGCCCGCGCTATACCTCCTATCCCACCGCGCCGCAGTTCCATGGCGCCTTCGCCGCCGACGACTACCGGGCGGCCGCACAGCGCAGTAACCATCGCGGCAACGAAAGCGCGGCCAAGCCGCTCTCGGTGTACATCCACATCCCGTTCTGCAAGAGCCTCTGCTACTACTGCGCCTGCAACAAGATCATCACCCAGAAGACCCACCGCGCCGTGGAGTACCTGGAGTACCTCAAGCGCGAGATCGCCCTGCAGGCGGCGCTGTTCGACGGGTCGCGCAAGCTCACCCAGCTGCATCTGGGCGGCGGCACGCCGACCTACCTGACCAGCGAGCAGCTGGGCGAGGTGATGGGCAGCCTGCGGGAGCATTTCAACCTCGACGAGAGCGATGCCCACGAGTTCTCCATCGAGGTCGACCCGCGCACCATCAGCCGCGAACGCATCGCCGAGCTGCGCGCCCAGGGTTTCAACCGCCTGAGTTTCGGCGTGCAGGATTTCGACGAGCAGGTGCAGCAGGCGGTCAACCGCGTGCAGAGCGAACAGCAGGTCTTCGACCTGGTACAGGCAGCCCGCGAGGCGCGTTTCAAGTCGGTGTCGGTGGACCTGATCTACGGCCTGCCGCTGCAAACGGTGGAGAGTTTCGACACCACGCTGAGCAAGATCATCGCCCTGCGCCCGGACCGCATCGCCGCCTACAGCTACGCCCACCTCCCGGAGCGGGTGCGCGCGCAACGGCTGATCCGCCGCGAGGACATGCCGCCGCCCGAGCGCAAGCTGGAGCTGCTGGAACTGACCATCCAGCGGCTGACCGAGGCGGGCTACGTCTATATCGGCATGGACCACTTTTCCCTGCCGGACGACGAGCTTACGGTCGCACGCAACAACGGCACCCTGCAGCGCAACTTCCAGGGTTATTCGACCCACGCCGACTGTGACCTGATTGCCCTGGGCGTCTCGTCCATCAGCAAGGTCGGCGATACCTACGGGCAGAACGTGAAGGAGCTGTCGCAGTATTACGCGCGGCTCGACCAGGGCCTGCTGCCGGTGCACAAGGGCTACCGCCTGACTGACGACGACTGCCTGCGCCGCGAGGTGATCAGCGCGCTGATGTGCCATGGTCGGGTGGATTACGCGCCGCTGGAGGAGAGCCACGGCATTCGTTTTGGCGAGTACTTCGAAGGGGCGTTGCGGCAGTTGCAGGAGCAGGTTGGCGACGGCCTGATCGAACTGCACGACGATGCGCTGGTGCTGCTGCCCCAGGGGCAACTGATGATGCGCAGCGTGGCCATGGCCTTCGATGCCTACCTGGGCGGTGGGCAGCAGGAGCGTTTCTCGCGCACGATCTGATACCACAACCGGATGCAGAACGGCCCGCCTTCGAGGCGGGCCGTTGCGTTTTCGGCGCTTAGCGGCGGTCGACCCACACGGTCTGCGCGTTGCAGAACTCGCGTACGCCGAAGTGCGACAGTTCGCGACCGAAGCCGCTCTTCTTCACGCCACCGAAGCCGACGCGGGGATCGCTGGCGCTGTAGCCATTGATGAACACGCCACCGACATCCAGCTCGGCGGTCATCTGCCGTGCACGGGCGAGGTCGGCGGTGAACACCGTGGCAGTCAGACCAAAATCGCTGTCGTTGGCCAGCTCCAGCGCATGACGGGCGTCCTTCGCGCGGATGATCGAGGCCACCGGGCCGAACAGCTCTTCGCGGAACGAGGTCATGTCCGGGGTGACGTCGGCCAGCACGGTGGGCTGGTAGAAGTTGCCTGCGCCGTCGACCTTGCCACCGCCCAGCAGCAGGGTGGCGCCTTCGGCCAGGGTGCGCTGCACCTGGTCGTCAAGCTCGTCGCGCAGGTCGAAGCGGGCCATCGGGCCGACGTAGGTCTGCGCCTGGGTCGGATCGCCCATCACCAGTTCGCGGGCGGCAGCGACGAAGCGCTCGGTGAAGACGTCGGCGATGCTGTCCTCGACGATGAAGCGCTTGGCCGCGGCGCAGACCTGCCCGGAGTTCTGGAAGCGCCCGGCGACGGCCGCCTTCACGGCGACATCGAGGTCGGCGTCGGCAAGCACGATAAAGGCGTCCGAGCCGCCCAGTTCCAACACGCACTTCTTCAGCGCAGCGCCCGCCTGGGAGCCGATGGCCGAACCGGCGCGCACGCTGCCGGTGACGGTCACGGCGGCGATGCGGTCGTCGCGGATGGCCTGGGAGACCAGGTCGTTACCGACGTTGATCACCTCGAACACGCCTGCCGGGAAGTCCGCCTGCTGGAACGCCTGCAGCATCAGGTAGGCGCTGCCCATGACGTTCGGCGCATGCTTGAGCACATAGGTGTTGCCCGCCAGCAGCGCCGGCACCGCGCCACGCAGCACCTGCCAGATCGGGAAGTTCCACGGCATCACCGCGAGGATCGGGCCCAGCGGGCGGTATTCGATCCAGGCGCGCTCGTGCTCCACGCTGGTCGGCTCGGCGGCGAGCATCTGCGGACCATTGGCGGCGTACCAGTCGCACAGGCCGGCGCACTTTTCCACTTCGCCACGGGCCTGGGTGATCGGCTTGCCCATCTCGGCGGTGATAGTGGCAGCGAAAGCGTTGGCATTGGCGCGCAGGGCCTGGCCGAGACGCACCAGGGCGGCGGCGCGCTGCTCGATGGGCGTGCGCTTCCAGCCGGCATAGCCTTGGGCTGCGCGGGCCAGGGCCTGCTCCAGGGCCTCGGCGGATTCGAAGGCGTAGCTGTCGATCACCTCGCCAGTGGCGGGGTTGCGGGAGATCGCGTGGGTCTGCGGGGTGACGTTCATGGCTCGCTCCTGAGGGTGAGTGGGCGGGATGGAGCCAGTGTCGCGTTGAATGATGCTTATGAAAACTGAATAATAATGACGATTACACTCTCGATTGGAGAATGAAATGGATCTGGTCCAGCTGGAAATCTTCTGTGCCGTGGCGACCCACAAAAGCATCGCTGCCGCCGCCCAGGCCATGCACCGGGTGCCGTCCAACCTCACCACGCGGATCAAGCAGCTGGAAGCAGACCTGGGTGCCGACCTGTTCATCCGCGAGAACAATCGCCTGCGGCTGTCCCTGGCCGGGCACGACTTCCTCGTCTACGCCACGCGCATCCTCGGCCTGGTGGAGGAGGCGAGGGTGGTGGTCTCCGGCAAGGAGCCCACCGGGCGCTTTCCCATCGGCTCGCTGGAGAGCACCGCGGCAGTTCGCATCCCGCGCCTGCTGGCGCGCTACCACCAGCAGTACCCGAAGGTAGAGCTGGACCTTTCCACCGGGCCTTCGGGCGAGATGATCGACGGAGTGATCGCCGGCGAACTGATCGCGGCCTTCGTCGATGGGCCGATCAGGCATCCGGCGCTCGAGGGCGTGCCGGTGTTCGACGAGGAGATGCTGGTCGTCGCGCCGTCTCACCATGCGCCGATCCGGCGCGGCCAGGACGCCGATGGCGAGATGATCTACGTATTCCGCGACAACTGCTCCTATCGCCATCACTTCGAGCGCTGGTTCGCCGCCGATGGTGCGGCGCCCGGCGCCATCCGCGAGCTGGAGTCCTACCACAGCATGCTCGCCTGCGTGAGCGCCGGCGGCGGCCTGGCGGTGATGCCGCGCAGCATGCTGAGCAACATGCCCGGCAGCGCCTCGGTCAGCGCCTGGCCCATGGCTGGCGACTTCGCCCGCCTGAACACCTGGCTGATCTGGCGCAGCGACTCGCGTTCGCGCTCGCTGGAGCTGTTCCGCCAGTTGGTCGACGAACAGGCGGCGGCGCTGGACATGGCCGGTGCGTGAGGCCTGACGCGCCGGTCGAGGCCGTTTCGCCGCCAGCATGCAACCGCCGGCAGCGCGGCTCGGCGGCGGGGGCCGGGGCGTCAGCGGCTGGATGCGCCCGGCATCAGCTCCCGGCAGGCAGGTCCTGGTTTTGCCAAGCCGATATCGGGATCTTCACCGCACGCTTCAGGAAGTTTCAGTCTGGCCGCGGCTGCCATGACGATCAAAGCTGCCCCGCATCGAATGGGAGCAGTCAGCGAGCGGAGCGGAATCGTCATGAACAAGCGCATCGTCGTCACGGGAATGGGCGCGGTCACCCCGCTGGGGTGCGGCGTGGAGCTGGTCTGGGATCGCCTGTTGTCAGGCAAATCTGGGATCAGGGAGCTGCCGGAATCATTGGTCGGCGATCTGCTGGTGCGTATCGGCGGCCAGGTACCCGGCCTGGAGGAAGATCCCCAGGGAGGATTCGACCCCGGCCGGGTGCTCACGCCCAAGGAGCAGCGCCAGGTGGACCGCTTCATTCTGCTCGCGCTGGCAGCCGCAGCCGAGGCACTGGCGCAGGCCGGATGGCAGCCCGACACGCGGGAGAAGCAGGAGCGCAGCGCTACCATCATCGGGACTGGCACCGGAGGGTTCACGGCCATCGCGGAAGGGGTCCGGCTGTCGGACTCCAAGGGGCCACGGCGGCTGTCGCCGTTCATCGTGCCTTCATTCCTGTGCAACCTGGCAGCCGGCCAGGTCTCCATTCGCCATCACCTGAAGGGCCCGCTGGGGGCGCCGGTCACCGCCTGCGCAGCAGGGGTACAGGCCATTGGTGACGCTGCCCGCATGATCCGCGCCGGTGAGGCCGACCTGGCCCTGTGCGGCGGAGCCGAGGCCGCCCTGCACCGCGTCAGCCTGGCCGGGTTCGTCGCTGCGCGGGCGCTGTCGAGCGGCTTCAATGCCAACCCGACCTGCGCCTCGCGGCCCTTCGACGGAGCGCGGGACGGCTTCGTCATGAGCGAGGGCGCCGGCCTGCTGGTCATCGAAGAACTCGAACACGCCCTGGCGCGGGGAGCGACGCCTTTGGCCGAGCTGGTGGGCTATGGCACCAGCGCGGATGCCCACCACATCACCTCGGGCCCGGAAGACGGCGATGGTGCGCAACGGGCCATGAGAAATGCCCTGCAGCAGGCGGGCATCACCCCGGAGCGGGTCGGGCACCTGAACGCCCATGCCACCTCGACGCCCATCGGCGACAAGGCCGAACTGGCCGCGATCAAGGCGGTTTTCCAGGGAGTGGCTTCGCCGATCATCAGTGCCACCAAGTCGTCCACCGGGCACCTGCTGGGCGCGGCGGGAGGCATCGAAGCGATCTTCAGCATCCTCGCCCTGCGCGATCAACTGGCGCCGGCGACGCTCAACCTGGACAACGTCGATCCCCTGGCCGATGGCTTGAACATCGCCACCCGCGCTCCTCGCGCGCTGGACACCGAGTACGCGCTATCCAACGGCTTCGGTTTTGGCGGTGTCAACGCCAGTGTGCTGTTCCGGCGCTGGCCGAACTAGCGATTGCCGGCCGGGCTATTGCGTCCCGGCTGGATACAGCCCCGTTTCAACAGGGGGCCTCCTTCGGGAACGCGCGCCTATGCCTATCGAAGGGCTCCAGCGGCGAGGGGCACTCGATCGGTGCGAGCGGAGGTTTGCTCAGGGAGCCCTGGCTGCTGGCTGCGCAGTCGTCTGGTAGCTGCTGGGTGCTACGCCCAGGCTGCGACGGAACATGCTGGAGAAGGCGCTCGGACTGTCGTAGCCCAGCTCCAGCGCCACGCGGGTGACGGGCGTGCCGGCGGAGAGGCGGGTGACGGCGGCCAGCAGGCAGGCCTGCTGACGCCAGGCGCCGAAGGAGAGGCCGGTCTGCTGGCGGAACAGGCGGCTGAAGGTGCGCGTGCTGCAGTGCAGCTCGGCGGCCCAGGCATCCGCCGTAACGCCGATGTCCGGCGCCCGCAGAAAGTCGCGGCACAGCTCTGCCAGACGCGGGTGTGCCGGCAGCGGGGCGAACAGCGGCAGGCTCGGGGCCTGGCGCAGCTCATGGAGCAGCAGGCGCAGAAGGTCGCCGTCGCGGCCGTCCTCGTCGTGCAGCGCCGGCACTTCGACACTGGCCAGCAGCAGCTCGTGCAGCAGCGGCGAAACGGTCAGCGCCTGGCACAGCAGCGTGTCGCGCACCGGCACCCGCGGGTCGATGTACAGGCTGCGGGTGCTGACGCCGCGCATCAGCACCCGGTGCCGCTTGCCGGCGGGAATCCACACGCCGCTGTAGGGCGGGATCACCCAGGCGCCGTCCTCGGTTTCCACCTCCATCAGGCCGCTCATGCCATAGAGGAACTGCGCGCGCCGATGGGAGTGCGGCTGGAGCAGGGTGCCGAGCGGGTAGTCGGTGCCGATGGCGAGTACGGCGCGGTCGACGTCGTCGACGCTGGCAAGGGGAATGTTGAGCATGGCGGCGGGCTTGGCTGGGTTGCGATGATTATTCGTCAATCCACGTAAAATGGCCAACGGCGCTGCGGCTGACTGGCGCGGCATGTTCTGCATGAAGGAATTTGCCGTAGGATCAGGCGCTCATGACTTGCCAGGAGGCGACTATGGGGTTCCGCGGAAACGACCGTCAGATCGACAACATCGAGTTCAACGTCAGCGATATCGCGCGCAGCAAGGCCTTCTACGGCAGCGCCTTCGGCTGGACCTTCACGGACTACGGCCCGACCTACAGCGAATTCAGCGACGGTCGCCTCACCGGCGGCTTCACCACCGGTGAGCCGGTGCGCCCCGGCGGCCCGCTGGTGATTCTCTACGCCGATGACCTTGCGCAGGCCCAGGCCCGCCTGGAGGCCGCCGGCGCCACCATCAGCCGCGCGACCTTCGCCTTCCCCGGCGGACGGCGCTTCCACTTCATCGACCCGGACGGCTACGAGCTGGCGGTGTGGTCGGCGGACTGAGCCCTGACCTGCTCGATGTAGCGCCGGGCGACCGGTGATTTCTCGAAACGCCGGTACAGCAGCGACAACCACGAACGCGGCCGGCAATCGGCGAGCGGGCGGTAGTTGACCCGCGGCAGTTGCACACGGCGCACCACCGACTCGGGGACGATGGCGATGCCGCGGCCGAGCGAGACCAGCGCAATCACCGCGACCAGACTGCCGGGCTGCTGGCCGAGGCGCGGAGAGAAACCGCCGGCGCTGGCGACCTCCAGGGTGCCGGAGATCTGTTCGGGCAGGATGAAGGTTTCGTCGCTCAGCCGGGCGGCGCGAATCTCCGGCAGTTCGTTGAGGCGCGAGGCGGCGGGCAGGGCGAGGATGAAGCCTTCTTCCTGCAACGAGATGGCTTCCAGCTCTTCCGGCAGGTTCATCGGCGAGCGTACGTAGGCGAGGTCGAGGGCACCGTCGCGTACCTGCGCCGGCAAATGCGCCATGGGCCCTTCGCTGATGTCGAGGTCAACGCCCGGCGAGGTACGGGTGAACTGCTCGACATGCTGTTGCAGCACACCGGAATAGGCCGCCGAAGCCACGTAACCCACGCGCAGATGCCCGGTTTCACCCCGGCCGGCGCGCTGCGCGCCGAGTTGCGCCGCATCGAACTGGAGCACCGCAAGTTCGGCTTCACCCAGCAGCGCCTCACCCGCAGCAGTCAGGCGCACCTCGCGTTGGCTGCGCTGGAACAGCAGCACGCCCAGTTCCTTCTCCATGTCCTGGATCTGCCGGCTGAGGGTTGGCGGGGCGATGCCCAGCTGTTCGGCCGCACGGGTGAAGTGGCCGTGGCGGGCGACACTGAGGAAGTAGCGGAAATGGCGGATTTCCATGTTCGTTAGTCGCAGGCTAATGACGAAGGCCGCCATGGCTAACAAGCCCGGCGCGCGTGGGCGTTACCGTGGGGGCAACACTACAAGGCCGCAAGCGTCAGAGCAAAGATCGGCTGCGCGGCCGCCGCCGGAAGCCTTGCCATGTCTGAACGTCCCTCCGCCCGCTTCACCCTGCTGACCGCTTCGGCGGTGTGCTCGCTGATCATCCTCGACACCAACATCGTCGCCGTCTCGCTGCCGAGCATCGCCCGCGACCTGTCCGGCTCCTTCGCCGATATCGAATGGGTGGTCAGCGCCTACCTGCTGGCCTTCGCTGCCTGCCTGCTGCCGGCCGGCAGCCTGGCCGACCGCTTCGGCCGGCGGCGCATGCTGCTGCTCGGGCTGGTGCTGTTCGGCGCGGCTTCGCTGGCCTGTGGGGCCGCGCCGAGTCTGCTGTTCCTGGATATCTCCCGCGCCGCCAAGGGCGTCGGTGCGGCCTTGCTGCTGACGTCGGCGTTGGCCGCGATCGGCCACCGTTTCCACGAGCCGGAAGAGCGCCTGCGGGCCTGGGCCTTCTGGGGTGCGTGCATGGGCGCCACCATTACCTTCGCGCCGCTGCTGGGCGGGGTGATCTCCGCCACCCTGGGCTGGCGCTGGATCTTCTACCTGAACCTGCCGCTGGTGGTGCTGCTGGGAGGGATGGCGCTGCGCAGCATCGAGGAATCCCGCGACAGTGCCGCCGCGCGCCTCGACCCGCTGGGTAGCCTGACCTTCGCCGGTGGCCTGGGTTACCTGATCTGGGCGTTGATCGACGCCAACCGCGTCGGTTGGGACAGCCCGCCGACGCTGGCGCGCCTACTGCTCAGCGCCGGCCTGCTGGGCCTGTTCGTGATGGTGGAACGCAGCCAGGCGCGGCCGATGATCGACCTGCGGCTGATGCGCAGCGGGCGCTTCATCGGCGCGTTGCTCGGTATGTTCGCCTACGCCGCCTGCGCCCAGGTGATGATGACGCTGCTGCCGCTGTACCTGCAGAACGGCCTGCAGCTCTCCGCTGTCGCGGCCGGTGCCGGGATGCTGCCCTTCGCCGTGGCTATGCTTCTGACCCCGCGCCTGGGCATGCGCCTGAACAGCCGCTTCAGTCCGGCGCAGGTCTTCGCCCTGGGCCTGGTGCTGGTCGGCGCGGGCAACCTGCTTTGCGCACTGGCGGCCGGGCAGGGGGAGTACTTGCCGTTCGCCCTGGCCAGCCTGGTGCTGGGAGCCGGCGCCGGGCTGCTCAATGGCGATACACAGAAGAACATCATGGCCTGCGTGCCCCGTGAACGCACCGGCATGGCCTCGGGCCTGAGCACCACGACGCGCTTCGCCGCCATCGTGCTGGCCATCGGCATTCTCGGTGGCGTGCTGTCCGCACGCAGCGCCCAGTTGCTGCGAGATGTGCTGGCAACGGCGGCGCCTACGCAGTTGGACAAAGCCGCCGAGATGGCGACCCGTGCAGCGGCTGGCGACTTCAGTGCCGCGCTTTCGGTGGTGGACCCGGCACTGCGCGACGTGCTGGCACCCGCTGTGCGCCAGGCCTTCATCGGCGGGTTCGAGAGTGTGCTGCTGGTGACAGGTATAGCGGCGCTGGTGTTTGCCGTGATGGTTGGCACGCTGCTAGGTCGGCCGATGCCGGTCCACGAGTCGGTGCCCGCTTGAAACGGCCGTTTGTCCGCTAGCGGGCGGGAGGGCGGTGGTTGCCGGAACTGTCGTTCGCCCGGCCGGGTCAGGAATCAGGGAGAGTGCGCGTTGTGCGCCTCGTCTCCGCCACTCAGCGCAGAACGGGCCATCCGCGGCCAAGGGGAGAACCGCATGCAGCAGTCAGTCGAGCCGGAATTCATGGCGCCCAGTGAATACCTGACTTCCACGGGCGTTGCCGTGTTGATGTCGCCGCGCTACATCGCCCCCGGCAAGGTGGGCGAAGTGCTGCTGTCGCTGGCGAAGGTTCCGGCTGGCGTCTCGCCGCTGGATGTGGTGGTCGGCCCGTGGGAGTCCCACGAAGAGGCGTTCCAGGCGTCCCACGACGCGGCGGAGCGCTGGGTCGAGCGCCTCGACCACGACGCCTGAGGGAGCGCCGCGCACTCCGGCTGTACCCGTCAGCGGTAGCGCTGGCGGTCGGCCTCGGTGATCGGGCGAATCACGCGCGCCGGATTGCCGGCCGCCAGCACCCCTTCGGGGATATCGCGCACCACCACAGCGCCTGCGCCGATCACGCTGTTCGCGCCGATGCTCACGCCGGGCAGGATGTTCACCCCTGCGCCGATCCACACGTTGTCGCCAATGCTCACCGGGTGCGCGTACTCCAGGCCCTGGTTGCGCCGCTCGGCGTCCAGTGGGTGGCCGGCGGTGTAGATGCCGACGTTGGGCGCAATGAACACGTCATTGCCGATGCTGACCTTCGCGCCATCGAGGATCACCAGGTTGACGTTGGCGTAGAAGCGCGCGCCGATCTCGATGTTGAAGCCGTAGTCGCAGTGCAGCGGGCCTTCGATGACGAAGCCCTCGCCAATGCTGCCAAACAGCCCTTTGAGAATCGCCTCGCGGCGCGCCCGGTCGTCCGGGTGGCTGTGGTTGAAGTCGAAGAGTTTCGCCTTGGCCTCGGCGCGCTGGCGCAGCACCTGCGGGTCGTGATTGGCGTTGTAGAGCAGCCCGGCGGCAGCTTTTTCCAGCTCGTTCATCAAGGTTGATTCCTGGCGGCTTTGAAGGCGTTCGACGTCCTGGCGAACGCGCCGGTTCCCTTTGCGGAAAATGGCATGCGCGGCTCTGCGTCGAGCTGTCGATGGGCGTGCCCAGGTTTGGTAGTGAATACTACAGAAAATAGATATTGAAAGTTTCTGGAGCGCATTATACAAATTGGCCACAACAAGAGGCGCACCCATGCTCACACTCAAAGACCGCCTGAACACCCCGGAAGTCGAACTCACCAAGGCCGAGCGCAAAGTCCTCCGCGCCTTGCTCGACGACTACCCGCGCAGCGGCCTCGGGCCGATGTCGCGCCTCGCGCGCCAGGCCGGCGTCAGTGATCCGAGCATCCTGCGGCTGGTGAAGAAGCTCGGCTTCAGCGGCTACAGCGACTTCCAGAACGCGCTGATGGCCGAGGTGGATGACCGCCTGCGTTCGCCACGCACCCTGCTCGCCGGGCGCCGCGAAGGCATGAGCCGCGACGACGTCTGGTCCAATTATCTCAGCGACGCCAGCGAAGGCATCCAGCGCACCCTGGCCCTCACCCAGGCCGACGACGTCCGCCTGCTCGCTGACTGGCTGCTCGATCCCAAGCTGCGCATCCTCTGCCACGGCGGCCGCTTCAGTCGCTTCGTCGCCGGCTACCTGGTGGCGCACCTGCGCATGCTGCGCAGCGGCTGCCTGCTGCTGGACGACGGCGCCGCGCTGCCCGACCAGTTGGGCGACATCGACCGCCAGACGCTGGTGGTGGTGTTCGACTACCGCCGCTACCAGGCCCAGGCGCTGGGCGTGACCCGTGCGGCCAAGGCCCGTGGCGCACGCGTGGTGCTGTTCACCGACATCTACGACTCGCCGCTGCGCGAGTTCGCCGACCTGATCATCAGCGCCCCGGTGGAGTCCCCGTCGCCCTTCGACACCCTGGTGCCAACCATGGCCCAGGTCGAAGCGCTGATCGCCAGCCTGGTAGCGCGCATGGACGGCCAGCTCGACGAACGCCTGGAAGGCATCGACCACCTGAGAGCTGCCTTCGGCAGCCACATCCTTGAGGAATGACCGTGTTCAGCTTGCCCCACCAATCGCCCCGTGACCTGCCGTTCACCCCCGGCCAGACCGCCATCCTGTTCGTCGACATGCAGAACGCCTGGGTCATTCCCGGCCGCGATGCCCATGTCGATCCGCAGACGCACCGCTACTTCTACGACCGCGTCGAGGCGAGCGTGATACCCAACCAGCAGCGCCTGCTGGCGGCCATGCGCGAGGTTGGCGGGGAAGTGCTGCACACCATCATCGAGAGCCTCACCGCCGATGGCCGCGACCGTTCGCTGGACCACAAGCTCTCCGACATGCACCTGCCCAAGGGCAGCCCGGACGCCCAGGTGATCGATGCCCTGGCGCCGCGGGAAAACGAGATCGTCCTGCCGAAGACATCCTCGGGCGTCTTCAACTCCACCGCCATCGACTACGTGCTGCGCAACCTCAACACCCGCCACCTGATCATCTGCGGTGTGGTCACCGACCAGTGCGTGGACATGGCCGTGCGCGACGCCGCCGACCGTGGCTACCTCGTCACCCTGGTGGAAGACGCCTGCGCCACCCACACCGCCGAACGCCACCAGGCCTGCCTGGAAGCGATCAAGGGCTACTGCTGGATCGCCGACACCGACAGCGTGCTGGCCCGCATCGCCGCGCTGGCCTGAGGCCGGGAGAACGCCATGAGTCAGAACAATAACAATCCCGCTCCGATGCGCCTGACCAGCTTCGTCACCACCGACCTCTGCGGCATCACCCGCGGCCGCTCGCTTCCCGAATCGGAAGTCGCCGATCAACTGGCCACCGGCTGTGGCTGGGTGCCCGCCAACAGCGCGCTGACGCCCCAGGACATCATCGCCGACGACAACCCCTGGGGCAGCCATGGCGACCTGCGCCTGCTGCCCGACCCGAGCAGCCGGGTGCGCCTGGAAAACGGCCCCGATTCCCAGGCCGCGCCGCTGGATTACCTGCACGGCGACCTGGTGACGACTACCGGCGCGCCGTGGCCAGTTTGCCCGCGTACGCTGCTACGCGAAGAGATCGCCCGCTACCGCGAACTGGGCCTGCAAGTCACCGCCGCCTTCGAACACGAATTCAACCTGCTCGGCCTGCCGGACGAGCATGCCGCCGCCTTCTCCCTGCAGGCGCAGCGGCAGACCGGCAACTTCGGCGGTTGGCTGATGAGCGCGCTGGAGCAGATCGGCGCCGAGCCGGAAATGTTCCTGCCCGAGTACGGCCGCAACCAGTACGAGGTCACCTGCCGGCCGACCCAGGGCGTTGCTGCTGCGGACCGCGCGGTGAACGTCCGCGAAGTCACCCGCGAGATCGCCCGCCAGTTCGGCTGGCGCAGCAGCTTCACGCCGCTGCTGGCGCCCGGCGCCGTGACCAACGGCGTGCACCTGCACCTGAGCCTGCAACGCCTGGATGGCACTCCGGTGTTCTACGACGAGGCCGCGCCGACCAACCTGTCCAAGCTTGCCGAACACTGGGCCGCCGGCGTGCTGCGCCACTTGCCGGCGCTGTGCGCGTTGACCGCACCGACGACGGTGTCCTACCTGCGGCTGAAGCCGCACCACTGGAGCGCCGCCTACGCCTGCCTGGGCCTGCGCAACCGCGAAGCTGCGCTGCGCATCTGTCCGGTGGTGGATATTGGCGGCAAGCCCAAGGCGCGCCAGTTCAACCTGGAATTCCGCCCCATGGACGCCACCGCCAGCCCGCATCTGGCCATGGCCGCGGTGCTGATCGCCGGGCGCCTGGGCATGCAGCAGGAGCTGCCGCTGTCGGCGGTCACCGATGTCGACCCGCACAGCCTCAGCGATGCGCAGCGCGAGGAGCTGGGCATCAAGTCCCTGCCTGGTTCGCTGGAGGAGGCCCAGCGCCTGCTGCTGGCCGATACCGAACTATGCGCCCAGTTGCCGCCGGCCCTGCTGCAGACCTACGTCGCCATGAAGCGCCAGGAACTGGCCCTGACCCGCGAACTCAGCGAAGAACAACTCTGTGAATCCTATGCAAAGTTCTACTGAATCCGGCCTCTACCGGCGCCCGCCGTTCGAGATCGTCAACCCGCAGGGCAAGAGCCCGGTGCTGCTGGTCTGCGAACACGCCAGCCGCTACATCCCCGAGGAGCTGGCGCAACTGGGCCTGGATGACGCGGCGGCCGCCGAGCACATCGCCTGGGACATCGGCGCGCTGGACCTGGCCCGCGAGCTGTCGGCGCGCCTGGACGCCACGCTGCTGGTGGCCAACTACTCGCGCCTGCTGATCGATCTCAACCGGCCGCTGTCCGCTCCGGATGCGATTCCCGAGCACAGCGAGATCTACCCGATTCCCGGCAACCGCAACCTGACCGCGGCGGCCCGGCAGGAGAGGGTGGCGCGCCTGTTCGAACCGTTCCACCAGCAACTGACCGCGCTGCTCGACGAGCGCCTGGCCGCTGGCCGGCCGACTCGTCTGGTGGGCGTGCACAGCTACACCCCGAGCTATCGCGGCGAGCCTCGCCCGTGGGTCGCCGGGGTGCTCTACGCCAAGGCCGAAGCCTATGCCCAGCGCATGGTGGCGGGGCTGCGGGAGAGCGGCGAAGAGATCGGCGCCAATCAGCCCTATGTGATCGACCCGCTGGAGGACATGACCGTCCCGGTGCATGGCGACGAACGCGGCGTGGACGCCGTGCTGATCGAAATCCGCAATGACGGACTGCGGACCCCGCAAGGGGTGGAAGCCTGGGCGACACTCCTGGCTCCCTGGCTCTGAGGACCCCAACCCGGCTGGCTCCGTTCGACTGGCCGGGCAGGTTCTGAAAACAACAACAATTCAGCGCATGAGCGCCGAACCCTTACAGCTGCCGTTCCCAGAGGAAGTGCCCCGTGGCTATCGAACAGTTCGGATACAAGCAACAACTCCGCCGCAGCCTGACGCTCGGCGACCTGGTGATCTACGGGATGATCTTCATGATCCCGATCGCGCCCTTCGGCGTGTACGGCTGGGTCCACGCGGACGCCCACGGCATGGTGCCGATGGCGTATCTGGTGGGCATGGTGGCGATGCTCTTCACCGCGCTGAGCTATGGCGCGATGTCCCGCGCGTTTCCCATCGCCGGCTCCGTGTACTCCTACGCCCAGCGCGGCATCCACCCCAACGTCGGCTTCATCGCCGGCTGGGTCCTGCTGCTGGACTACCTGCTGATCCCGCCGCTGCTCTACGTGTTCAGCGCGCTGGCGCTGAACCACCTGTTCCCGGCGATTCCCAAGCTTGCGTTCATGCTGATCTTCCTGGTGTCCGCCACGCTCATCAACCTGCGCGGCATCACCCTGGCGGCCCGCTTCAACCTGCTGTTCCTGATCGCCGAACTGGTGGTCCTGGCGATCTTCCTGGTCGTTGGCTACCAGGCGCTGCAGGGTGGCATGGGCAATGGCCGGCTGACCCTGGAACCGCTGCTGCAACCGGAGCATTTCAACCTCGGCCTGGTGATGAAGGCGGTGTCCATTGCGGTGCTGTCGTTCCTCGGTTTCGACGCGATCTCCACCCTCGCCGAAGAGGTCAAGGGCGACCCGGCCAAGCAGATCGGCCGCGCCTCGTTGATCGCGCTGTTCGTCATGGGCGCCATCTTCATTGTGCAGACCTGGCTGGCCACTGACCTCGCCGCCGGTATGACCTTCAAGTCGGCGGACACCGCCTTCTACGAGATCGCCGAAGCGGCCGGCGGCAGCTGGCTGTCCACGCTGACCGCAGTGGCCACTGCGCTGGCCTGGGGCGTGACCGTTTCCATCACTTCGCAGGCTGCGGTTTCCCGTCTGCTGTACTCCATGGCTCGCGACGGCAAGCTGCCGCGCGTGCTGGCCAAGGTGCATCCGAAGTACCAGACCCCGCACATCAGCCTGTACCTGGTGGGCGTGCTGTCGCTGGGCATCGGCATCTACTTCCTCGACTCGCCGGACGTGCTCACCTCGCTGGTCAACTTCGGTGCGCTGACCGGTTTCTGCCTGCTGCACATCGCGGTGATCAACCACTACTTCATCCGCCAGAAGAGCGGCCGGGTGCTGCGCCACCTGGTGTTCCCGCTGGTGGGGCTGGTGATCATCGCCTACGTGCTGTTCAGCATGAGCCGCGAAGCGCAGGAGCTGGGGGTGGGCTGGATCGCCATCGGCCTGGTGTACCTCGCGGTACTCAGCCGACGTGGCAACGGCAGCGAGCTGGCGCGGGAAATCTGACCGGGTGCGCCGTGCTGTCGCAGACGGCACGGCGCACTTTGACAGACGGCGGGGCGTGCCCCATAAAGATCCGGGTCGGTGGCGGGCAGTGCCTGCCCCGACTGCTTTCGCCGGGGCAGGGAAGCCGGCATGACTGACCAATCATCGCGAAGCATCATGAGCAGGAAAGATCAGGACAGCCCCTTCACCCTGGACCGCATCGACGAGGAGATCATCCGCATCCTCCGTCACCAGGGCCGCATCACCTACGGCAAGCTGTCCGCCCTCGTGCACCTCACCCCGCGCCCCTGCCAGGAGCGCGTCCGCAAGCTGGAGCGACACGGCATCATCCGTGGCTACGGCGCCGTCATCGACGAGCAGAAGATTTCCGCCGGGCTCTCGCTGCTGGTACTGGTCGCACTGTCGAACCAGAGCGGCCGCAGCGCGCAGAAGGCCTTCGAGGCCCGCGTCATCGCCTGCCCGGAAGTGCTGCATTGCCAGCTGATCAGCGGCACCTTCGACTACAGCGTGCGCATGCGCTGCCGCGACATGGAGCACTACCGCGCGCTGACCGAAACCTGGCTGAACGACGAGAGCCTGCACATCGACAAGCTCGTCGCCCATCCCGAGCTGACGACCATCAAGGAATCCGCTAGCTAGCACTTCGGTGCCCCCTCCGGCGGCGCCAGTTCCTTGGGTTTCCCGCCTGCAATATCGGCCTGTCGAAGGCTGCTAAACGCACAGCCGAATCGGCTGTCGCCGCTCGCCAATACAGCCGGATCGGCCGGCGCGGGCCCGTATTACAGCCGGGATTTCACCCCGGCGAGTGGGAAAATCGTCTTGCCCCTCTCTGACGTGCAGACCTGTTCCAGGGCCTCTGCAACCTTGTTGTGCCCGCTGTTCGAGATACGGCGGAGGTGGGCTGCAGTCCAATCAGAAGACGCCAATCACAACAATCGGAGGTCCCACCATGACCCGCTTCGTCGACGTCCCCACGATGTCCCAACTGGTCCAGCAGATCGGTGTCGCCCGCTTCATCGGCGAACTCGCCGACACCATCGCTCAGGATTTCGTGCGTTGGGAGTCCTTCGACAAATCCGCCCGCGTCGCCAACCACTCCGAGATCGGTGTCATCGAACTGATGCCGGTGTCCGACACCGCCCGCTATGCCTTCAAGTACGTCAACGGCCACCCGCAGAACACCCAGCGCGGGCTGTTCACCGTCATGGCCTTCGGCGTGCTGGCCGATGTCGAGACGGGTTATCCGGTGCTGCTCTCCGAGCTGACCGTGGCCACCGCGCTGCGCACCTGCGCTACTTCGCTGATGGCTGCCCGTGCCTTGGCGCGTCCGAACTCGCGACGCATGGCGCTGATCGGCAACGGCGCGCAGAGCGAATTCCAGGCGCTGGCCTTCCACCACCACCTGGGCATCGAGGAAATCGCCGTCTACGACATCGATCCGCAGGCCACTGAAAAGCTGATCCGCAACCTGTCGGATTTCCCCAACCTGAAGATCATCCGCGCCGGCTCCACCGCCGAAGCGGTGCGCGGTGCCGACATCGTCACCACGGTGACCGCCGACAAGGCCTACGCGACCATCCTTACCCCGGAGATGATCGAACCGGGCATGCACATCAACGGCGTGGGCGGCGACTGCCCCGGCAAGACCGAACTGCACGCCGATGTGCTGCGCGCCGGCAAGGTGTTCGTCGAGTACGAGCCGCAATCGCGCGTCGAGGGCGAAATCCAGCAGATGCCGGCGGACTTCCCGGTAACCGATCTCTGGCGCGTGCTGGCCGGCCAGGTCGCCGGGCGCGACAGCGCCGAGCAGGTGACCATCTTCGACTCGGTCGGCTTCGCCCTCGAGGACTATTCCGCGCTGCGCTACGTGAACGAACAGGCCAGCCGCCTGGACCTCGGCGAGCGCATCGACCTGGTGCCGTGGAGCGAGGACGAGGACAACGATCCCAAGGACCTGTTCCGCTACACCCGCTCCGGCAAGGCGCGCAAAGGGCTGCGCCGCATCGCCTGACGCTCAGCGCGCCTCTTCGGGAATCGCCAGCGGCGGCCGGCTGAGGTCGCTGGCGCTCTGCGTGGTGGCGGCGACACGGGCCTTGAGCCATTGGCTGAAGGCCTTCACCACCGGGCGCTCGGCCTTCACCGGGTCGGTCACCAGGAAATAGCCCCGGCTGGACTGGATGGTGATGTCGAACGGGCGCACCAGCAGGCCACGCGCCAGTGCATCGCCACTGAGCAGGTTGTCGCCGATGGCCACGCCCTGGGCGGCAATGCAGGCGGCGATGGTGCAGGGCGCGTCGGCGAACAGCACGCCGGAGCGGTGGTCGATGGCACTCGCGCCCACGGCGCCCAGCCACAGGCGCCAATCGGCGAAATCGTTCATGTGCAGCAGCGTGTAGTGGGCCAGGTCCGCCGGCTGCGTGAGGCCGCCGCGCGAGTGGATCAGGCGCGGGCTGCACACCGGGAAGAAGTGCAGGGCGACCAGTTGCTCCACGGTCTGGTTCGGCCAGTCGCCGCTGCCGTAGGCGATGAACAGGTCGGCATCGCTGGCGCTGGTGTCCTGCGGCACGCGCGGCGTCACCACGTGCAACTGCACCTGCGGGTACTGCGCGAGGAAATCCCCCAGGTGCTGGCATAGCCAGTAGGTGGCGAAGCCGGGGTTGCAACTCACGCACAGCGGCCCGCTGACCTGCTGCTCGTCGAAGCTGCTGCCGGCCAGCTGCACCTCCGCGAGGATGCGCTGCACGTCGCGCGCATACCTCTCGCCCCGATAGGTCAGGCGGATGCCGCGCCCGGTGCGCTCGGTCAGGGAGAAGCCCAGGCGTTCCTCCAGCGTGGCGATGCGGTGGCTGACCGCGCTGCGGGTGAGGTTCAGCTCCGTGGCGGCGGCGGACACGCTGCCCAGCCGGGCCACGGCATCCAGCGCGCGCAGGGCGGTCATCGAAGGAAAGTGCATGGGCGATCCAATTCTCGATTGGTGAAACTATCCGGACATGGGGTGGCGAAATCCTGCGCTTGTTGCAAATTCCGCTTCACCAATACTAGGCCACACGACAACAACAACAGGCAACGATGAGGAAGCCGCCATGTCGAAATTCAAGGCCTACGTCCAGCAGTGGATCGACGAGCACCGCCAGCAGCTGTCCGACTGGCACCAGGTGATCTGGCATTTCGCCGAGCCGGCCTTCCGCGAGTACAAGTCCTGCGCCTGGTACGTGGAATTGCTGCGCCGCGAAGGCTTCACGGTGGAAGAGGGCAGCGGCGGCATGCCCACGGCCTTCGTCGCTACTTTCAGCAACGGCGACGGGCCGATCCTCGCCACCTACGCCGAATACGACGCGGTGCCGGGCAACTGTCAGGCGGCGGCGACCAGGCCGATGCCGCGCGAGGGACTGTCGAAATACGCGCCCGGCCATACCGACCCGCATTCCGCGCTGGGCATCAGCGCCCTGGGCGGCGTGCTGGCGGCCAAGGCGGCGATGCTGGAATTCGGCATCCAGGGCACCATCAGGTTCTTCGGCGAGCCGGCGGAAAAGCTGCGCGCCTCCAAGCCCGTGCACGCCGCCAAGGGCTACTACGACGACCTCGACGCCGCCGTCAGCTTCCACCCCACCTACATGCTGCCGCTGAACAACACCACCACCTGGGACACCCACTGCGGCATCGCCTACTCGTACATCTACACCTTCACCTGCGAAGACCCGCAGAACTGGATTGCCGCCGACCGCTACAGCCCGATCCCGCAGAACCACCTCGCGGCTCGCGCGCCGGGCGCCAACGATGCGCTGGTGCACTTCTACACGCTGAACGAAAGCCTGCGCCGCTCGACGTTGCCGTTTACCGGGCTGTGGAGCTTCAACGAGGCCATCCTCACCGCCGGCCAGGCCACCGCCGACAACCTGCCGCCGCACATCTCGCAGATCCAGTACCTGCTGCGTTGCGACTCCATCGAGCAGGCCGAAACCATCTCCACGGTGATGGACAACAACGCCGCCGCCGCGGCCATGGCTACCGGCTGCCAGTGGAAGAAGACCTGGGTCTGCAAATCCCGCGGCGGGCTGGCCAACCACGCACTGGCGCAGGCCTGCTACGACAACCTCGCCGCCATCGGCGCGCCGAGCTGGGGCGAAAAGGCCATCGCCGTGGCGCGGGAAATCCAGGCGAACCTCGGCCTTGACCCCATGGATGAGCCCTTCCTGCCGGCCACCCAGGCGCTGATCGAGCCGCAGGAATGCGAGCGGCAGATGCGCCTGCAGATGCCGGCGTGGCAGAAGTACCTGACTTCCGACGATTACCCCGAATACACCTGGCACTGCCCGACCGTGCGCCTCTACGTGGCCCGGCCGATGCTCAGCGCACCCGTGGGCTTCACCTATCCGGACTGGGTATCCAACGCCCTGGGCGGCATCCGCGAGACCATCGACCCGATGATCGACGTGGCGTCGAAAACCATCGGCAGCACCTTGATCGAGCTGTTCACCGATGCCGAACTGCTGGCCGAGGCGACCCGCGAGTTCAACCAGCGCACCGGCGGCGGTATCGGCGGCGAGCAGTGGCAGGCGCCGCTGCTGCCGAGCGACTTCAAGGTCCCGCACCGATTCCGCTGGCCGGAATACATCCGCACGGTGCGCGGCGAGGAGTGGTGGATTCCGGCGCGGGAAGACGAGTGATCAGCGCCGACCCGATCTCCCAAACCCGACGGGAAACGCGGCCGCAGGATGGCTTTTTGTAGGAGCGAGCTTGCTCGCGAACCGCATTCCACCCAAGCGTCGGTGTGAGCGCAAGGTTGTTCGCGAGCAAGCTCGCTCCTACAGGGACTTCGCCGAGATAGGGGCGCGTTTGAGCCAGCGCACCAGCGCCGCGCCGAACTCCACGGCGCGCGACCGCGACGGACAACCCGGCGACGAAAGCAGTTGTGGCAACAGGAAGCCCACTTCCGCCTCGTTGGGCCCGCAGAAACCCGGCCCGGCCGACTCGACGACTTCCTCGTCCCAATGCGGAAAGCGCGCGCTCCCACCCTCGAATGAATTCAGTGTGTTCATGATCGACTCACCTCCCTAGAGGTCCAGCACCAGCGGTTGCACGCCGCTCTCGTCCTGCGCCGGGATGGCGCAGCAGATCAGTGCGCTGCCGGCTTCGGGCAGTTGCGCCGGCGGGTTGGGGTAGTGCACCTGGCCGCTGACGATCCTCGTCCGGCAGGTGCCGCAGGAGCCGCCCCGGCAGCTGAAGTCGGGCGAGAGTCCGCGCGCTTCAGCCAGCTCCAGCAGCGTGCCGCTGTCGGGTTTCCAGCGCGCTTCCTTGGCCGAGCCGGCGAAGTACACCGGCACGGGCTCGGTGGCGGCAGGCGGCTGCACCAGCACAGGTGCCTGGCCGTCGCCCCGGCGCTTGAGGGTCGAGGGGCCGAAGGTCTCGGCGTGGATGCGCGCGTCGGCGATATTCAGCCCGCGCAGGCCGTCGTAGATCGCCTGGGTGAATTCGCCGGGGCCGCAGACATAGAAGTCGTAATCGTCCAGCGGCAGCCGGGCCTTGATCGCCTCGATATCCAGGCGCCCGGCCTGCTCGAAGTCGCGGCCGAGCACGGCTTCCGATTCGGGGCGGCTGAGCGCGCGATGGACTTGCAGTTGCGGCGTGCGCTGGCGCAGTTCGGCGATTTCCCGCTGGAACGGTAATTGGCCCAGCGTTCGCGAGGACTGGAACAGATGCACGCGCCGCGCCGGGCTCGCCGCCAGTTCGCGCAGCATCGAGAGCAGCGGGGTGATGCCCACGCCCGCGCCGATCAGCACGACCGGGCGTGCGCTGTCGCCCTTCAGGGTGAAGCTGCCCATGGGGGCGCGGACCTGCAGGCGGTCGCCCAACCGAACCTGCTCATGCAAGTGACGCGAGGCCGGCCCTTGGGCCTTCACGCTGATGCGCAGTTCGCCGTCCGACGGCGCGCTGGACAGGCTATAGGTGCGGATCAGTGCCTGTTCGCCGATTGCCAGGCGTACCGGCAGATGCTGGCCTGGCGCGAAATTCACGGCGGTGCCGGCCGGCGGTTGCAGGTAGAACGAGCGAATGTCCTCGCTTTCCTGCTCCACGCGCAGCACCTGCCAGTCCTGCCACTGCTGGCGCTGCTCGCGCTCCTGCAGCTTGGCGTCGGCCTCGGCCCAGGTGCCGGTCATCAGGCTGGTGGGCGAGTACTCGCGGAAGCTCCAGCGCAGCGCCAGGGCGCTGCGGCGCAGCACGGCGTGCTCTACGTCCAGCGTCCACAGGCGCTCGGCGCCTTCGAAGGCGGCCAGCAGCGGGCTGTCGAAGAGGATTTCGCTACGGCCATGGACCTGCAGCACGTCGCCGCTGGCGAAGTCGACGAAGAGCAGCCCGGCCTGCGGGTTGGCCTGCAGGTTGCCCAGGGTGTTGAAGTGCAGGTTGCCGGCGTAGTCGGGGATGGTCAGGCGGTTGCCCTCGACCCGGACGAAGCCGGGGCGGCCACCGCGGTGGGAGACGTCCACCGAGCGCTCGCCATCCTCATGCTGCACGTAGCTGGCGACGAAGAAGGTGTCGGCGTTGCGGACGATAGCGGCCAGCTCCTCGTTCAGCGCCCCGAAGTCCTCGCGCGGGGCACGCTGGCTGTAGCGCTGTTCGTCGCGGCTCCAGTCGCGTTTCTGGATGTACTGCGGGCAGTTGCCGAAAGAGTGCTCGACGGCAACCGTCAGCAGGCCGCCGTCGACCTCGCGGAGGACGCCATTCATGCGGTTGCGCCGCCGGGTGTGCAGCTCGATGCCCAGCAGGCCGATGGCGTTACCGGCCTGCAGGCCGCTGACGGCGGGGTCCTGATCGTCGGGGACGCTGTCGAGCTGCAGGCTTTTCGGATCGGGCGAGGTGATGAAGCCTTCCGCGCCTTCGAGCAGGGTCGCCCAGGGCCGGCCCTGGTCATCCACGGCGCCGACGATGATGAACGGCAGCTGGTGGTAGAACTCGCGGTGCTGGTCGGGCATGTAGTCGCGGATGACTTTCTGGCCGTGGACCTCCATGCGCTCGGCGACGCCGACGCGCTCCTGGATCGCCTTCTCGCCGGCGTGCCAGGGGGAGCTACGGTGTTTGGGCAACTGGAACATGACGGGCACCTCGCAGCGAAGGTGCCGCCGGGTCAGCCCGGCGGCGAGGGTTGCATCAGGCCTGCAGGCCGATGGCGGTGCGCTGCATCGGCACGAAGCCGGGCAGCGCTTCCACGCGGGCCAGCCAGGCGCGCAGGTTCGGGTACTCCTGCAGGGACACATTGCCCTCCGGCGCGTGGGAGATGTAGGAGTAGTTGGACACGTCGGCGATGGTCGCCTCGTTGCCAGCCAGGAACGGCGTTCTGGCCAGCTCCAGCTCCATCACCTGGAACAGCGCGTGGGCACGGGTGATGACTTCCTGGGCGTTGAAGGCCGCGCCGAACACGGTGACCAGCCGCGCGGCGGCGGGGCCGAACGCCACCTGCCCGGCAGCTACCGACAGCCAGCGCTGCACGCGGGCGGCGCCTTGCGGGTCTTCCGGCAGCCAGCGGCCGTTGCCGTATTTTTTCGCCAGGTAAACGAGGATGGCGTTGGAATCGGCGACGATGACGCCTTGGTCATCGATCACCGGCACCTGGCCGAAGCTGTTCAGGGCGAGGAAGTCCGGGTGCTTGTGCGCGCCCTTGGCAAGGTCGACATCGATCAGTTCGACGGGCAGTTGCAGCAGCGAGAGCATCAGCTCGATGCGATGGGCGTGGCCGGACAGCGGATGGCGGAAGAGCTTGATGGTGTGGGACATGACGGTGACTCCTTGGCTTGTGTGGGTAGGCAGCGCGAGTCGGTCGGTGGCGGGTTGCTCGAGCTGATGGGTGAATGCTGCGCTCGAAGGCCGGCGCGCAGAATCCCCAGGGCCGACAATCCAGCGTTTCAGAATGCGGAAGAATGGGACAGCGGGTGCAGCCGTTACCCTGGGTCCGCAGTGGCGATGTTCGCGAGCAAGCTCGCTCCTACAAGGAAACGCCGGAGCTGACCTGTAGGAGCGAGCTTGCTCGCGAACCGCCCAGAGCGCAGAAGGGAGAATGGGACACTGCTTGCTTCAGCCGCGCAGCGCCGGATGCGCCCGCAAGCGCGGCACCGCGAAGTCGAGGAAGGTGCGCACGCGCGCCGCCGCACGGCGGCCTTCGCGGTAGATCAGCTGTACCGGCAGGTCGGGCGCGGCATAGTCCTGCAGCACGACCTGCAGCTGTCCGCTGCTCAGTTCGGCATGCGCCTCGTGGCTCATGCAGCGGGTCAGCCCGAGCCCGAGGCTGGCGGCGCGGATCGCCGCGGGGGTGGTGCTGCAGGCGAGCCGCGGGACCAGGCGCACCGAGCGCGCCGCGCCGTGGTGACGGAAGCGCCACTCGCTGATCGCTCCCAGGCTGCCGGGAACGATGATGTGGTGCGCCTTGAGGTCTTCCGGCGCCTGCGGCACGCCATGGCGCGCGAGGTATCCAGGCGACGCGCAGATCACCGGTCGCACCGTGCCCACCGGCAGGGCGAAGCCGGAGGAGTCGGGCAGGGCGCCTATCACCAGGGCGACGTCGATACCATCTTCCAGCAGGCGCGGCAGGTCTTCCCGGTGCCGGCTGACCAGGCGCACTTCAGGAAAGGCGGCCAGGTAGTCCAGCGCGATGGGGGCGAAGATCCGGTCGGCCAGCAACAACGGCAGGGAGAGGTTCAGTTGGCCGGCCGGGTGCGCCTGCAGGCCGCCGAGCGAGCCCTCTGTGTCCTCGATGTCCTGGAAAATCTGCCGGCAACTGGCGGCGAACGCTTCGCCACGCGGGCTCAATTCGATTCCCCGCGGGCCGCGCAGCAGCAGCTCGCACTGCAGGCGCGACTCCAGCGCGGCAATCAGGCGCGTCACCGTTGCGCTGGAGAGCTGCAACCGGCGAGCGCCCGCGGCGAGGCTGCCGGAGCGCGCCACGGCGTCGAACGCCTGCATTTCCCGGTAGCGACTCACGGCTTCGCCGCTTGCAGCGCCGGGTTGGCGCGCAGCCGCGCGGCGCAGTGGTCGACGAAGCTGCGGACCTTCGCCGGCAATCGCGCGCCGTCCTGGTAGAGCAGGTGGATGGGCAGCGGCGCGGTGGCGAAGGCATCCAGGACGATCTCCAGCTCGCCGCGTGCCACGGCCTCGGCGGCCTGGTACGAAAGCACGCGGGTGTAGCCTGCGCCCAGGCGCGCGGCGTGGATGGCGGCGTTGTTCGAACTGACCACGAAGCGCGACGGCGGGCGCAGGGTCAGCGGTCCGTCCGCGGTGACGAACTGCCAGTCGGTGAGCAGCACGCTGGTGGCAGCCATCACCACCGGTGCATCAACCAGTTCACTGGGGTGCAGCGGCCGGCCGTGGCGGTCGAGGAAGGCAGGGGAGGCGCAGACCACCGGGCGGATTTCGCCGACCCTCAATGCGGTCAGGTTGCCCTCGGGCAACTGGCCGATGCGCACGGCGACATCGATACCCTCGTCGAGCATGTTCACCACGCGGTCCACCAGCAGCGCGTTGACCGTCACCTCGGCGTGGGTATCCAGGTAGCTGGCGACCAGCGGAATCAGGTACAGCTCGCCGAACAGCACCGGGGCGGTCACCGTCAGGTTGCCGCGCGGGCGCAGGGCGCTGCCGGAGGCCAGCTCCTCGGCATCCTCCAGTTCCTGCAGGATGCGCCGGCAGTCTTCGACATAACGCTGGCCGGCCTCGGTCAGCCGCACGCTGCGCGTGCTGCGGGCCAGCAGCAGGGTGCCCAGGCGCTTTTCCAGCGCGGCGATGGCGCGGGTCACGCTGGGCGGCGAAAGGCCCAGTTGCCTGGCGCCGGCGGCAAGGCTGCCGGCTTCGGCCACGGCCAGCAGCACTGTCATTTCCTGAAACCTGTCCATGGATCACCGTTGTCGCCTTGAGCGGGTCGCCAGACTGTAGAGGGAAGCCGCGCGGGATTGAAGTGCCGGTGGCCTGCGGGCGACATCGGCGTGCTTGCCAGCGCCGCCTGGCTTGACCACGCCCCGGCCGCTCCGGCACAAGCGCTGGAGGCGCCCGCAGCGAGGCGCCACCGCCTGCGAGCCTTCCTCCATGACCAGCAAGACCACGGCCACCGCGCTGGCCGCTACCAGCAACCCACGCCTGGGTATCGGCCTGTGCCTGCTGTCGATGCTCATCTTTGCCTGCCAGGACGGCATCACCAAGGTGCTCGTCCGCCACCTGCCGGTGAGCGAGCTGGTGATGGTGCGTTACTGGGTTTTCGTGCTGTTCGCGCTCGTCGTCTGCCGTTCGCAGGGTGGCGTGCGCCAGGCTGCCCGCAGCGCCAGCCCCTGGCAGCAGGTGGTGCGCGCGTTGCTGGGCGTGGGCGAGATCGCGCTGTTCGGCCTGGCGCTGCGCTACCTCGGTTTGGCCGAGACCCACGCGCTCTATGCGGTCTTCCCGCTGATGACGCTGGGCCTGGCGCGGCTGCTGCTCGGCGAGCGGCTGGTCGGCCGGCAATGGCTGGCGGCGGCTGTCGGGTTCGGCGGCACGCTGCTGATCCTGCGTCCCGGCATGGGAGTGTTCGAGCCGGCGGCGCTGATTCCGCTGGCGGCGGCGCTGACCTTTGCCTTCTTCAACATTCTCTCGCGGCGCATCAGCCAGACCGACTCCTTTGCCACCACCACGCTGTACATGGCAGTTGCCGGAGCGCTGTCCGTAAGCGCGGTTGGCTTGCCGGCCTGGGTCACGCCAACGCCTCACGAAGCCATGCTGATGTCGATCGTCGCCGTCTCCGGGGTCGTCGCGCAGTTGCTGCTGATCCAGGCGCTGAAGTACGCCCAGGCCTCAACGCTGCAGCCGTTCAACTATTCGCTGCTGGCCTTCGCCACGCTGATCGGCCTCATCGTCTTCGGCGAGGCGCCGACCGCCTGGACGATCACCGGTGCACTGCTGATCCTGCTCGCAGGCTTGTTCTCGATAAGGCCGGCGGCCTAGTCCCGAGGTGGTAGGCCAGCCCGAGCCTGGCGCACAAATGACAAGGCCGTATCGAAGGATACGGCCTTTTCTGTGCTGCCCGTGGATCAATCAGGCGTCAGGCTTCCTGGGCTTGGCGAGAGTGAATTCGGCGCGCTTGTAGGGTTCGGTCCGGCCATGCTTGCCCGCAGGGATTTCCTGGATCTCGCCGCCTTTTGAAAGAAATGCTGAGATTTTCTTATCCAGCTCCGATCGTTTGCTTTTCGTCTCTGACTCGGACATTCGGTCACCTGAGGTGATGAGCCACCTGGCTGGCGGCTAGCGGACACTATACCCACCTCGACCGGTGAATACCGACCGCCCGGCCGATTTAAGCATTTTCATGCGAAATCGCTACTTATTCCCTGCCAGATCTGTATGCTGAGCCTCTGCCTGCTCGGTTTAGCGGCACCGTCCGATGTTTTGTCTTCTTGATTCTCCATCTCTGCGGCCCCCTCTTCACTTCGCATACAGTCACGCCAGGCATGTCGCATGGCCTGATTTCCTTTTGATTGGAGATTCATCATGGCAACTCGCCAAACCGGTACCGTTAAATGGTTCAACGCCGAGAAGGGCTTCGGCTTCATCACCCCGGAAAGCGGCGCGGACGTCTTCGTCCATTTCCGTGCCATCGAAGGCACCGGCTATAAGTCGCTCGACGAAGGCCAGGTCGTGACCTTCAACGTCACTGCCGGCGCCAAAGGCCCGCAGGCCGAGCAAGTGCAAGTGATCTGACCGATCGTTCGCTGAAAAAGCCCCGCTGATGCGGGGCTTTTTTGTTTCTGCCGCCAGGTGCGCTGCGCTGGCCGCTGCCGATTCAATGGCGTGTTCCCAGCGCCTCGTCGATGAGGCCGGTCAGCGTCGGAAGGTCGAACGGCTTGTCCAGGAAGCGGCAGGCGGGATAGTCGTCGCTCCATGCGCCGCCGGACATGATGATGATCGGAATGGCGGGAAACCGTCGGGCGACCTGCCGTGCCAGCTCGGCGCCATCGATGCTGCCGGGCATGGAGATATCGGTCAGCAGCAGTGCCAGTTGCCCGGGGTTGCCGTTGATCCAGGCGAGCCCGTCGTCGGCATTGCCCAGGACCACGGCCTCGATCCCGTGATCCTCCATGGCCATGCCCAGCATCCTGGCCAGGTTCGAGTCGTCATCGAGAATGAGCACATAGCTGGGAGGAGCGGAGGGTGGGCTACCGAGCTTGTCCATGCGATGTCTTCCTGCGTGGGTGTGTGCGGTAGAGGGCCCGGCCGGCAATGCGTTCAGATTACCTGAGCAGAAGGTCGGCCCGCCGACCGAAGGCTCTGCGGCGGGGAGCGCGGAGGCTGGAAGTGGTCGCTCTCTCGGCGCAGGTCAAAACCCTAGGAGGCGGGTGATAGACTCGGCGCTCAACTCAGTCTTGACCTGCCCCAGGAGCCTTCCTCATGTTCGGAGTGACCGATTACGGCGCCTTCCTGATCGCCTTCGTGGTGCTCCTGGCCATCCCCGGCCCCGGCAACTTCGCGTTGATCACGGCGACCGGCAAGGGCGGCGTGAGGGCAGGGTTGGCGGCCACCTGCGGGGTGATACTGGGCGACCAGGTGCTGCTGTGGATGGCGGTGGCGGGGGTAGCGACGCTGCTCGCCACTTACCCGACTGCCTTCCATGCGGTGCAGTGGCTGGGCGCAGCTTACCTGGCATGGTTGGGCCTGCGCATGCTGCTGAGCAAACCAGGCGATGCACCGCGGCAGAGCCGCATGGACAACGGCCACTACCTGCGCCAGACCATGCTGATCACCTTGCTCAATCCCAAAGCCATCGTGTTCTACATGGCCTTTCTGCCGTTGTTCGTCGATCCGGTGAAGCACCAGGGGCTGGTGACTTTCGCCTTCATGGCGGCGACCGTGGCGGTCGTGACCTTCCTCTACGGGCTGGTAGCCGTGCTGCTGACCCACAGGCTGGCCGAGCGTATGCGCGCCAACCCGCGTGTCGCCAATCTGCTGGAGCGGCTGGCGGGGGCTTGCCTGCTCGGTTTCGGTATCAAGCTCGCGGCGATGCGCTAGGGCGTAGCAGAGCATCCGCTGTCTCGAAGGGCCGGCTCGAAAGCCCGGCCCTTTGTCATGCGCAGCCCGCATTGTCATCGCGGTAGGCGACCTGCTTTGATAACCCATCTTCCCAACCCCGATGGCGGCGAATGGAAACCATGCTCAACGAATCCCCCGTACCCCAGGCAGTCGACAGCCCGATCACCCGCAGCGCGATCTTCCTCGTTGCGACGTTGATGCCGGGGAAGGACTGGAGCCCGGTTCGAGCCCTCTGCGAGGACGTGGCGGCGCTGGTGCGCTCGGTCGGCAAGCGCGTGCCGGCGGGCAACCTGTCCTGCGTGGTGGGTTTCGGTTCGGCGGCCTGGGATGCACTGTTCGGCGCTCCGCGTCCGGCGTCCCTGCATGCCTTCCGCCAGATCGGCACAGGCGAGCGGGTCGCCGTCTCCACGCCGGGCGATCTGCTGCTGCACATTCGCGCCGAGCAGATGGACCTCTGTTTCGAGCTGGCGTCGCAGCTGGTCGCGCGCCTGGGCGAGGCGGTCACGGTGGTCGATGAAGTCCAGGGTTTCCGCTACTTCGACATGCGCAGCATCATCGGTTTCGTCGACGGCACCGAGAACCCGGAGGGGCGCGAGATTCCGCACTTCACCCTGATCGGCGACGAAGACGCGGAGTTCGCCGGCGGCAGCTACGTCCTGGTGCAGAAGTACCTGCATGACATGGCCGGCTGGAACCAGCTTCCCACTGAAACCCAGGAGCGCATCATCGGCCGCACCAAGCTGGCCGATATCGAACTGGCCGACGACGTGAAACCGAGCTGCTCGCACAGTTCGCTGACCACCCTGGAGAAGGACGGCCAGGAAGTGAAGATCCTGCGCGACAACATGCCGTTCGGCAGGCCCGGGGCAGGGGAGTTCGGCACCTACTTCATTGGCTACGCCCGCTCGCCGGCACCGGTGGAGGAAATGCTGGAGAACATGTTCGTCGGCCGCCCGGCCGGCAACTACGATCGCCTGCTGGACTACAGCAAGGCGGTGACGGGCAGCCTGTTCTTCGTGCCCTCGGCCGACCTGCTCGAAGCGCTGGCAGACAGGGCGCCCTGAGCGCTCAACCGGCAACCCGCGGCGGGAAGCACTCCACCAGCCAGTCGATGAACACCCGCAAGCGGTGAGTGACGTAGCGGTTCTGCGGGTAGACGACGTGGAAGGGATAGGGCGGCGGGCGCCAGTCCGCGAGGATTTCCACCAGCGTGCCGTCGCGCAGGGCTGCGCCGGCGGCGTAGGAGAAGGTCTGGATGATGCCCAGGCCGGCGACGCAGGCAGCCAGGTGCGCGTTGCTTTCATTGACGCCGATGCGGTGCTCGATTTTCAGCTCGCTGCGTTCGCCGTCGCGCTCGAAGCGGAAGGGCACCGCGCGACCGTTCTGCGGTGACAGGTAGCTGACCAGCCCGTGGCCGTTGCGCAGTTCCTCGGGGTAAGCGGGGATGCCGTTGTGGCGCAGGTACTCGGGCGAGGCGCAGGTGACCATGGTCGCGTGGCCGATGCCGCGCGCCACCAGCGACGAGGCGTCCAGCGCGCCGCCGCGGATCACGCAGTCGACGTTGTCGCCGATCAGGTCCACCGAGCGGTCGGACACGCCCAGGTCGATGCGTATGTCCGGGTAGCGCTCCAGGAAGTCCGGCAGCAGCGGTATCAGTACGTCCCGCGCGGTCGAGCCGCCGACATCGATGCGCAGATGGCCGCGTGGCTTGCTGCGGGCAATGTTGAAGGACGAGTCGATGTCTTCCAGGTCACGCAATACGCGGCTGGCCTTGGCGTAGTAGTCCTGGCCTTCGGGCGTCACCGTGACGCGCCTTGTGGTGCGTTGCAGCAGGCGGACGCCCAGGTGCGCCTCCAGCTCCTGCACCAGCTTGCTGAGGGTGGCGTTGGGCATGTCCAGCGAGTCGGCGGCGCGGGTGAAGTTGCCGGCTTCCACCACGCGGGCGAAGGCACGGATGGCCTGGAGCTGGTCCATGGGAGTTCCTCTAAGGGGATCGCCTGATTATCCATGGGTATGGATAGTCATTCCATTGTATGCGCTTTTTCCATCAATTGCCGGGCCCTAGAGTAGCGCCATGCCTCACCGCAAAGCCGCGCCAGATGCCGGCCAGGAGGCAGAACCCTCAACTCGCAAAGCTCAGGAGCTCATCATGAACAAGTCCCTCACTGGTAAAGTTGCACTGGTCACCGGCGGCAGCACCGGCATCGGCCTCGGCGCCGCACAGGAACTCGCCGCGCAAGGTGCCCGCGTCTTCATCACCGGCCGCCGCCAGGCCGAACTGGACGCCGCCGTTGAAGCCATCGGCCCGGCCGCCACGGCCATCCGTGCCGACGCCTCGGTGCTCGCCGATCTCGATGCGGTGTACGCGCAGATCGCAAAAACTGCCGGCCGGCTGGATATCCTCTTTGCCAACGCGGGCGGCGGCGACATGCTCCCGCTGGGCGCGATCACCGAGGAACACTTCGACCGAATCTTCGGCACCAACGTGCGCGGCGTGCTGTTCACCGTGCAGAAGGCATTGCCGCTGCTGGTCGATGGCGCGTCGGTGATCCTCACCTCGTCCACCACTTCGATCCAGGGCACTGCCAACTTCAGCGTGTACAGTGCGAGCAAGGCCGCCGTGCGCAACTTCGCCCGTTCCTGGGCGCTGGATCTGAAGGACCGGGGCATTCGCGTCAATGTCGTCAGCCCCGGCCCGGTCCGCACTCCCGGCCTGGGCGACCTAGTGCCCGAGGAAGCGCGCCAGGGCCTGTTCGATGCGCTGGCCAGCCAGGTACCGCTGGGCCGGCTGGGCGAACCTCGCGAGATTGGCAAGGCGGTGGCCTTCCTGGCCTCGGAGTCGGCCAGCTTCATCAACGGCATCGAGTTGTTCGTCGATGGCGGCATGGCGCAGGTCTGACCATGCAATGGGCTGGGCAGGGCGTGCGTCCTGCTGCGGCCTGTGTGGCTCTGGTGTGCTGGCCCGTTTGCCCTTTACAGTCGCGGCAGGCCAGTTTTCAAGACAGGAGCCGCCAGCCATGAACGACACGTCAACCGACCTGCGCAACTGGTTCGACCAGGGCGGCCAGGCCTACGCGCGCTTCCGCCCCGAGTACCCGGCGGAGCTTGCCTCCTGCCTGGCCTCGCTGGCTCCCGACCGGGCGTTGGCAGTCGACGTGGGGTGCGGTAGCGGCCAGCTGACCCGGCAATTGGCCGAGCATTTCAGCTCGGTCGTCGGCTTCGATCCCAGCGCGGAGCAGATTGCCCATGCCGCGCCCCGCGCGAACCTGAGCTATGCCTGCGCCCAGGCCGAAGAACTCCCGCTGGCCGACCACAGCGCCAGCCTGATCACGGCGGCACAGGCCGCGCACTGGTTCGACCTGCCGAAGTTCTACGCCGAGGTCCGGCGAATCGCCGAACCCGACGCGGTCCTGGCGCTGATCAGCTACGGCGTGCTGCACCTGGACGGCGATCCGGGCAAGCGTTTCGAGACTTTCTACTGGCAGGAGATCGGCCCTTACTGGCCCGCCGAGCGCAAGCTGGTGGACAGCGGCTACGCGACCCTCGATTTCCCCTTCGCCGAGTTTCCGGGGCCGGAGATCGCCATCCGCCTGGAATGGACCCTCGACGAGTTCCTCGGCTACGTCTCCACCTGGTCGGCAGTGCGCAGCGCCCGGGAAGCCGGGCGCGAAGACCTGCTGCAGCACTTCGCCGCCGACCTGGCCGAGCGCTGGGGCGACCCTGCAGCGCGGCTTGCGGTCAGTTGGCCGATCAACATGAGGATCGGACGGGTGTGAAGTCTCCGTCACTCAGCGGTGTGCGCATGACCTCGCAGCGCTTTGTCCGGCGATTGCCGGATCGAAGCGCTCGCTCGTGTCCATACGGACATTGCGCAAGGCCAGCGTCTCCAGATGCGCTGCGTAGAGGGAGTCCGAGCGGTAGCTGATCAGGATCGTGCGGCGGCGGGCACCGTTGGTGTTCAGGCTGCCTGCGTGCACCAGGTCGACGTCGAAGACCAGAATGTCACCGGCCCGCCCGCTCAGATGCACGGAAGCGGACTCATCTTGGAAGTCGAGCGGCGGCGCTGCGGGAGCGGGCCGATGGCTGCGGGGAACGATCCGGGTGGCACCATTTCCCTGAGCGAAGTCATCGAGAAAGGCGAGGGCGCTGACCATGTCGCCCGGACGCCGGGCCGACAGATCGCGATGCAGTTGTTGATGACCGCCGCCGGGCAAGGGCTCGCGCCCTTCGACCTGGGCGAGGAAGAAGCCCTCGCCGATCAGCATGCCCGCTGCCGACAGCAGTTGCGGCAGCCGACACGCCGCCTGCACGGCCGGCTCCAGGTCCATCTGCGCATGGCGCCAATCCATTCCGCGGGGCACCGGCCATTGATCCGATGGCAGGACATTGGCGTCGAAAGCCGCACGCAGCTCTTCGAGCATCGCGTGCGGGATCACCTGGCGCAGCAGCGCGTAGCCCTCCCGGTGTAGTTGTGCCTGATCCAGCATGGTTTGGTCCATTTCCCTCTCGTCCATGATCGCGGCCCCAAGGGCCAGTCCAGAGCGTCTGCTGCTTGCCGCCGGCATTTCATCGGTGCCGGACGGCTGCCTAGCGTACGAAGGATTTCTGCTACGGCCAATATCCGGCGCTTGCGGAGTACCGTAGACTCCCGCGATCTGCCGGGGAGACCACTATGCATAAAGGGATTTGGCTGGGTTTGGGGTTGTCGTTGTGCGCGTCGGGGGCAGCCCATGCGGCGCAGCCCGATCAGGACGACCCGCTGCTGTCGAGCCCGTCGGCGTCCAGCGGGGCCGGCGATGTCCGGGGCATCCTGCGCGCGCGCGACCAGGCGATGCTGTCCAGCGAGCTGGCCGGGCGCATCCTGGAGATGCCCTTCGCCGAGGGGCAATCCTTCCGCAAGGGCGATGTGCTGGTCCGTTTCGATTGCTCCGCGTACCAGGCCCAACTGAACGCCGCACAGGCCGGTGCCAAGGCGGCCAGCGAGCAACTGGCGCACAACCGCCAACTGGCGGCGCTCAATTCGGTAGGGCGCTTCGAAGTCGCGCTGGCCGAGGCCAAGGTTGCCGAAGCCCAGGCTCAGGCTCAGGTCTACCAGGTCCAGGTGCGCCGCTGTGCGCTCACTGCTCCCTACGACGGCCAGGTCGTACAGCGCAAGGCGCAGCCTTTCGAAAGCGTCAGTGGTGGTGCGCCGCTGCTGGAAATCGTTGATAACCGCAGCCTGGAAATCCGCCTGCTGGTGCCCTCACGCTGGGTCGCAAGGCTGAAGGCGGGGCAGTCCTTCACCTTCGTTCCCGATGAAACCGGCCAGCCGCTGCAGGCCGAGGTAAAGCGCCTGGGCGCGCGGATCGACGAGGGCAGCCAGATGCTGCCGCTGATTGCCACGCTGCCGGCCGAGACCAAGGGCCTGCTGGCCGGCATGAGCGGGACGGCACGCTTCGCGGAGACGCCATGAACGCACCGCAGGTCGGCCTGGCCGAGCGGCTCTTCGCCCAGTTCCTCGAGCTGGAGCGCCAGGCCCGCGCAGCAGGAACGGTCGAGCAACTGGCTTATCACATCGTCAACGACGGGCAGGCACTGTTCGGCTACCGCCATGCGGCGCTGCTGATCGCGGGCAAGGTGCAGGCGCTGACCGGCATCAGCGTCGTCGAACCCAATGCGCCCTTTGTCGCCTTCGTCGAGCAGGCCTGTGCCCAACTGCAGAGGCTCGGCGCCCTGGACAAGCCACAGCGCGTCGACTTCCAGGCCCTGGGTGCGCAGCAGCAGGCTGACTGGCAGGCGCTCTCCGCCGGAGACGTCTTCTGGCTGCCGTTGGCGGACCAGCAGGGGGCTGCCTTTGGCGGCCTCTGGCTGGCCCGCGAGCAACCGTGGAGTGAAGCGGAGCAGGCGCTGCTGGTGCAACTGGGCGATGCCTACGCCCACGCCTGGAAAGCCCTGCAGCCGCGCAAGCCCTGGCGAGCGCGTTGGCCGAAGAAGAAATTGTCGATGATCGCCGCCGGGCTGTGCCTGTTGCTGCTCGTACCCGTGCGCCAGTCGGTACTGGCGCCGGCTGAGGTCGTCCCGCTGGACGGCCAGGTCATCGCCGCGCCGCTGGACGGAGTGATCCAGCAGGTGCTGGTCAAGCCCAACCAGACGGTCAAGGCCGGCGACCTGCTGGTGCGTTTCGACGCCACCACCCTGCAAGCGCAGGCGGACGTGGCCGAGCGGTCCCTCGGCGTGGCCGAGGCCGAACTCAAGGCCAACTCGCAACGCGCTTTCTCCGACGCCGAATCAGGCGCCAGGGTCGATCTGCTGGCGGCGCGAGTGGAGCAGAAGCGCGCCGAGCGCGACTACGCCCGCGACCTGCTGGCACGCGCCGAAGTGCGGGCGCCACGCGACGGCATCGCGGTATTCGCCGACGCCGAGCGCTGGACCGGAAAACCGGTGCAGACCGGTGAGCGCCTGATGGAGCTGGCCGATCCGCGCCAGGCCGAGCTGCGCATTGACCTCGCGGTGGCCAATACCATCCGCCTGGCGCCAGAGGCGGAGGTCCAGCTATTCCTCGACAGCGATCCGCTGAACCGCCATGCCGCCCGCCTGTCACGCAGCGCTTATGAGGCCCAGCCCGTCGCCGGCGGGCAACTGGCCTACCGTCTGGACGCGCGCTTCGACTCCGCGCCGCCGCGGATCGGTCTGCGCGGTACCGCCAAACTCTATGGCGAGCGAGCGCCCATCCTGCTCTACGTGTTGCGTCGTCCCCTGGCGGCGCTTCGTCAGACGGTGGGCTTCTAGATGGTATTGCCGGCGCTGCGCGCCGACTTGCAGCTATCGCCAGGCGCCCCGGCGCTGGATGGTTCGCCGCAATGGACACTGGCCGACCCGCTGCGCGGGCGCTACTTCAAGCTTGGCGTGGCGGCGATGCGCCTGTTGCGCCACTGGGCGCTGGGTGATCCGCAACGGGTGCTGCGAGCGGCCAACAGCGAAGGTGGGGATCTGCTGGGCGAACAGGAGTTGCAGCAGTTGCTCACATTCCTCCGCCAGCAGGACCTGATCAGCTCGGCCGACGGCGAGCAGCGTAACAGCTACGGGCAGAAGGCTGCGTTGCAGCGCCACGGGCTGTGGAAATCGCTGCTGCACCAGTACTTGTTCTTCCGAATTCCGTTGTGGCGGCCGGATGCCTTCCTCAACCGCGCCTGGCCCTGGTTGGCCCGCCACGGCGGGCCGCTGCTGCGGATCGGCCTTCCGTTGACCCTTGGCCTGGGCCTGTTGCTGGTGGCGCGCGACTGGGATCGTTTCCTCGCGACCTTCCCGCACCTGTTCAGCTTTGGCGGTGCCCTGGCCTTCGGTGTCGCGTTGCTGTTCGCCAAGCTATGCCACGAGTTCGGCCATGCGTTCATGGCCAAGCGCGCCGGCTGCCGGGTGCAGAGCATGGGCGTGGCGTTCATGGTGATGTTGCCGTTGTTCTATACCGACGTCAGCGACGCCTGGCGTGTCAACGATCGGCGCTCGCGGCTGCTGATCGGAGCGGGAGGCGTACTGGCCGAGCTGACGCTGGCCTGTATCGCGCTACTGGCCTGGTCGCTTCTGCCGGACGGGCCTCTGCGTACTTCAGCCTTCATGCTTGCCAGTGCGACCTGGGTCACCACCCTGCTGGTCAACCTCAATCCATTCATGCGTTTCGACGGCTACTTCCTGCTCAGCGATCTGCTGGGCGTCGAGAATCTTCAGGGACGAGCCTTCGCCTTGTGCCGCTGGCGTCTGCGCGAGGCATTGTTCGACTACGGCGATCCGATGCCCGAGCCCTGGCCTGACGGACTGCGGCGGCGCCTTTTACTGTGGGGGTACGGCTCCTGGCTATGGCGCGCGGTGCTGTTCCTGGGGATCGCGCTGACGGTCTATCACCTGTTCTTCAAGGTGTTGGGCATCTTCCTGATGCTGGTGGAACTGGTGTGGTTCATCGGCCTGCCGATCTGGCGCGAATTGCGCGAGTGGTGGCAGCGGCGCGATCAGGCCCAGCCTGGACGCCTTTTGCTGGGCGCCGCCGGGCTGGCGGCGCTGCTGCTGGTACTGCTGGTGCCCTGGCGTGGCAGTGTGGAGATTCCCGCGGTGCTGGAGGCTACGCGCGCGTCGGCGCTCCACGCGCCGCTGGCGGCCATGCTGAAGCGGATCGTGGTAAGCGACGGACAGAGTGTGGCCGCTGGCGAATTGCTGCTCGAACTGGAGTCCCCTGATCTCGCCGCGCGGCAGAGCATTACCCGTCGGGAAATTGAAATCACCCAGCTGCAATTGCGGCGCCAGGCTGGCCGAAGCGAGACAGCTGCCGATATAGGTGTTCTGGAGCAGCGCCTGGCCGAAGCGGTGGCCGAGTACCGCGGCCTGGCTGCGCAACGCGAGCGTCTGGAAATCCGCGCGCCTCATGCCGGAGTAGTGCGGGACCTGCTGCCCGAACTGGTTCCCGGTCTCTGGTTGTCCCCGAGCCAGGTACTGGCGCGAGTCGTGGAGCCGAGTGTGCGCCTGCGCGGTTACGTCGCCGAGCAGGCGGTGTGGCGGGTCGAACCTGGAGCGGTGGGCCGCTTCGTTGCTGACGATCCATCGCGCCCGGCGCTCCCGGTGCGCCTGGAGTCGGTGGATGCTACCGGTACTTCGCACCTCGACCTGGAAGCCCTGGCTTCCGACCGCCAGGGACCCATCGCCGTCCAGCGCGACGGCGAGGGGCGCGCACAGCCGGTTCAGGGGCAATATGCCGTGCGGCTGAGTGCGGACCAGGCAGTCGAGCTGACGCAGCCGGTGCGCGGAGAGGTGGTGCTGGACGCCAACGGCGAGTCGCCGCTCAGCGCCATCTGGCGAAGGTTGGCGGCCCTGGGAGTGCGTGAAAGTGGCTTCTGACTTCTGCCTGCCGGCCTGCGCCCGGCTGCCGTTGCGTTTCTCGACTCAGGGGCTGGAGGCTGCCGTGGCTGCGTTGCCGGCCAGCGCCTGGGTCACTCATTTCAACACTGCGTACCATACCGGAGGCTGGAGCGGCATCAGCCTGCTCGCCCCGGAGGATTCGAACCACGCGCTGTCGGCGGGGCAGGGCAGTGGCACGCAGCCGCCCTGCGCGACACGCTGGTACGGCCCGCCCTGGCAGGAGCTGTTGCGGCGCATCGAGATGCCTGTGCGTTGCGCCCGCCTGCTGCGCCTGGAAGCGGGTAGCAGCATCCGTGAACACTGCGATCCCGACCTGGGCGACCCCGATGGGGATGTGCGCTTGCACCTTCCCATTCTCAGTGGACCAGGAGTCGAGTTCCTGCTTGAGGGGCAGGTGGTGCCGATGGCGCCGGGAGAATGCTGGTTCCTCGACCTGGCACGGCCGCATCGGGTGGAGAATGTCGGCGAACAGGCGCGGGTACACCTGGTGGTCGACGCCCGGCGTAATGACTGGCTGCGCCGGCAGATCACCAGCGGATTACAGGATACCCCCGCGTGCCGGCCGGCATGTTCGACCCTGGCGTTCGCCGAATTCCGCCGCCAGCTGGAGCGCCGCGCGGACCTTGCCGCGGCGCTGCGGGACCTTCAGGACCCCCGAGACTTCTGCGAGCGCGCAGTGGCCCTCGGAGCCGGGCTCGGGCTGCGCTTTCAGGATGACGATGTCCGTGCGGCCATGCGCCAAGGGCGTCAGGCCTGGCTGGATCAACGGAGTTACTGATGGACGGGTGCGATGACTGGAAAGGCTGGCTGCCGATTCGGGTGTTCGCTGCGGGAGACGACTGGCGGGTCGACTGGTGCTGGTTCGGCTCCACGCCGTTAAGCGAGCCATTCTTCAGTGACAGTGTGCGCCGGGCACTGCGGTTGCCGTTCAACCAGGCGATGCGTCGGGAAAGCTCGCTGGACGCCATGCGTCAATGGCGCGAAGCAAGTCCCGGTGTGGCGCCGAGCCTGTTCATCCATCATGCCTCGCGATGCGGCTCGACCCTGCTGGCGCAACTGCTTGCCAGCGACGAGAAGAACATCGTCGTCTCCGAGGCTCCGGCGTTGGACACGCTGCTGCGCGCTGGGCTGCAGGCTCCGGAGCTTGCAGCCGAAGCGGGCGAGGGCGTGCGTGGGTTGCTCAGCGCCTATGGTCAGCGGCGCCTCGGCACGGAGCAGGCCCTGGTGGTGAAGCTCGATGCCTGGAATGTTTTCCAGGCATCGAGCCTGCACCAGCTGTACCCCATGACGCCGAGCCTGTTCGTCTATCGAGATCCGCTGGAAATCGTCGTCTCGCACCTGCGCCAGCCCGGCATGCACATGGTGCCGGGACTTCTGGGTGCGATCTCTCTGGACTCGTCCGGGGCACTGACTGGAGTCGACAGAATGGCCCGGCACATTGGGCAGATTCTGCACGGCGGCCTGCGGCTCTGCCGTGAGTCGGGGGCAGTGCCAGTGAACTACAGCGAACTGCCGGGTGCGGCCTGGCATCGGCTGGCGGCTCTGTTGCGCGTTGAGGCGGGGGACAGGGAGCGCCTGCAGGCGGTGGCAGCCTCGGACGCCAAGCAGCCCGGCATGGCCTTCAGCCCGGACAGCGAGCGCAAGCGTGCGGCTGCAGACGAGGTGGTGCGAGCGGCGGTGGAACGCTGGGCGAGGGCGCCCTATGTGGCCCTTGAGGCCCTGCGCCTGCAGGAGGCGTAAGGGCGTTGTCGTAGGGGAAATAGTCAGACTGATCGAATTCAGACAATAGTTTGCGAAAAGACTGGTTAGTTGTGTTGGAATCAGGTGGCAACTTGCCTTCAGCATCAGGTAGTCTTGCAGCTAATTGCGTGCGCGATTCAATAACAAAAGGGTGTAGGTGGCTTCCCGGGCTGCCGTATGAAAGGACTCAAAGCACCATGACTTCACTCGCGTTGAGGTTTCATCCCGCCGTGGACGCTGACTTGGCGTTCCTGCGCGCCCTCTATGCGAGCACCCGCTCCGCTGAGTTGGCCCAGGTAGCCTGGGAGCCTGCCACCATCGATGCCTTTCTCACCCAGCAGTTCGACGCCCAGCACCACTACTACCAGGCGCATTTTCCCGACGCCGAGTATCTGGTGATCAAGGCGGACGCCCAGTCCGTCGGCCGCGTCTACCTCCACTGGGGCGCCACCCAGCTGCAGATCATCGACCTTGCCCTGCTGCCCAGCCATTGCGGCCAGGGAATCGGTACCCGTGTGCTCGGGCAGTTGCTCGAACGCGCTGATGCACAGGGCCTGAGCGTCGGCTTGCACGTAGAGAACTACAACCCGGCCCTGCGCCTGTATACCCGCCTGGGGTTCGTCGTGGCCGGCGAAAACGGCGTCTATCTCAAGCTGCGCCGGTTGCCCCGCGCCGTGCCGCAGGCCATCGCGCCTGCCGACGTCCTGTCGTGAAGGAAAACTCCATGTATCCGATGCCCACCCAGCATGACCTGCAGCAGGCGCAAGGTTCGCGCTTCCAGTTGTGGATTGCCCCGGATCAGGCCCTGGACGTCGAACTGCTCGAGGTGCTCGTCGGTAATCCGATGAGCTCCGAGTACGAGAGCTTCAGCGCCGCTTTCGCCCTGCCCGAGCAGTGGGACCTGCCCCAGGCGCTGTACCGCCTGTCCCCACCTGGCGAGGAGGGCTGGCTGCTGCTGTTGACCCCGGTGCAGCCTGCTGCCGATCGCCGCGCGGTGCTCCAGGCGGTCTTCCATACCCGCAAGGCGGAGTAGCGACCCATTCCGGCGGCTGTGAGCCTGGCCGTCATTTCCAGCGATTGGTACCAAGGAGAGGCAATACGTGGACCCCTTTATCGGTGAGATCAAGATGTTCGGTGGCAACTTCGCACCGCGTGGCTACGCATTCTGCCAGGGACAGCTCATGTCGATCGCGCAGAACTCAGCATTGTTCTCGCTGCTGGGCACGACGTACGGCGGCGATGGTCAGGTCACGTTCGGCCTGCCCGACATGCGCGGCCGCAGCCCCGTCGGCCAGGGGCTAGCCCCCGGTCTCGGGCCGATCAACCTGGGCCAGGTCGGTGGTGTCGAGAACACCACGCTGACTACCAACCAGATGCCGCAGCATTCGCACACCGTGACATTCGGTTCGCCGCTGACCGCCACTGGCCAGGCCGCGATCCCGGCTGCGTCGGCCAGCACGGCGACCCAGGCAGCTCCGGGCGCGACCACCGTACTCGGGCCGATCGCCGCAGGCGGCCGCCCGGGCACGCTGTACTCCACCACGGCGGCGGATACTACCCTGCAGCCCTTCACCATCACCTGCAGCGGTAACGTACCGAACGGGACTGCCAGCATTGCTGGCGGTAGCCAGCCTTTCTCTGTGCGCAACCCCTACCTGGGCATCAATTTCATCATTGCGTTGGAAGGGGTCTTCCCGTCGCGCAACTGATCGCTCGTTTTCGACCGTAAAAGCAGTAAACAGTGGAGCGGGGCGCACCCGCTCCCGACCAAGAGCAGTGGAGGTGGGTCATGTGGTGGAACAAGGCGAAGCGTGCAGTACCGGTCAAGGCACCGGTGAAGCCGGCCCTGGCAATGGCGCTGGAACCGCGCATGCTATTCGACGGTGCCGTGGCCGCCACCATGGCCGAGGCCGCTGATGCCAAACCGACCGCCGACACCGCCGCGAAGGACGCCCAGGCGCATCCGGCTCAGGACAACAGCGCCCACGACGCGAGCAAGGACACACTCTCCACCGTCCCCGCCGGCACTTCCGACCACCGCCAGGAAGTGGTGTTCGTCGACGCCAGCGTGAAGGGTTACCAGCAACTGGTGGCCGGCCTCAAGCCGGGTACTGAAGTGGTGGTGCTCGATGCGAACAAGGACGGCCTGCAGCAGATCGCCGATTACCTCCAGGGCCGCTCCGGTATCGATGCGGTCCATATTCTCAGCCACGGCGACGTGGGCAAGGTCCAACTGGGCAATACCTGGCTGGATGGCTCGAGCATCGCCCTGCGCAGTGACCTGCTGACCAGCATCGGCCAGGCACTGGACAAGAACGGCGACATCCTCCTGTACGGCTGCCAGGTGGGCGCCGACGGCGCGGGCCGCTCCTTCGTCGACCAGTTGGCCGATGCCACCGGCGCCGACGTCGCCGCCTCCAACGACATGACCGGCGCCACTGCGCTGGGCGGCAACTGGGTACTGGAAGTCAGCCACGGCGCCGTCGAGGCGGCGGCGCTCGACGTGGGCGACTTCCGCGGCCTGCTGGTGAGCTTCAATGACGACTTCAGCACCAACACCGGGCAAACCGCTTCCTTTACCCGAGTACTGGGCGGCGTCAGCTACACCTATACCTTCACCAGTGCGGGGGACGGCGGCGACACAGCCTGGGAAAACCTCTATGGGGAGGGCAACAGCGCGTCGATCAACCTGCTGTCCGCCAGCCCAAACACCGGAACCACCGAGGTGTTTACCATTGTTCGCACCGATGGTGCCGATTTCACCTTCACCAGCATCTACCTGAATAACGGCGCCGGCGAGACCGTCACTGTCGCGGGGTACCGCGATGGTGTACTCGTCGGGACGGCGCAGACCGTCTTGATGGGGCAGCAGAGGACTCTGAGCTTCGGTGGCATCCGCGTCGACGAAGTGCGCATCAGTGGCAGCGATTTCTTCAACACCAACATCGACAGTTTTGCCGGCGACCCTGTTCCGCCGAGCACTGCCCCGACGGTGACCGCTACCGCCAGCAACCCCAGCTTCACCGAAAACGGCGCCGCCGTGGACCTGTTCAGTGGCGTGGTCGCCGCGAGCAACGATGCCGGCGAGACCTTCACCGGAATGACGCTGCGGGTGACCAACGTCAGCAATGGTGCCAGCGAGTTCCTGAACATCGGTGGCGTCGACATCGCGTTGAGCAACGGCAGCAGCGGCACAATTGCCGGCATCGGCAGCTATAGCGTGAGCCTTTCCGGTGGTACGGCACTGATCACCCTGAGCAGCCTGTCGCGCGATAACACGCAGATGGCGCAGCTGATCGACGGCATCACCTACCGCAACAGCAGCGATAACCCGGGCAGCGCCACCCGTGCCGTCACCGTCGTGACGGTGACGGACAGCGGGCCGAACAACAACAGCGCTTCGCCGAACCTCACCTCGAGCGTTGCCGTCAGCCCGGTGAATGATGCACCGACGCTGAATCCCGCAAACAATTCGGTGGGTTACACCGAGGGTGGCAGCGCTGCTGTGCTGGTGGGCAGCCTGGTGCTGGCCGATGCCGACAGCACGACCTTCCAGGGAGCCACGGTCATCATCAGCGATTTCCGCTCGGGTGATGTGCTGTCGGTGAGCGTTTCCGGTGGCTTCTCGGCGACCTACAACGGCACGACCGGTGTGATGCAGATCAGCGGCAGCGGCTCGCTGGCCTCGTTGCAGGCCGTGCTGCGTTCGGTGAGCTATTCGTCTTCTTCGGACGACCCCACCTTCGGCGGTACCGACATTACTCGCCAGGTCAACTTCACCGTGACCGACGCCGAGGGCGGCACTTCCAACCTGGCCACTGCGCAGGTAACGGTGACCGCCGTGAACGACGCTCCGACATTGTCCGGTGGACCCTACGCGTGGGCCGGCACCAGCGAAGACGCCACGTCGAGCGCGGTCAGCGTGTCCTCGCTATTGTCCGGCGTGAGCTACGCCGATGGCGATGGCCCGAACAGCGGCATTGCCATCATCGCCAGCACCGGCAGTGGCGACTGGCAATACTCCACCGATGGGGTGACTTGGACCCAGGTGGGCAGCGTCAGCGGCACCAGCGCCCTGATGCTGTCGGCCACCACCCAGTTGCGCTACGTGCCCAACGGGCAGAATGGCGAGACGGCGGCGCTGTCGTTCCGTGCCTGGGACGGGAGTGTCGGCATCGCTTCCACTAACGGTGTGCGCAGCACGAGCGACACCAGCACCAATGGCGGCAGTACCGCGTTCTCCAGCGGCACGGCTCAGGCGATGCTTATCGTCAGCAGCGAAAACGATGCGCCCGTGTTGACGCCGACGGCGCCCACACTCACTGGGCTGACCGATTCCGACATCGACAACGTCGGCCAGGCTGTCTCCAGCTTCCTCGGCAGTGTCAGCGACGTCGACAACGGGGCACTGACGGGCATTGCCATCACCGGCCTGAACGCCGGTAACGGCACCTGGCAATACAGCGTGAATGGCGGTGCCAGCTGGCAGAACGTCGGAGTGGTCTCCCTCAATTCGGCGCTGCTGCTGCGCAGCATCGACCGCGTGCGCTTCGTGCCGGACGGCATCAATGGCACCAGCGCAAGCATCACCTACAGAGCCTGGGACCAGACTGACATCACAGCCGGCCTGCAAGGCACCAAGGCCAATGCAACCGGCGCAGGTGGCGGCTCGCCGTACTCCATTGGCAGCGACACGGCATCCATCACCGTTACAGCGATCAACGATGCGCCGCTGATCACCGCCAGCGGTGGCAGCGCCGCGTTCGTCGAAGGCGCTGACGTCGCTTCGACTCCGGTGGTGATCGACAGCGGCCTCACGGTGACCGACGCCGACTCGCCTTTGCTGCAGGGCGCCAGGGTGCAGATCGCCGGCAATTTCCAGATGGGTGAGGATGCGCTCGGTTTCACCAGCAATCCGGCTACCATGGGCGACATTGTCGGCGTCTATGACAGCACCACCGGCACCATGATCCTGAGTTCCGCCGCCGGCGCCACCGCCGCGCAATGGCAGGCGGCGCTGCGCTCGGTGACCTACCGCAACAGCTCGGACACCCCGAACACCTCCACCCGCAGCGTCAGCTTCAGCGTGCATGATGGCCAGCTCGAGAGTGCCGTGGCCACGCGCACGGTGACCGTGACTGCCGCCAACGACGCCCCGCAGCTCAGCCTGCCGGGTGTAATCAACCTCCTTGAAGATTCCTCCCACAGCATTACCGGCATAACCATCTCCGACGTCGATGCGGGCTTGGGCAGCGTTCGGGTCACTTTCACGCTCCCTGCCGGCAGCGGCACCCTGAGTGTGGCGGTCAGCGGTACGATCGCAGTTGGCACGGCGCAGAACAGCGTGATCCTCACCGGTCGGGTCGACGACATCAACGCTTACCTTGCCGGGAATAACCTGACCTATACGCCGCAGATGAACTACTACGGTAACGTCACCCTTGAGGTCAGCGTGACTGACCTGGGTAACAGCGGTGGCCCAGCGCAGACCAGCAGCGGCAGCCTGACGCTGCAAATCGAAGGGGTGAACGATACGCCGAGCACCCCCGTGGTGCCGTCCTCCCCAGTGAGCGGCAGCGAGGACGTACCCCTGGTGCTGACCGGCATCAGCTTCGCCGATGTCGACGCGGGTTCAGGTCTGGTCCAGGCAACTTTCAGTGTACCTGCCGGCAACGGCACCTTCAGTGCGCTGGCGGCAGCCGGCGTGACGCTGACGGGCTCGGGCACCAACTCGCTCGTGCTCAGTGGCACTCTGGCCGATATCAACGCTTTCGTCGCCAGCGGCTCGCTAAGCTACCTTTCGGCAGCCAATGCATCGGGCACTGTCAGCGTGACGGTCAGCCTCGACGATCGCGGCAATACCGGTACGGGCGGCAACAAGATTGCTACGACCACCTTCAACCTGGCCATCAGCCCGGTGAACGACGCCCCGGTGAACAGCGTGCCGGGTTCCCAGACCGTCCTTCAGGACCGCCCGCTGGTGTTCAGTACCGGCCTGGGCAATCGCATTGCGATCAGCGACGTGGACGTTGGCGCCAGCGATGCGATACAGGTGACCCTGACGGCGAACAACGGGACTGTCTCCCTGGCTGGCCTGGGCGGCCTGACGTTCCTTGCCGGCAGTGGAACGGGTGACGGCACGATGACCTTCGTCGGCAGCCTGGCCGACGTCAATGCTGCGCTCGAAGGGCTGATCTTCCAGCCGAACCCCGGCTATCACGGCAGCGCGTCGCTGCAGATCGTCAGCAGCGACCAGGGCGCAAGCGGTACCGGCGGGGTGCAGAGCGACACCGACTTCATCCTGATCACGGTAGATCAGCCCAACCCGCGAATCGTCAGTGTCAGTGCCGGCAACCCGGATGGCACCTACAAGGCGGGCGACCTGATTCTGGTTCATGTCCAGTTCGACCGCTCGGTCTACGTCAACCTCAGTGGCGGACTCCCCAGCCTGTTGCTGGAAACCGGCGCGCTCGATCGCAACGCGATCTATGTGAGCGGCTCGGGCAGCAACATTCTGACGTTCCAGTACCTTGTGCATGTTGGCGACATCAGCCCCGATCTCGATTTCCAGAGCACCTCTGCGCTGCAACTCAACGGAGCGGTGCTGGCCAATGCCCAGAACGATCAGGCAATCCTGACGCTACCGACCAAGGGCGGCGCGGACTCGCTCGCTGGCCGCAGCGATATCGTGATCGATGGTGTGCCGCCGACGATCATCAGTGTCAGCGTGCCGCCTGATGGCAGTTATGTGGCGGGGCAGAACCTCGATTTCACGGTGAACTTCAACGAGAACGTCGTCGTCGACACCAGCGGCGGCACGCCGCGCATCGCCGTGACTCTCGATACTGGCGGCACCGTCTTCGCCCAGTACCTCAGCGGCAGCGGCAGCAGCGCGCTGGTGTTCCGCCTGGTGGTGGGCAATGGTCAACTCGATACCAACGGCATCAGCCTTGGCTCGTCCATCCAGGCCAATGGCGGCACGCTGCGCGACTCTGCCGGCAACCACATCAACACTGGGCTGAACAGCGTGGCGAGTACCTCCGGCGTGCTGGTCGATGCCGTGGTGCCCACGGTCGGCAGCGTCAGCGTGCCGGTCGGTGTTCCCTACAACGCCGGCGATACCCTGACCTTCGTGGTCAACACCAGCGAAGCGGTGCTGGTCAATGGTGCCCCGAAGCTGGTCCTGGACATCGGCGGCCGCACGGTGTTCGCCGACTTCGTCGCCGGCTCCGGCAGCTCGACCCTGGTGTTCCAGTACACCGTGCAGGCCGGTGACAACGACGCCGACGGCATCAGCGTGAGCGGTCTTTCCGCCAACGGCGCCACCCTGCGCGATGCCGCCGGCAACGGCATGAGCCTGACACTGAACAACGTCGGCTCCACCAGCGCTGTCATCGTCGACACCGTGACGCCGACGCCCAGCGCCATCGTCACTCTCGACCCGTCGCCGACCAATGCCGGCAGCGTGCGCTACACCGTGACCTTCAGCGAGAACGTCAGCGGCGTGGACCTGGGCGACTTCGCCCTGGTCGGCACTGGCACCGCCGCAGGCAGCCTGAGCGGTCTGCAGCAGATCGATGGGCGCACTTACCAGATCACCGTCAGCGGCGTATTGGGGACCGGTACCCTGGGCTTGAACCTCAATGGCAGCGCAACCGGCATTGTCGACGCGGCGGGCAACCCCCTCAGCGGTGGCCTGGTCGGCGCGGTGTACAGCGTCGACCGCGATGCGCCGACCATTACCGCGGTCAGCGTGCCGCCGGGCGGGCTGCGCAACGTCGGCAACACCCTCGAATTCGTGGTGCAGACCAGCGAGGCCGTGGTGGTGGACGGCTCGCCGAAGCTGGCCATCGACATGGGCGGGCGCACTGTCTATGCGGACTACGTCAGCGGCTCGGGCAGCAACAGCCTGGTGTTCCGCTACACCGTCCAGGCCGGCGACAACGATGGCGACGGCATCCAAGTCACTGGGCTTTCCGCGAATGGCGGTTCCCTGCGCGATGCTACCGGCAATGCGCTGAACCCGTCCCTGAACGGCGTCGGCGACAGCCACGGCGTGCTGGTGGACACCCGCGCGCCCACGGCGACCGGGGTCGTGCGCCTGGACCCGTCACCCACCGGCGCGAGCACGGTGAATTTCCTGGTGACCTTCGACGAGGACGTCAGCGGTGTCGACGCCGGCGATTTCTCCCTGGTGACCAGCAATTCCGCCAGCGGCAGTATCGTCTCGATCGTGCAACTGGACGCACGAACCTACCGCGTGACCGTCGGCAGCGTGAGCGGGCAGGGCAGCCTGGGCCTGACGGTCAACGCCGGCGGCATCAATGATGCCGCCGGCAATGCCCTGGGCAGTTCCCTGCGCGGCGACAGTTACGTGATCGGCTCGCTGTCCGATGGCGATCCGGAGTTCCGCATCACCACGCCGCCCGTACCGGCTACGCCGTCGCCGACACCGTTGCAGCCCAACGTGCCGGTGCTGGTCACGCCGCAAGGCACTTCGCCGGTGTTGCCGCCCTCGCTGTTCCAGAGCGAAGGTGCCGGTGGCCTGCCGCCGCTGGGCAATATCTTCGTGCAGAACGGTGCGCCGTCGCAGAGCTTCATCGCCCAGGCCTTTGGCAGTTCGTCGTTCGGCGATGGCGGTGGCAAGGGCTTCCTGGGCTTCGGCGGCGGCGATGCGGGGGTATTCGGCAGCAGCACGCTGGCGGGCATCTTCGATCGCAACGGCAGCGACGAGAACACGCCGCTCAAGGCCTTCGACCGCCGCAGCGGGGATATCGACCAGGGTATCCGCGGCGTCTTTGGCGCGCCGAGCCTGGCGCAGCAGCTGGAGCAGATCCACGAATCCGAACAACAACCAGTGCGTGAGCTGGCCTGGGCGCTGGGGCAGGTTGCCCAGGGCCGCGACGCATCCTGATCAGCACATCTAAAAGCAGAACAAGCACAGGAACGAAGCCGTAACGAGGGGGACGGCCAGGGATGAAAAAACACACAACTTTGCTAGGGATCAGCTTGTTGGCGCTTGCCGTGTCGGGCTGCGCCGTTACTACGCAACCCATCGACCGCAGCGTAAGCGAGCAACGTGCCCGCGACGACCTGCGGGCTATGTTCAAGGATCAGGAGCCGCTCAGTGGCTCGCTGACCCTGCACGAGGCCATGGCCCGCGCGGTGAAGTACAACCTCGAGTCGCGCCTGAAGGTGATGGAAGAGGCGCTGTCGCGCCGACAGCTCGACCTCGCTACCTTCGACATGCTGCCGCGCATGGCGCTCGAAGCGGGTTACGCGGGACGCAACAACCAGAGCGCCTCCAGTAGCCAGAGCGTGCTGACCAACACCCAGTCGCTGGAACCTTCCACCTCGCAGGACCGTGACCGCGATGTCGCCGACCTCACCATGGTGTGGAACGTGCTGGACTTCGGCGTCAGCTACGTCAGCGCCAAGCAGCAGGCCGACCAGCGCCTGATCGTCCAGGAGCGCCGGCGCAAGGTGGTGCAGACCATCATCCAGGATGTGCGCTCGGCCTATTGGCGCGCCGTCGCCGCGCAACGCCTGCTGGATCGCATCGACGCGCTGATGGCGCGGGTCGACAGTGCGCGCAAGGACAGCCAGCAGATGAGCCAGCAGCGCATTGGCGATCCGGTTCAGGCACTGGGCTACCAGCGTGCCCTGATCGAGGCCAGCCGCCAGCTGGAAGAGCAGCGCCGCGCGCTGTCCCTGGCCAAGACCGAACTGGCGACGCTGATCAACCTGCCGCTGGGCACCGACCTGACCCTGGCAGCGCCGGAAGGCTACGATGTGCCGGAGTTGAAAGTGGGCATCGAGCAACTGGAGCAGCAGGCCCTGGCGAGCCGCCCGGAACTGCGCGAGCAGGACTACCAGGCGCGTATCAGTGCCGCGGAAACCCGCAAGGCCATGCTGCGCCTGCTGCCGGGCCTGGAATTCTCCGCCGGTGGGCACTACGACTCCAACAGCTTCCTGGTCAACAACCGCTGGGCCGACTACGGCGTGAAGGTCACCTGGAACCTGTTCAACGTCCTGTCCGCCCCGGCAGCCATCGATGTCGCCAAGGCCGGCGAAGACGTCAACGTGGCGCGTCGCCAGGCCATGTCGATGGCCGTTCTGGCACAGCTCTACGTGGCCAACGCCAACTACAACGAGGCGCGCCGGCAGTTCGTCACCACCCAGGAACTGGCCAGCCTGGATAACCAGATCGTCGGCCAGTTGCGCAACCGCCACCAGGCGCAGGGCATCGGTGAACTGGACCTGATCCAGGGCGAGCTCAACGCCCTGCAGGCTGACCTGCGTCGTGACCTGGCCTATGCCGAGCTGCGCAACAGCTACGGCCAGGTGTTCGCCTCGGCCGGCGTCGACCCGCTGCCCAGCAATGCTCCGGACACGAAGCTGAGCACGCTGGCCAATGGTCTGGCCGAGAAGGAACACCAGCTCGATAGCGGCAACGTGCAGTAAGACGCGGGTGAGGCACTGGTGCGCCAGGTGAATGGCGCACCAGTGCACGAAGCCACGGTGTCAGCGCGCAGGTCGGCAGCGGATACGCTCAACCTGCTGCCTTGCAATCCTCGGCCTGCGCTTTCGGCGCAGGTTGAGGCGCAGCCGCCTTGGCACCGGACAACCGCGACACCCCGAACAACACCAGTGCCAGGCCGGCCAGTTGGTAGATCGAAATCGCCTCGCCCAGCAGGGCCCAGGAGGCGAACACGGTGAGTACCGGCCCCAGGTTGCCGAATGCCGCCGCGTGGGTGGCGCCCATGCGCTGGATGGCCAGCGCCATCCAGTAGATCGGCAGCACGGTGGAGATCAGTGCCATCAGGGCGCCGTAGAGCCACACCGAGCCGGGCAGGGTTACCAGCTGCTGCGCGTCGCCGGTCACCGCGTAGTGCCCCAGCACCATTACCGACGAGGCGATGCCGGCCAGCGCGGCCAGGCGCATCGAGCCGACACGCTGGATCACCGCGGCGGTGCCGATGTAGTACACCGCGTAGGTCACGGCGCTGGCGAAGACCCAGATGGCGCCCAGCAGAATCTGCCCGCCGCTGCCTTCCACCTTGATGTCGTGCACCAGTGCAATGCCCAGGCCGAGGTAGCACATGGCCATGGCTACAAGGGTGCGCGAGCCTGGGCGTTCGCGGGTCATGGCCATCTGCAGCAGCAGGACCAGCGTCGGGTAGGTGAACAGGATCAGCCGCTCCAGGCCCGCGCTGATGTATTCCAGGCCGTAGAAGTCGAACAGACTCGACAGGTAATAGCCGACCAGCCCGAGCAGCAGAATGCGTACGCCGTCAGCCAGCGAGAGCCGTGCCTGTTGCGGCCCCCGGCTGAACCACAGCAGCCAGAGGAACAGCGGCAGCGCCAGCCCCATGCGGATGGCCAGCACCGTGATCGCATCCACGGGCGCGGCCGCATAGGAGAGCTTGACGAAAACCGCCTTGAGGCTGAAGCCGGTGGCGGACAGCACGGCGAAGAACACGCCGTTGTGCAGGCTGCGCTGATACAGGGAAGTCAGATTGTTCATGTCGGCGGGAACGCAGGGCAGGAGAAAGGCATTATTCTAGGGAGAAGGCTGCGCCGCTAGAATCCTGGATTGGCGAAGATTGCTTTCACCTGTGGAGAACGCGAAGTGCATTTTGATCTTGCCGATCTGCGCCTGATCGCCGCCATCGCCAGCACCGGCAGCCTGAGCAAGGCAGCGGCCTCGGTGCCCGTGGCGGTCTCGGCGGCGAGCAACCGCCTGCGCCAGTTCGAAGAGCGCTGCGGGCTTTGCCTGTTCGCCCGGCACAGCGATGGCATGACGCTGACGCCGACCGGCCGCCTGGTGCTTGAGGCCAGCCAGCGCGTGCTGAAGGAGGCACGGCAGCTCAAGGACACCCTGCAGGAGCTGGGCGGTGAACGGCGCATCACCTTGCGCCTGGCGGCATCCACCGTCGCCAACAGCACCTTCCTGCCCACTGCGCTGGGGCCGTTCCTGGCGGATTATCCGGAAGTGGACCTGCAACTGATCGAGCAGAACAGCAAGGATGTGTTGCTCGCGGTGCGGGACGGCTCGATCGACATCGGCGTGTATGACGGCAACCTGCCCACCGCGGGCCTGCTGTCGCTACCGTTCCGCAATGACAAGCTGGTGCTGCTGGTGCCGCGGGATCACCCGCTGGCCAGCCAGCACCTGCCCAGTCTGCGCGACGCGTTGAGCTTTCCCTTTGTCTGCCTGCCGGCCGAGCGCGCCATGCAACGCTTCGTCGAGGCGATGGCGGTACGCAATGCGCTGCCGCTCAAGGTGCGCGTGCGCGCGCCGAGCTTCGATGCCATCGCCCAGCTGGTCGCCCAGCGAGTGGGCGTGGCCATGTTGCCGGAGGCTGCCGCGACGCGGCTGGCGCAGGAATTGCCGACGACGCTGGTGGCCCTCGCGGACCCCTGGGCCACCCGTGAGCTGCGCCTTTGCGTTGCCGACTGGGATGCCCTGTCGTCCCACGCCCGGCAATTGGTGACCTACCTGATGAACGAAGGGGCAGCGCCGTCCTAGGTCGAGGCTGCGCCGCCCCGGCGGAAATGGCGGCAGCGGGGGCGTGCTGGTGGCGCCGACCCCTTGCGACGTTGCATGGGCACATTGCCGGGGCGCCAATGGCCGTGGCCAGGCCCCTGGCGTATAGTCGCGCCCCCAGCGAAACCGCCAGGGCCGGCCAGGCCGGCTTCCGGCGACGCAACCATCGAGGCGCGAGGAGCACGCCAGCAATGAAAACAGAACAGGGCATCCTGCGGCTTTCCATCATCGTGACCGTGCTGTTGGCCGGTTTCGGTATTGTCGTCGGCCTGCTTTCGGGATCCTTCTCCATCGTCTTCGATGGTGTCTACTCGCTGGCCGACGCCAGCATGAGCGGCCTGGCGCTGATGGTGGCGACACTGATCCGCCGCCACACCACCGAGGGCGACGCCAGCCGGCGTCTGGCCGAACGCTTCAACATGGGCTTCTGGCACCTGGAGCCGATGGTGCTGGCACTCAACGGCACGCTGCTCTGCGGCGTGACGCTGTATGCGCTGATCAACGCCATCGGCCGGCTGCTCAGCGGCGGCCATGCGCTGGAGTTCGGCTTCGCCATTCTTTATGCGGCGGTCGCCACCCTGGTCTGCTTCGCCCTGGCGGCGGTGCAGTTCCGCGCCAACCGGCGCATCGGCTCGGACTTCGTCGCCCTCGATGCCAAGTCCTGGGTGATGTCCGGCAGCATTTCCCTGGCCTTGCTGATCGCCTTCCTGGTCGGCGACCTGGCGACCGTGAGCGGCTACGCGCAGATCGGCCCGTATGTCGACCCGGCGGTGCTGGCGCTGATCTGCCTGGTGATCCTGCCGATTCCGTTCCTGACCATTCGCCAGGCGCTCAAGGACATCCTGCTGGTCACCCCGCCGGAGCTGAAGCAGCACGTCGACGAGGTCGCCGCGCAGATCGTCGCGCAGCACGGCTTCCTGGCGTACCAGGCCTATGTCGCCAAGGTCGGGCGGGCACAGCAGATCGAGCTGTACTTCATCGTCCCGCCGGGCTGGCCGGCGCAGACCCTGGACGAGTGGGACCGACTGCGTGACGAGATCGGCGAGGCCATTGGCGGCGAGGGCCCGAACCGCTGGCTGACCATTGCCTTTACCACCGATCCGCTCTGGACCCGCTGAGCCTGACCGGGCTGGCGAGCGCGCCAGCCCGTTGGTTTGCCGGCCTCAGGCCGTGGTATTCACCGACGTGCCGCTGGTGCCGCTGCCGGACTCGGTCAGCGCTTGCGAATAGGCGGCGGTAGCCGCTGCCACGGCCGCCGAGGCGGACGACACACGCGCTTGTGCAGCCTGGGCGGCGATCTGCTGGGCCTGTTTTTCTTCCTCGGTCTGGCCGCCGCCCTGGCTGGCCTTGGCAAGCTCCTGCTCGGCTTCTTCCAGTTCCTTCTGCGCCTGCTCCATGGCCTGCTTGAGTTTTTCCAGGGTGGTGTCGGAGCTGCTGTCCGAGCCGCCGCTTGCCGCGGCGCCACCGGCACCTGCCGCTCCGCCCGCGCCTTGTGCAGAACCACTCGCCCTGGTCTGGCGGGTACTGGTGGCATCGGTGGTGGTGCTGCCTTCGCCGCTCGCCGCTGAGGTCGAGGTGGAAGCAGTCGAGGCAGTGGAATAGCGAACGTTGGTGGCGCTGACGGCGCTGATGGTGGTCATGGCGAGGCTTCCGCTGAGGATGGTTATCCGACAGTGGCGGCCGCCGCGCAGCGAAATTTAGCGTGGTTTGTTATCGACTTGGTATCAGGCCTGGTACGACCTTGCGGCGGTGTCAGTGCTGTTCCACCAGTCGAGGCGTCTGCGAGCCTTCCAGGGACAGGTGGATCACGCCGGCGCGGCTGGGGAAGTTCGGCGAATCGTCGTCGGTGTTTTCCATTACCGGGATATCGATCAGCGTGCGCTGGCCCGTGGGGTCGCTGACCAGCCTGGCATTGAGTGCCTCGATCGAGCGCCAGCCACCGCCGCCGACCTGCATGGCATCCAGCAGGCTGTAATGCTCCTGGCCTTCCTCGTTCGGGGTGGAGGTGAAGACCGCGAGGTACTGGTTGTAGTTGTTACCCATGTCGAAGCCTTCGACGGTGAAGACCGCCAGGGTCAGCTCGCTGCCGTTGCCGGCCTTCAGGGTCTGCACCCGGGTGGCCTCGGGGTAGCCAGTGGCGAAGCTGTCCTTGTACAGCTCGACCAGGCGGCCGACCTGTTCTTCCAGGGGCTTCGGGACGGGCGCTTGCTCGGCGGCGTGGGAGACGGCGCAGGCCAGCAACAGGCTGGCGGGCAACAGGTGCAATTTCATTGCAGAAACATCCGTGTGACGGTTGGAGCGCGGCCGGCCGGCATCGAGGATGCCGACCTTCGCAGGAGCACAGGAGGAGGGTGACAGTCGCTCAGTTCCTGGGCACCCAGTCCCCGATCTGCGAGCAGGAGTAGGTGTTGGAATAGTCGTAGTAGCGCTGCATGGGCGCGCTGCTTTCGTAGCTGCCGCACTGGTAGACCGACGTGCCTTTCTGCAGGATCAGGAAGTGGATCTGGGTGACTCGCCCCGGCGCCACGTAGGCCGCCTTCACTTCATACCCGCTGCGCAGCAGCTCCGTCACCTTGACCTCTTCGGCAGAAGCCTGCGAGCTGATGGCCAGGAGACCGAGCAACGGAAATGCGGCTTTCGCCAGGTAGTTCATGCTTGGCATGGTTTCGTCCCTTCCTTGGTGGGGAAGCCTGGGCTCAGGCTTCCGGCTTCAGCGCGATGCCGCCGCAATTGCCGCGGGTCAGCAGGTAGTCCACCTGCCGGGCGCGATTGATGGCGACACGGATTTCGCAACTGGCGGAGTGGACCACGTCGCCCCAGTACTCGGTATGCACCAGTTGGCCGTTCTGCGGGCCGGTGTAGGTGCCGAGCGCTTCACGCGAGACGTAGGAAGTATCGCGGCGGTAGATCAGCACGACCCAGTCGTTCTCCGGCGCAAGGCCAATATCGCTGGGTGCGCCGAAGTGGTCGATGGCATCGCCGGCCGGGCGGCCCTTCCAGTAGCTGCGGGCCTGTGCTTCGGGCAGGGTGGGAATGGCGGAGCAGCCGCCGAGCAGGATGGCGATCATCCCGAGTGCCAGTAGTCCTTTCATTGCACGCCCTCCTTGGCCGGTGCGTTCTTGACGGGCATCTGCTCGAAGCCCTTGTCGACCATCTGCAGGATCAGGTTCTTGGCGTGCTCACGGTTCTGCAGTTGGAACAGGCCAGGGGCGGCCGAGACCAGCTGCGTCATGGGCATCTTGCCCAGCGGGTACATCTTCTGCTCGACGTGTGCATCCGGCTTGCAGAGGAAGTCGCGGCTCTGGGCGATCCACGCCTCAGGCTTCTTCTGCCATTCCTTGGAGACCTTCTTCGGACGGATGTCGTTGTAGAACTTGTCGTAGTTCTGCGCGCCGTTGAGGCGCACGCGATTCTTCGCGCAGTCGACCTCGACGTCATAGGCGGTAAAGGTCGGCTTGGCGCCTTCCTCGTAGAACTGATAGACGCCCAGCGAGCGCACGCCGTTCTTGCGGTCGTAGATGTTGGCGGGGTCGCCATCGATGACGAAGATTTCGTTCTTGTAGAGGCTGCCCTGCTGGTGAATCAGCCAGAAATCGCCAGAGGGGCCTTCCGCTTGCGCGGCGAGCGGGCTGCAAAGCAGCAGGGCAGGCAGCCAGGGCCTGAGGGGCTTGAACATGAGCGGACATTCCTTTGCCGTTGTGATCGCCGGGGCACAGCGCACCCTGGCGAAAGAAGGGTAGGAATCTAGTGGCGCAGTAGGAGAGGGTCAACCTTGCTATCGGATTTCTGTGACGAGCGGCAGCGAACTTTCTTTGTTGACCATGCGCTGATGGGGAAGGCTTGGGGCCGCTGAAACGTCCGGCATCAGGCGCTAGATGCCGGGCTCTTCATGGCGTGGATCTCAAGGCGAAATGAATTGACGAATGGCCTGGATCGTCGGGGCTGGCGCCTCTTCCATCAGCCAGTGCCCGGCGCCCGGCACCACCACTTCGGTGACGTTGTCGGCAGCATTGCGCATGACGATGGCTTCGTTGGCGCCGAAGGATTTTTCACCGCCGACGGCGAGTACCGGCATCGTCAGCCGCGTTTTGTTCGACGCCTCGTTGTCCACCGCGTCCTGGCGAATGCTGCGGAACTGGGCAAAGGCGGCATGCATCGCGCCGGGACGGGCGTAGAGCTTGGCATAATGCTGCCGGGTCGCTTCGTCCACCTTGTGCGGATCGCCGGCGAACTCGTTCCAGAAACGGTCCAGGTAAATGCGCTCGCGTCCTGCCACCAGCCGTTCCATATCGGGGCCGCCGAAGTCGAAGTGCCAGAGCATCGGCGAGCGGACGATCTCATTCCACGGCGCGATGCCGGGGACGGGAGCGTCCATCACCACCAGGCGCTCGGTCCGCTGCGGATAACGCGCCGCATAGGCATAGGCCACCATGGTGCCGATGTCATGGCCGATGACCACCGAGTGCTCGATGCCCAGCGAGGCCAGCACCGCCCGCACATCTGCGGCCTGGGTCTTCTTCTCGTAGCCGCTGGCCGGAATCGACGACAAGCCCATGCCACGCAGGTCCGGCACGACGACGGTGTGGTCCTTGGCCAGGTCCGTGGCCAGCGGCGCCCACATGTCGCCGGTATCGCCGAACCCGTGCAGCAGCACCACCGCCGGCCCGGTTCCGCCGACGCGTACATGGATGGTCGCGCCCTCTACGGCGACCTCCTGGGTGCGAAAGGAGGAGGGGAAGGCGGCTATCCCCGCCTGGGCCGGAACGCTCAAGGTCACCAGCAGGGACGCGGTCAGCAGGGTACGGATCATCGTGATCTCTCCAGGAGTGTCGACTGGAGGAGCGTAGTTCGGATTGCGATGGATACACGGACCGGTACTGCCGCACGGCTGTCACGCAGATTACGGCTCCCGAGGGGAAGACCACTGTTCCCCGCACCGGCCTCGTCTCCCTGGCAGCGCCAGGGCTCGGAGAACATGATCCTCGGTGTCGCTCTGGGACTGTTCGTCTACACACTCGCCATCCTCATGGCCGAAATGGCCGTGGACTGCCGGAAGCGGCCAGAAGAGGCAGCTGTGCTGAGGTGATTCGAGCAATCTGGCCGAAGCTCTACGCATAACGAATCGCTGCGTACACGCCCACCTGTGCAGGTAGGTCCGTTCTGGCGGGCAGTTGCATGGAACGATGCAGCCAGTGGCTGCGGCCTGGTGGCGGTGTTGGCGTCCATTTGCTACGGGCAGCAATCGGCCAGTAGCGGACTGTGGCAGCAGGTGAACAAACAACTACCTGATCGCTATGCGCCCCGCTTATAACAACGGCACTCTCGTCCCCTGGCCTACGCCAACATACTCCCCTACCATACGCTCACCTCGTATTGCCGCGGCTGCTGACCCCGGTGCTCACGAGGAAACCACCATGCAAAGAACCCGAGCCTGGAGACGCCAGCAGGCCCGTAAACACGGCAAGACCTACACAACACAACCACCTGCATTCAAGCTGGAAAAGCACTGGAAGTTGCTGTACGGACGCGCCGAAAAGCTGAAGAGGGCACGCCAGCTCGGTATGTGCTATCCCGTTCGCTCCACTCGCCAGTTGCTGGATCAAGGATGACCAACCTTCTGTTCATTTGCAGTCGTAACCAATGGCGCAGCCCCACTGCGGAAAGTATGTGGCGTCGCCGCGCAGGCTTCGCTGCCCGCTCGGCAGGTACCAGCCCGAATGCACGCAGGCCCGTCAGCCCGGCGGATATCCGCTGGGCCGATGTCATATTCGTCATGGAGCGCAAGCACCAGCAGCGGCTGCAGGCGGAGTACTCACGCCTGCTTGAACACAAGCGATTGCACGTTTTGGATATTCCCGATGACTACCGCTACATGGCCCCTGAACTGATCACCATCCTGGAAGACACCGTAACGGCCTGCCTTAATGAGGGGGAGTTATGATGACTCTTGAACCAACCAAACAATGCAAAATCTGCGGGCGCGCGCTCGATTTATCAGGCGATCCACTTTCAACCGATTGCGGCGATGATTGCTGGGGGTGCGTCGGAGAAGTCGAAGCCGATATGGGTTGTCCGGAGTCGCTTGAACAGGTACGCGAGGAATTTGAGGCAGGGCTCCGTCCAGCTTGGATCGATCCAGCTAAACCTTGATATTGCTAGCATCGGAATGTCCGCTATGGGTCGGTAGCGGCCTCTCGTCAGGGGCAGCAATCGGCCAACAGCGGACAAATGAGGCTGAAACTGCGATCTTCGCACTAGTGGAGCGATGCTCCGGTTAAAGGCTCTGACCGTCGCTCCGACGGCTAATTAAACGGAACGCCATGCCGTCGCGCCCATGGAAAGGAAGGGAGCCAGAAATACCTGGCTCCCTGGCGCGGTTAGCCGCGAATGAACGCCAGCAAGTCTGCGTTGATTGTCTCAGCTTCGGTGGTTGGCATCCCGTGGGGGAAGCCAGAATAGGTTTTGAGAGTCCCGTTCTTGAGCAACTTTGCTGAAAGCGGCCCGGAATCCTCGTAGGGTACGATCTGGTCGTCATCCCCATGCATCACCAGCACGGGAATGGTGATGCTCTTGAGATCTTCCGTGAAGTCCGTCTGGGAGAATGCCACGATTCCGTCATAGTGAGCCTGGGCACAACCCATCATGCCTTGGCGCCACCAGTTCCAGATGATGCCTTCGGAGGGTTTCGCACCCGGGCGGTTGTAGCCGTAGAACGGCCCGGCCGGCACGTCATAATAGAACTGGGCGCGATTGGCCTTGAGCTGGGCCTGAAGGTCGTCAAACACCTCCTTGGGCAGGCCGCCAGGATTGCTCTGGGTCTTGACCATCAGCGGAGGAACCGCGCTGATGATCGCGGCCTTGGACACACGGTCCTCGCCGTGACGGGCGATGTAGTGGATGACCTCTCCGCCGCCGGTCGAGTGGCCCACATGTACCGCCCCCTGGGTACCAAGGTGATTGACTACCGCGGCCACGTCGTCAGCGTAGTGGTCCATGTCATGTCCATCCCACACCTGGCTCGATCGTCCATGCCCGCGGCGATCGTGAGCAACGACTCGGAAGCCGTTCGCCACGAAGAACAGCATCTGGGCGTCCCAGTCGTCGGCACTGAGCGGCCAGCCATGATGAAAGTGGATGACTGGGGCGTTCCGGGGGCCCCAATCCTTGTAGAAGATCTCGACACCGTCTTTGGTCGTGACGTATCCCATGTTCGTGTCTCCGGATTATGTGTAGATCGATGAACCGGCGCCTGCAGACGTGCTGTGGCCGGGAGCGTTATTCCATCCGTCGGCCGGAACGAGAGGCGAAAATCGCCCCAGACTGACTCTGCAGCGATACCACTACGCCCCTTGTACTGGCTGCTCCGCAGCGTGCCGTCCGATGCACGAACGACCGCCACCATGCGGAGCCTCCTTCGCGTCAATCACAGCGGCAGCGTTACCTCCGAAATTGCGCGTCCGACTACTACGCACCGCTGTTCGGTTATTCCAGGAGCAAAACCCTGCTGAGGGTTCATCGGGTCTCCAGGGCCAACAATTGGTTGTCTTCAGGCGCTCAGTACTGAAATGACCCGTTTGGCAGTGACCTTGGCTGACTGAGGGTTCTGCCCTGTCACCAGGCGGCCATCCACCACAGCCTTCGGCGTAAAGGGAACCAGCGCCTTATCGAATCGGGCGCCACGTCGCTTCATCTCTTCCTCGGCGTTGTAAGGCACCTGTTTGGCCACCCCTGCCAGGATCTCTTCCATCCAGGTAAAGCCGGTCACGCGTCGCCCTGCGACGAGCAACGAGCCGTCCGATAGCCGAGTGTTCAAAAGGCCGCAGTAGCCATGGCATACGGAGGCAACGATGCCTCCATGCTCATAGATCTCGCGGGCGAGTCGCTGCAGCCCTTCATCATCCGGATAGTCGTACATCACGGCGTGACCGCCGGTGAAGTAGATCGCATCGAAATCCTTGCCGCGTAACTCTCCCGGCGAGGCGGTGTGCGAGAGCAACGCCATGCTGGCGGGGTCAGCCAACCAACGTTTAGCGGAGGCATCGGCGTTCGGCCATTTGAGCGAGCGTGGCTCCAGAGGTATTGCTCCCCCCTTGGGGCTTACCAACTGCTGCTCGTAGCCCTGGGCAGCAAAGAGGTCGTAAGCGTGAGAGAGCTCCGACAGCCACAAGCCGGTTGGCTCGTCGGGATTGTCGAAGTGAGCCACGTTGGAGACGACATGGAGAATGCGACGGGGCATGACGGTCTACCTTTCAAACGGATTCGGGCTGGATTCTGCAAAGAGCTGCTCGAGCCCTCGGCGATAAGTGGTCACCTGGAACTCCGGGAAGCGCCGCTTGAATTTCGCCGAGTCGAACAGGTTGTCGCGCTCATAGCGCGGCAGTAGCTCGCGAAGTTCGCGGACCTGCCGGGATAGCAGGCCGGCGGCTATCAAAGTCCACTTGCCGAGCACTCGATAAGAGGGCTCACGACCGACTAGGTCGGATGCCGACGCCACGATCTGTCGGTAGGTCAGGCGATCATCGTCGCAGGGCAAATGCCAGGTTTGCCCGAACGTGTCCGCGGCGTTACCCAAGGCCGCCAGCGCGCGGCTCGCGTCGGGAGTCCAGATGAGCGTGCGCCGGGTGTCGTCGCGCACCGGCACTCGCGGCGTCTGGCCCAACTTGATCTTGTCGATGACCAACGTATTGGTAATGCTCTGCGTCTTGTCAGGACCGTAGAACTCGGGGGCTCGTCCGATAACGACGGGGATTTCGCCCCGTGCCGCCTCCTGCAGGACCATCGACGCCATCGCAGCACGCACCTTGCCTTTGCGGCCTAGGGGTTCGAATACGGATGCTTCGGTCAGTACACGGCCATCCTGCGGGTACATGTAGGTGTTGTCGAAATAGACGAACTTGGCCTTTGCTGCTCGGGTCGCATCCAGCGCGTTCTTGAGCATCGTTGGAAACTGCTCTTCCCACAGCCGCGTATCCGGCGGCAGCCCCGCAGTGAAGTAGACGATGCTGCTACCCTCTACCGCCCTGGCAGCCTGGCCGGCATCAAGCAGGTCGGCCGGCACCAGGGAGTCGGAGTCGTTGACCTTCTCTGGTCGGCGGCTCACAAGTCGCAGATTTGTTGTATAGGCGCGGTTAAGCTCTCGCGCCAGTTCCACCGCAATCTGGCCGGTGGCGCCCAAGATGGTCTGCATGCGATTTCCTCACTTGGCCCTGGGAACCCGCAACACTCAATCGCGCGGCAGCATCGTCTGCAGCGGTTCCGGCGCATACAAGGCACTCTGGAACTGCGGCACATACTCGTACTTCAGCATCGACCCAAGTTTCAGTGACTTGATGTAGGTCGACAGGCTGCCGTCGCTCAGGCTCAGCTTGACGGCGTCCGAGCTTGTCGTGGAGGCATGGCGCAGCTGCCGGGAGACCGCATAGCCGTAGCTGAGCTCTGCCTTGTGATCGAGATTAGTGAAACTGTTGGTGACCAGTTCGACGTCCTGCGACAGATCAGCAAGCTTCGCTGTTTCCAGGGTCACGTCGACCTTGCCGGTCTGGCTATCGCTGATGCTCACCACCACCGATTTGTCCGTCTCACGATAGTCGATAGGTGTCAGCCATTTGGGCAGGTTGTAGCCGACCACGCCGCGCACTCTGGCCAGCTCGGTGTTGACCGGCAGCTTCAACACATACCCCCACAGGTCCCTGCTCATCGACTGGCTGATCAGGCTGATGGGCCCCAGGTTGCTGCGGCCTGGCTTGTTGGTGACGATGGACAAGGCAATTTCGTTGTAACTGTCGTTGTCGCAGTAGTGATAGGCGTAGGCAGTCAGCGCCACCAGACCTCGGCCAGGCCAGATCTGCAGTGGCTGCACCTGCTCCAGGACCTTGGCGGGCATCAGACCCCGGAGTCTGTCCAGATCGGCTGTGAAGACCACGGTGACCCGGCTGTTGTTGTAATAGAAATTCGGGGAATAGGACTCAAAGCCCATGTCGACCTTGGTCTTTGTCAGGGTCTTGAACCAGCTCAGGTCGATATCCGGAGCCTCCTGAGCAATCACCGAGAGTGGCGGATTGGAGTGGTAGCGATCGTACAATCCCCCTTTCACGACAGGGATGACTTGCCCGGCAATCGTCGTGGCGGCCTGGGCGGCCGCTGGATCGGTTGGTTGTGAAGCCCAGGAAGGCACCGCTATGGCGGCGCTAAGAAGGCCACAAGCAAGGGCAAGTGAAACAGGTTTCATATCGAAGGTCTCCGCGTGTTGGGCTGGCTCCGCCAGAGGAGGCAGCATCTGTGCACCGACTCAGTTGGCGGTGTCTGTGCGGAACCCTAAGATTAAAGTTAGCTTTAAGGTCAAGGAGCTTTGAGAGTTATTAACGGCGCGATGAGAGAGAATAAGAGCGATGAATGACAAGCGTCTGGTTGGTTGGGGACCATGCAACGCTGCCAATGGGCAAGCCCAATAGTCTAGAAGTTCACGTCCGCTATGGGTCGGTAGCTGCCCTCAGCAACGGCAGTAATCGTGCTATCTGCGCCCGCGCAGTTCGCAGGGTACGGCTCGCCAAGGTCCCAGCGCGATTGCCAGTGCTCGATGTATTGCCGGGAGACTTCCGGCATCCCCTTGATGACCACAACATTCTCGGAGTTGGTCATTTCGGCCGAGGGGGCAAAATTGAATGACCCTGTCTCGACCGTCGCTCCATCGACGATGATGGTTTTGTCGTGGTGAAGGTGAAAACGGTCGTTGGTGCGCAGCGCGACGCCATTGTGAACCACCAGGTCCATGGCCTTTCTGCTGGCCGCGCCCAGGTTTCGTCGCTTGTCGATCACCACTTGCACCCTGACGCCGCGCTTGGCAGCGTCAACCAGCGCCTGGGCGATGTCTTCCGCCTGGAACGCGTATGCGAGCATCTGGATGCTTTCCTGCGCATTGCCGATTGTTTTCAGGACCAACACCCGTGCTGAGCCTTCAGGAGAAAAACCAACCTGCACGGACGGCTCTCCCCAGGAGGGCAAAGCAATGCCAAGCAGCAATATCGGCGCGATGACGAGAATTTTGTACATGTTGCGCACCTGGCCCGGAAAGGCTTTGTGTTGCATGGACTGGATACTGAACGGACATCCTCGGCGCCCCTCATGCCACCTGGCGCGCTTCGCTGCACGCTGAAGAATACCTTCGGCAAGCTAGCCATCAAGCAGCCGTCTTCACTACATAGCAGAACAACGACTGTCCCAGAACGTCTGCTATGGTCGGCAACTGCCGATCACCCGCGGCAGTGATCAGCCAGAAACGCTCATGAGAATTCCGATTGAAGCGCCCAGCGGAGAAGGTGATGGCGGCGTGCAGAGCAGGGCGCCTGCCGTTGCGGTTGCGGGCGTGCCTGGCTCTTGTGCACGGAAGCGATGGCTGTGCCTGGGGGCGTTTGTATAATTCGCTTCCATAGGAGGCAGGGCCGGCTCCGGATCGGGGCGCGCGGTTGATTGCCCCTGCCAACAGCAATTCGCAAAGGTACGCAGCAGTGGAAAGACGCCAGTTCAGCGAGTCGATGCAGGGGCAGAACCTGCGCTTCGTCGATGACCGCAAAGGCGAGCCGCAGCGGCAGCGCAAAGTCGGTTTCGTGTTGCTGGAGAACTTCTCGCTGCCGGCCTTCACCCAGGCGCTGGATACCCTGGTCACCGCCAACCTGATTCGCGAAGGCGCCTTTGCCACGCGCACCTATAGCCTCGATGGCGAGGCGGTGACCAGCGATCTCGGGTTGGTGATCTGTCCGGCGGCTGCGCTGGAAGGCAGGTACCTGGACATGGATCTGCTGGTGGTTTGCGGCGGCCTGCGCACGCCGCTCAAGGACATGCCCGGCCTCAGCCGCCTGCTGCAACTCGCCGACGAGCGCGGCATCGCTCTGGCCGGCCTGTGGAATGGCGCATGGTTTCTCGGAAAGGCCGGCCTGCTGGATGGTCACCAATGCGCGGTACACCCGGAAAATCGCGCCTCGCTGGCGGAGGTTGCGCGTAACAGCGTGGTCACTGCCGAGAGCTATATCCTCGACCGCAACCGCCTGACCGCTGGCAGCCCGACCGGTGCCTTCAACCTGGTGCTGGAGTGGATCCACAACCTGCACGGGCGCGAGCTGGTGGAGGGCATCGTCGATATCCTCGCCTTCGAGGAATCCCGTTACCGTCGCACCCGCCCGGCATTGCACGAGAAGATGACCCAGCCGCTGCGCGACGTGCTCAACCTGATGAGCGCGAACATCGAGGAGCCGCTCAGCACGGATCAGCTCTCCGAGTGCGTGGGGCGCTCCAAGCGTCAGCTGGAGCGGTTGTTCCAGGAGCAGCTGGGCACCTCGCCGGTGCGCTATTACCTGGAGCTGCGCATCACGGAAAGCCGCCGCCTGCTGCAGCATTCGGACCTGTCGCTGGTGGAGGTGGCATTGGCCTGCGGTTTCGTTTCGCCCAGCCATTTCAGCAAGTGCTACACCTCGTTCTTCGGCCATTCGCCGTCCAAGGAAATGCGCTTCGGTTGCGTGCGTTCCGCCAAGTAACGCAGGCGCCTGACGAGTCAGTCTGCGTGCCCGCAGTATCTTGTCGGTGGTGTTCCTCGCGCAGGTCGGCTGGTTAACTGGCCGGACGTGCAGAGAACAAGAGTGAGGAACAGGACGTGATTTTTCTTTACAACGCCGAACCCGAACACGCGGAAAAATGGCGGGCCCTGCTGGCCGCCCAGGTGCCGGACCTGGAGTTCGTCGAAGGCTTCGAGGCGGTCGACCCGGCGCGTGTCACCTACCTGCTGACCTGGAAGGCGGTCGCCGATATCGAGCGTTACACCAGCCTGCGCGTGCTGTTCGCGGCCGGCGCCGGGGTGGACCAGTTCGACCTGTCGAAGATTCCCGAATCGGTGGCACTGGTGCGCATGGTCGACGAGTCCCTGGCGGACATCATGGCCGAGTTCGTGGTGATGTCCGCGCTGGCGCTGCACCGCGAGATGCCGGCCTACCGCGCCGCGCAGGCGGCGCAGGTGTGGGAGCCGCTGAGCATCCTCCCGGCCTCGACCAGCCGGGTTGGCGTGATGGGCCTCGGCCAGTTGGGCCAGGCATGCCTTGCGCAACTGCGCCACCTGAAATTCCGGCTGCTGGGCTGGAACCGCTCGGAGCGGAACATCGACGGGGTGAAGACCTACACCGGTCCCGGGGAGCTCGCAAGCTTCCTGTCCCAGTGCGACATCCTGTTCAACCTGCTGCCGCTGACCGACAGCACCCGCGGCATACTCAACCGCGAGACGCTGGCGCAACTGCCCAGGGGCGCCGGACTGATCAACGTCGGCCGGGGCGAACATGTGGTGGAGGCCGACCTGGTCGCGGCACTGGACGCGGGGCAGATCGGCGCGGCGATTCTCGACGTATTCCAGCAGGAGCCGCTGCCCGAAGGGCATCCGCTGTGGTCGCACGCGCGGGTGTGGGTCACTCCGCACATCGCCAGCACCATGCAGGTGGAAGGCGGTGCGGCGGTCGTGGCGAAGAACATCCTGCGGGATCTGCAAGGCAGCGAATTGCTGCACACCGTGGATCGCCAGGCGGGCTACTGAGGCGTTTCGCTTATCGCTGAAATAGCCGGCGTGCGCTGTTTGCCGTGGGCGGCACTTTCGATACTGGCGGCTCCCAACCGTCGTTCAGGAAGTGCCGTTCATGGACCAGGAACCGCTGCAAGCTCGTGACTTCGCCTTCATCCACTTCGCTGCCGTCGCCCTCTGCGGCTCGCTGATCGTCGCCCTGGCGCTGTTCCTGGCGCGGCTGGGCGTGCTCCTGCACTAAGGCTCAGGCAGTGATGGCCTGGCTCAGTGCGCCGATCAGCACGCGTGTCTGGGCGTCGCGATGGGCGCAATAGAGCACCACGTCGCGGGGTGGTAATTCAGGCAGGCCGAAGCGCTCGCGCACATCGACGCAGCCCGCCGGCGCCATGCGCTCGACCATGGCGCCAATGCCGATACCGGCCGACACCGCCGCACCGATGGCCAGAATTCCCGAGCCGACAAAGGCTTCGCTCCAGCTGCGGTTATGCCCCTGCAGCGCGCTGCTGACCATGCTGCGCATGCCGCAGGGCGCCGGCTGGATCGCCAGTGGCAGCGGTGCGCCATCGTCCAGTTCGAACGACTCGGCGGCCATCCAGCCGAAGCGTTCGCTGCCGATCACCTCGCCGTCCTGGCGGCGGTTGTCGTGGCGCAGGATCAGTGCGATATCCAGCGCGCCTTCCTCGTAGCTCTCCAGCATCTGCCGCGAAGTGCCCAGGCTGAAGGCCACGATCACCTCCGGATCGGCTTGTGCCAGACGCTGGAGCCAGTGGCTCAGGTCGGCCCCGAGGATGTGATGGCTCACGCCAATGCGCAGGGTGCGGCGCGGCGCATCGAAGCAGCGCAAGGTGTCGTCGTAGCTCTGCAGCAGGCGGCGGGCGCTGGCAATGAACACCGAGCCCTGGGCGGACAGGGTGACGCGGCGCGGTGTGCGCTCCAGCAGGGCGCGGCCGAGGGATTCTTCCAGTCGCTTGATCTTCAGGCTGATCGCTGCCTGGGTGGTGCCGGCGACCTCGGCGGCGCGGGTGAAGCTCTTCAGGTCGGCGACCAGCAGGAAGGCGCGGATGGCTTCTATATCGGGGGTTTTCATGGCAGCGAATCGTCCTTGGGGCTGTCGTCATTCTGGCAGCTGGACCGGCACAACCCAAGCCCCGGATGCGCTACAGTGCCGCCTTCGCCACTGACGAGGAATCGCGATGCTGACCCAGGCCTTCGCCTACAAGTGCTGGTCGGACCTTCGGGCACTGGACGCTATTGCCCAGATCGACGCCGGGCGTTTCCCCGAGGAGCATGCCTTCGCGCTCCAGCAACTCAACCACATGGCCATCGTCGAGGACCTGTTCCGCGCACGGCTGAAGGGCGAAACGGACCCGCATCCGGCCACCAATACCCAGGTGGTGCCCGGTTACGACGAGCTGCGCGAGCGCCTGCTGACCTCCGGCCAGTGGTACGTCGAGCAGCTCGCCGCGCTGACCCCGGAGCAGGGGCGCGAAGTCATTCGCTTCCGCTTCACCGACGGCCGCAACGGCAGCCTGACCCGCGAGGAGATGTTCTTCCACATCCTCAACCACGCGACCTACCACCGCGGCTCCATCGCCCGCGCACTGGACCAGGCCTGCGTGGCGCACCCGGCTGACACCTACACGGTGTTCGTGCACGCCACCGAACCAGAGCGCCGGGAGGACTGATCCAGCCAGCGCGCCAGGTTCGTAAGGCGTAATGCCTCAGGCCTTTTTGGTGGACGGCAGCAGGATGGTGATGCAGCCCATCAGCGGCAGGAACGAGCACAGCGTGTAGACGTACTCGATGCCGTGGATGTCGGCCAGGTGGCCGAGGAAGGCCGCGCCGATGCCGCCGAAGCCGAACATCAGGCCGAAGAACACCCCGGCGATCATGCCGACGTTGCCCGGTACCAGTTCCTGGGCGTAGACCACGATGGCCGAGAACGCCGAGGCGAGGATGAAGCCGATCACCAGGCTGAGGATGCTGGTCCAGAACAGGTCGACGTAGGGCAGCGCCAGGGTGAAGGGCGCGACACCGAGGATGGAGAACCAGATCACCGCCTTGCGGCCGATGCGGTCGCCCACCGGGCCGCCGAAGAAGGTGCCGGCGGCAACCGCGCCGAGGAAGCCGAACAGGTAGAGCTGCGAGCTGGCCACCGAGAGGTCGAATTTCTCGATCAGGTAGAAGGTGTAGTAGCTGGTGAAGCTGGCCATGTAGAAGTACTTGGAGAACACCAGCAGTGCCAGCACCACCAGCGAGGCGGTTACGCGGCCCTTGGACAGGCCATGGGTGGCCACGCCGCCCGCCTTGAGCTTGAACAGGCTGAGGTGGTTGCGGTACCAGCGGCTCAGGCCCCAGAGCACGCCGACGAGGAACACCGCGAACAGGCCGAAGTAGGCCACGTGGCCCTGACCGTACGGGATGATGATGGCCGCCGCCAGCAAGGGACCGAAGGCGCTGCCGGCATTGCCGCCGACCTGGAAGGTGGACTGCGCCAGCCCGTAGCGCCCGCCGGAGGCCAGCCGTGCGATGCGTGAGGTTTCCGGGTGGAAGGTCGAGGAGCCGATGCCCACCAGCGCCGACGCCAGCAGGATGGCGTGGAAGCTGCCGACGAAGGCCAGCATGAGGATGCCGATCAGCGTGCAGACGCTGCCCAGCGGCGCCAGCCAGGGCTTGGGGTGGCGATCGGTGTGATAGCCGACCCAGGGCTGCAGCAGCGAGGCGGTCAGCTGGAAGGTCAGGGTGATCAGGCCGACCTGGGTGAAGCTCAGGCCATAGTTGGCCTTGAGCACCGGATAGATCGACGGCAGCACGGCCTGGATCAGGTCGTTGGTCAGGTGGGCGAGGGCACAGGCGCCGATCACGCGCATCACCAGCGGGCTGGCCTGGCTGGCCACGGTCGGCGTGGCCAGGGGGGAAGCAGTGGTAGACATGGGACTCCGGGGCAGCAAGGGAGGGCGCGCGGGCAGGGCGCCGGGTTCTTCGAGTTGGGTGGCCTATGCTAGGCGCGCTGCTGGCAGCTGTCTCACGCGATCCGGACGACGAATATCGCGAAACGGCCAAATCGGCCCGTCGTGCGCTGGATCGGCTATGCTCGCAGCCCTTCCCGAGGTCCATTCCGCCAGGTCTGCTGCATGTCGTCACCCGTCCCTTTGCGTGTGCCCTTCCAGGGGCGCGAGCTCCACGCCGATACGCTGAGCGGCGACTCGCCGCTGCACCTGTTCGGCATTCACGGTGGCGGGGCCAGTAACCGTTCGGTGTGGGATGGCCTGCGTCAGTCGTTGTGGCAACGCGGCGTAGGTTCGACGGCGCTGGACTGCGTCGGCCACGGCCAGACCGGCGGGGTCTTCGCCGAATCCTCCCTGCAACGTCGCAGCCACCAGGCTCGCTCGGTCATGGCCAGCGCTGGGGTACGACCCACGGCGCTGGCCGGCATCAGCATGGGCGCCTACAACGCCCTGCGCCTGAACGAAGAACTGGACGTGCAGGCGCTGATCCTCATCGTCCCCGGCATCTACACCCCCGAAGCACACGAGGTGCCGTTCGGGCCGGATTTCTCGGCGATCATCCGTCGACCGCGCAGCTGGGTGGACAGCGACGCCTGGGACATCCTCGGGCGCTTCCGTGGCCACCTGCTGGTGATCGCCGGCGAGCAGGACAGCGTGATCCCCCTGGAAATCCCCGAGCGCCTGCACGCCGCCGCCACCCGTGCCAGCCGGCGCGAGCTGCTGGTGGTGCCGGGTGCCGGGCATAGCGGGTTGTTGCCGGTGCTGCTGGACAATCGGCAATGGCACGGGTCGCTGCTGGAGTGTGTTGGTCTGGAGGACTGAACGCCCCGCGGATGACAGAGTCACAATCATCCCAGCCTTGCGAGGAGGTGCAGCATGGACAAGGTTACCGGCGGTTGCCTGTGCGGCAATCTGCGGATCGAAGCCACGGGTCAGCCCTATCGGGTCGGCATCTGCCATTGCCTGGATTGCCGCAAGCACCACGGCGCCCTGTTTCATTCATCGGCGATCTTCCCCGAGAGCGCCGTGCGCATCGAAGGCGAAACCCGCGAGTACGACGGGCGCTTCTTCTGCCCGCGCTGCGGATCTTCGGTGTTCGGTCGCAGTGCCGACGAGGTCGAGGTGAGCCTCGGCGCGCTGGACGCGCCGGGCCAGTACCAACCCACCTACGAGCTGTGGACCTGCCGCCGCGAGAGCTGGCTGCCGGCGTTCCCTTCGATGCACCACTACGAGCGCGACCGTGAGTCTTCCGGGCGCCGGGAAGACTAGCCGCACGGACAGAAAACGCAGCTCGCGGACAGATCGCGCGCCCATTTGCGCCGGGCGCGGAACTGTCACATTCGAGTCCCGAGCGCCACCGATAGTAGCCCCGCCAACAAAGCTCAAAGAGGCTACATCGTGTTCCATCGTGCTCTGCTTTCCCTGTCCCTGCTCAGCCTGTCCATCGCCTGTGCCAACGCAGCCGAGACCTACAACCTGGACACTCCGCGGCTGACCGGCATCGATAACTTCCGCGATCTCGCCGGCACTACCACCGCCTATACGACGACCAACGACGGCGTGATGCGCTCCGGTGTGTTCTACCGCTCCAACGCCCTGACCCCGAAGGGTAATGACCTGGCGATCCTCAACAGCCTGGGCATCAGCAATGTCTACGACCTGCGCACCCCCAGCGAGATCGCCGGCACGCCGGATACCCTGCCTGCCGGGGCGGCTTACCAGAACATCGACATTATCGGCAGCACCACCTCCGGCGCCAACGTCACCAACATCTCCTTCAGCAGCGCCGCCCAGGCCGTGGCCATGATGGAAGAGACCAACCGCGCCTTCGTCAACGACGCCGGCATGCGCGGCCAGTTCACCGCGCTGTTCAACGAACTGGCTGCCGCCGACGGTGCCGCGCTGTTCCACTGCACCGCCGGCAAGGACCGCACCGGCTGGACCGCCGCGGTGCTGCTGAGCATCGCCGGGGTGGACAGCCAGACCATCATGGAAAACTACCTGGCCACCAACGACTACACCGCCGCGCGGGTCAAGGCGACCCTGGCGATGCTGCCGGCAAGCATGGCGGCCATCTACGAGCCGTTGCTGGGCGTGCAGGCCAGCTACCTGCAGGCCGGTCTGGACGAGGTGACCGCTGAATACGGCACGATGGACAACTACCTGAAGGAAGGCCTCGGCCTGTCCCAGGAAACCCTCTACGTGCTGCGCGGCAAGATGGTCTACTACAGCACCCTGCCTGGCGTCGCAGGTCTTTCCGGCAACGCGGCCGCCGGCGCGCAGTTGCTGACCCAGCTGCAGAACAGCAGCCTCTCCGGTGACTACACCGCCTACAACTACTACCTGCAATCGGCCATCGACGCCGGCACCCTCGGTGGCGTCGAATCCACCGTTGGTGGCCAGGTGCATGCCGACGCGGCCAGCTACCTGCTGCGCCAGGACGCGCTGATCGACCGCGCCGCCGCGCCTTATGCCAGCGGCGTCGACCTGAAAACCGGGCAGACCCGCCTGTGGACCACGGCGCTGGCGGGCTATCAGGGCAACTCCGCCACCTCCAACGCCGAAAGCAGCAGCGAGCACACCCAGGGCATGTTGGTTGGCGTCACCCAGCGCTTCTCCGAGCAGCTCAGTGGCAACGCCGGCTTCGGCTACAGCAAGGGCAGCGTTGATGGTGCCGGCGGTGATGTGGACACCGACCTGACCTTCGTCCGTGGCGGCGCACGCTTCGCCCTCGATGGGCTGGAGCGGGGCTTGTTCGTCGACGCCGACCTCAGCTACGGCTGGCTCGACTACGACAGCAAACGCGATATCGGTGGCGGCCTGGGCAAGGCCAAAGGCGACACCAGCGGCAATCTGAGCGGCGCCAGTGCCGCGCTGGGCTACCGCACGGCGGTGTCCACCGTGACCCTGGAGCCGAGCATCGGCCTGCGCTACAGCCACCTTGACCTCGACGGCTTCCAGGAAAAGGGCAGCGAGCTTGCGCTGGATGTCGACGATATCAGCGAGAACCGCCGCAGCGCCTACGCCAACCTCAAGGCCTCGTTCGCCCCAGTGCCCCTGGGTGGTGGCTGGCAGATGGTGCCGGGCCTGGAGGTCGGCTACGACCATGCGCTGGGCGACTACAAGGTCGACAGCGAAGGCCACCTGCTGGGCTTCGATGTTTCCCAGCGCGCGGCCTTCGACAACCGCGACCAGTTCAACGGCGCGTTCAGCCTGACCGCCAGCCAGGGCGAGTTCAGCGTCGGCGCCGAAGTCGGCGCGCTGGGCGGCAGCGGCAGCCACGGTGCCAGTGGCAGCCTGAAGGCCAGCTACCAGTTCTGATCGGTGGCAGCCTAGGTAAGCGGCCCGTCGCGGAATACGCGGCGGGCCGTTTTGCTTTCGAGCCAGTCGGGCGGATCTGCATTGCCGTGTTGGTGGCGATGTTCGCGAGCAAGCTCGCTCCTACAGGGTTTCGAGCTCTTCGTAAGAGCGAGCTTGCTCGCGAACCGAGCTGGCTGGAGCCTTGCCGGCGAGCGTTAAGAGCAGGGTGCGCTGGCTTCCCTAGGCAGGCGTCGACAGGTTCCTGCGCAAATCCGCCGGGCTCATGCCGTAGGCGCTCTGGAAGTACTGGCAGAAGCGCCCGACGTTGCTGAAGCCCAGGGCCAGGGAAATCTCGCTGACCGATTGCGAACCGTCCTGCTGCAGCGCGTCATAGGCGCGCTGCAGGCGCACCTCGCGCTGGTAGGCGACGATGGAGCTGCCGACGAAACGGCGGAAGCCTTCCTGCAGGGCGCGCAGGCTGACGTTGCTCAGCTCGGCCAGGTCGCTGCCGCTGACCAGGGCGTCCGGATGTTCCTGGATATAGTCCATGGCCAGTTTCACGTGGCGCGGCGCGATCTGCGGGGCAGGGCGCCTGAGCGCGTCACTGTAGTTGTGCGGCCAGATTTCCAGCACCGAATCCACCAGCATTTCCTGCAGGCGTGCCGGCATCAGCGCGCTGGAATTGATCAGCAGGTCGAACTCGCTGCCGGTGGCCATGGCGACGATCGCCTTGATGCCCTGGAAGGCCTCGTTGCTCAAATCCACCCGTGGCTGGAAGCGCACCTTGTGGGTGATCGGCCGGCCCAGCAGCGTTGCCAGTCGGCGCGCGAACAACGAGCGGCGCACCGACAGGCCGTGGTGTGCGTGGCCATCGATGAAACCCACCGAACGTACCGAAGCCTTCTCCATGGCCAAGCCGACGCTCGGCAGGCCGACGCTGTCGCTGGACTGGTTGAAGACGACGCGCCCAGCGCTGGGGAAGATGAAGGTGATCTCGTCGTCGAGGTCCGGCATCTCGGTCAGCAGGTCGCCGCGAAAGCTCAGCCGGCGAAAGCTCACGCCTTCATAGCGGCCATAGGCCCCGCCGATGGCGATAGGCTTTTCCGGGCGCGGCATACCCGAATAGAGGTTGCCGAACAGGCGCGTGTAGAGTTCGCCAAAATCGTCGGCGCTCATGTTCTCCGAGCGGATCAGGAACTGCTTGCGGGCGGGGTTGGTGTCTACCGTCATGGTCTGTCTTCTGGCAGCGCCGGGGCGAAAGGTGGGCGAACACGTTAGCCGGTAAGGGTTACAACTGCGTGTCGACGGCCGTGGCGCCCTCCTGTCGCAGACCTGACTCGACGCCAACTCCCGGGGCTCATGGAAAGGCGATGCCTGGCGTAGGGCGTATAACGCTCCCAGCGTTATCCGCCCTACGGGGCCATGCATGGGGTCAATCCGGCAGGCCGGCCAGGCGGAAGCCTTCGACGAAGTGCATGCGCACTGCCGCGTCACGCAGGGGTTCGGTCTCCACCCAGTGGCGGATGCTGAAGTTCGGATTGCCCACCAGGAATAATTCGGTTTCCGCGCGGGCCTCGTCCAGCCGGCCGAGTTGCGCGAGGCTGGCGGCGAGGAAGCGCCGCGAGCTGCTGCGGTAGGTTTCGTCGCGGCGCAGGGTCTGGATGGCGCCCTGGTAATCGCGCGCGGCGTACTGTGCCTGGCCGAGGGTCAGGTAGTACCAGCCGGCGGGGAAGGGGTTGAGGCGAAAGGCCCGGCGGATGTGCTCCAGGCCTTCGTCGATGTGCCCGGCCAGGACCGTGACGTCGGACAGCGCCGCCCAGGCGTCCGCATCGTTCGGGTCGAGTTCGATGGCGCGCTGGAACTCCCGGTCGGCTTCGGCGTACTGCCGTTCGTACGTCAGCAGGTAGGCCAGGCTCCAGCGGCAGCCGGCGTCATTGGGGTCGATGGCCACGGCCTCGCGCGCCCGCTGCAGTGCCGTGTCGCGCTCCGCCTGGGTGGGGCCGCCGCTGTGTATCCAGCCCATCCAGTGGTTCATCGCCAGCCAGCGACGCGCTTCCGCGTACTGCGGATCGAGGGCGATGGCACGGCTGAGCATCAGGTGTGCTTCGCGCGCGGCCAGCGGCGAGTCGTCCATCAGCTGGCGGGCGCGTACGCACAGTTCGTAGGCCTCGATGTTCCTCGGGCGATTGCGGGGCAGGGGTGTGCGCAGATGGCCGAGCAGGGCCTGGACGATGTGCCCGGCGACCTCGTCCTGCACGGCGAAGACGGCCTCCAGTTCGCGGTCGAAGCGCTCCGCCCAGAGCTGTTCGCCACTGAGCGCATCCACCAGCTGGGCGTTGATCCGCACACGGGCATCGGCGCGGCGCGCGCTGCCCTGGAGCAGGTAGCGCACGCCCAGTTCTCGGGCGATCTCGCGCACGTCCATGGCCTTGCCCTTGTAGGCGAAGGCCGAGGTGCGGGCGATCACGAACAGGCCGGAAACCCTCGACAGCTCGGTGGTCAGGTCCTCGGTCAGGCCGTCGACGAAATAGTCCTGCTCGGCGTCGGGGCTGCCGTTGACGAAGGGCAGCACGGCAATCGAAGGCTCATCCGGCAACGACAGCGACGCACGCGGCGCCTCGACCAGGCGCTCCACGCTTGCGCTGAAGCGGTAGCCGACGCGGGGCACCGTGGTGATCCAGCGGCTGCCGTCGGGGGCCTCGCCCAGCACCTTGCGCAGCTGGGCGATCTGCACCGTGAGGTTGCCTTCCTCGACCACCAGGCCCGGCCAGGCGGCGTCCATCAGTTCGGCCTTGCCGAGGATTTCACCCGGACGCTGGAGCAGGGCGCTCAGCAGGTTCAGCGCACGGAACCCAACGGCCACGGGAACGTCGTTGCGCTTGAGCGTGCCACTGGCGCCGTCGAGCACGAAGGGACCGAAAGCCAGACGCGATTGCTGCATGCCGCCCCCTTTGCAAGTTTTTGGAAGTGTTTGGCGTCACTTAAGGACGGCTTGCCGGGCGCTCTCCATGCTTGACCCATGAGGTCCGAGTCCATGGAGGCTGTCATGAACGATACTCCCCGCCTGCTGCTGTCGGAAGCTCCGCCGCGGCACTTCAGCCCGTCGGCCGTGCTCGAACTGCTGGCGCTCTGGCAGGCCCGTGCCCGACTTCGCCAGCAACTCGCCGTGATGGCCAGGGCCAATCCGCACCTGATTGAGGACATCGGCCTGACGCGGCGCCAGGTGGCGACGGAGATCGCCAAGCCGTTCTGGCGGGCGTGAGGGCTGACGCAATTTTCCTGAACGATAGTGCAAGATTTTTCCTACAAGTTAGTGGCAGTCTGCTACCCTCGCGGCCAATCGATCACCACTGCGTCAGGGTGTCGCATGCTCGGCGGGGCCAAGCCTTGCCGTTCGAGCGCCGGGTCCAGGCCGCGTGGTGTATCGGTCATCACCCATAACAAGGACGACAAGCGTGATCCTGCGATGCGCTACACCAGGGAGGGTGCGATGCATTCTCCTGCGTGCTTTTCCGCATCTCGACTCCTGCGCCGCCATCGCGGCGGTGAAGGTCACGGCTGTCCGTTCCGTGTTGGCCACCGGGTCACAGAACCCGGAGCGCCGTTTACCTTGAGGAGCAGGTCTTGAATCACATCTACCGGCTGGTATGGAACCGTCGGCTGGGCGCCTGGCAGGCGGCGTCGGAGCTGGCAACGCAATCGCGCGGTGGGCGTTCGTCAGTGGGCGGGGTGGCGAGCCGTATTGCCGTCTGTGGGGCGGCGCTCTTCGCGCTTTCCGGGTTGAGCACGGCGGTGCAGGCAGGTTGCACGCAGAGCTCCCCGATCATGGTCAGCTGTAGTGGCGCGGCCAATCCGCTGTTGCCCCATTACGGCAACGCTGCGGACAACCTTGATGTCACCGTGGCGGCGGGAGGCTCGCTGGGCGTCCTGTTAGGCAGCGGCGGCACCGCGCTGCAGTTGACGGGCAATAATGTGACGTTGAGGAACTACGGCATTATCGATCCGAGCGCGCTGGGGCCCATCGCCATCCAGTCGACGGGAGTGGTCGTGGGTAACGCCAACGGAAGTATTGTCACCATCAGCAACTCTGGAGTCATTGCTGGAGCACGGGGCCAGGAGAGCGCCTCGACGAACACCCTGAGCGGCCTGGCAATGCTCGTGCAGAATGGCAGCGGTGGTACTACCCAGGTGATCAATACGGGAATGATCATGGCCCGTTCGATTGATGGCGTGCCGCAGGCGGACGGGGATATGGCGGCTATTGCCATCGTCGGCGGCAGCGCAGTGGATTTCGTCAACGACCAGGGTGCGACCATCTCCGGCCGCGTCGCACTGCAGTCCCCCGGGATCCTTGGCGTCGGTAACCGCTTCGCCAACGCCGGAGAAATCCGCGGCAGCGTTTACCTGGGCGCCGACGGCCGCAATACCTTCACCGCCGTGACAGGCTCGTCTATCACTGCCGGAGGCAGCACGACGGATACCATCCCCGTCGATGGCATGAACGGCTTGAGCTTCGCCAAGGCCGGCACGGTCGAGGCGGGTGGCTACAACAATACCCTGGTGCTGCAGAACGTCCTGCCTTCGGCCGGGACCGGGTCCGGAACAGCGGGTTCGGGTTCGGCTTCTGGCGACACCTATCTGAATTTCCAGGATCTGCGGGTCAACAGCGGCGCCTGGACCCTGAGCGGCAGAGCGCTGGTGCCAGGGGCGTCGGTGGAGCTCAACGGCGGCGCAGTGATCCTGGCGACCGGCACCGAGTTGGGTCAGGGTGACATCCAGGCCAAGGGCGGCACGCTGATCAGTTCGCTGGGTGACGTGACGATGAGCAACCCGTTCATTCTGGGCCTGGGCGGGCTGACGCTGGCGGGGACCAACAACTACACCCTCAGCGGCAGTATCGGCGGCACGGGTGGCCTGAATATCACGGCTCCGGTGGTCTCCCTGAGTGGGGTGAACGCCGGCCTTTCCGGCAATATCCAGGTCGGCGCCAGCTCGACCCTGGTGGGGAACACGGACAGCATCAGAGGCAACCTCGTCAACAGCGGCACCGTAACCTTCAACCAGTCTTCCAATGGCACCTATTCCGGCGCAATGTCCGGCACGGGAGCGTTGGTCAAGTCCGGCACCGGCACCTTGACACTCAGTGGCAACAATACCAGCAGCGGTGCCACCAGAGTTGCCGCCGGTACATTGGTAGTTCACCCTGGCGGACTGTCGAGTGGGGCCCTTAGCCTGAGCAGCGGAACCGTACTGGACCTGGGCCAGGCCGGCCCTCAGACGGTGGCAGCGCTGAGTGGCGTTGGCGGCTCTATTTTGCTGGGCACGAGCGCACTGACCGTCGATAGCAACCTTTCCACGACTTATCTGGGTGATATCTCTGGTTCGGGGCAGTTGCTGAAGCAGGGATCGGGCGAGCTGACGCTCATCGGCAACTATCTGGCCGGTAGCCTCACCGTCAACGGCGGAACGCTGGCCCTTAATACGATCAGTAACCCGAGCCTGATGGCCACGGTGAATACCGGCGCCACGCTGAACCTGTCGTCGCAGCCTGGCCAATCCCTGGGGTCGTTGGTTGGCGGCACTGGCAGCGCAGTCAGGCTGGGTGCCAGCACCCTGTCCCTGGCATCAGGCAATTACGCAGGTGTCATCAGCGGTGCGGGCGGGCAGTTGAACAAGGTGGGCAGCGGCGCCCTGACCCTCAATGGCATCAACACCTACACCGGCGGCACCCAGATTACGGGCGGCAGTTTGCTGGTCGGTGACAGCAGTCATGCATCGGCGCGCGTCGAGGGGCCGATCTCCGTTTCCAGCGGCGCTTCGCTGGGTGGCTTCGGCACCGTGGCTGGCAATGTCGATGTGGCCTCGGGCGGTCATCTTGCTTCGGGTGCCCCTGTCGGGGTGTTCACCATCGACGGCGACCTGACCCTGCGCCAGGGTAGCCAGGCGGACTTCAGCCTGGGTGCTTCCGGTGGATTCTCGACGCCGGGGGCCAGCCACAGCGTCTCGGTGACCGGTGACCTGAATCTGCAGGGTGCCCAGTTGAACCTGACCAATGCGGGCGGCTATGGCCCAGGCATCTACCGGCTGTTCGACTGGGGCGGCACACTGACCATGAGCGGCGGCGGCCTCCTTCCACCGCCGGGGCCGACCCTGCAGATCCTGAATGGCGCCAGGCAGATCAACCTGATCAATCCGGCCAGTCTCTCGCTCAACTTCTGGAACGCCGATGGCCTTGCCAGCGCATCGCAGATGGGCGGCGGCTCCGGCGTCTGGTCGCAGGCCGGTGCGAACTGGACGGACGCCACGGGCAGCACCACCGCGTGGCGCAATCCCAACGATGCGTTCTCCATCTTCGGCGGTGCGGCCGGCACGGTGACCGTCGATAACAGCAGCGGCGCCATCGCGGCGCAGGGTATTCAGTTCGCCAGCGACGGCTATCACCTGGTCGGCGACAACCTGGCGCTGACCGGCGCCACACTGGGCGCCCTGGGCGAAGTGCGGGTCGGCGACGGCAGTCAGGTATCGAGCGGCTGGACAGCGTCTATCGACAATTCGCTGTTCGGCGCTGGTATCGACAAGACCGGGCTGGGCACTCTGGTGCTCAATGGCGCCAACAACTACAAGCAGAGCACGCGTCTGAGCCTGGGCACCCTATCGGTTTCCAGCGACGCCAACCTCGGCGCGTCCTCCGCCAATCTCGACTTCGAGGGTGGCACCTTGCGCGTCACCGGCAACGGTTTCCAGAGCACGGCGCGCGACGTCGTGTTCGGTGCGGCCGGTGGTGGTCTGGACATCGCTGATGCCGACAACACCTTCACCCTCGGCCAGGAGCTTTCCGGCGGCGGCGCACTGACCAAGCTCGGCGACGGCACCCTGGTGCTGGGCGGCAACAACAGCTACACCGGTGGCACGCTGGTGAAGGCGGGCACGCTCATTGGTTCGGCGGGCAGCTTCGGCAACGGCGCGATCGTCGACAACGCGACGCTCGTGCTTGACCAGACCAGTGACGCCACTCTGGCCAACGCGATATCCGGCACGGGCTCGCTGACCAAGACCGGCGCTGGCAACCTGACCCTGGGCAGCAACAGCTACAGCGGCGGCACACTGATCAGCGCGGGGATGCTCACCGGCTCGGTCGAGAGCTTCGGCAGCGGCGTCATCACCAACAATGCACGGCTGATCCTGGATCAGGCCAGCAACGCCAGCTTCGCCAACGCCATGTCCGGCAGCGGCAGCCTGGTCAAGCGCGGAGCCGGTGCCCTGGTGCTGGAGAGCGACTCCAGCGTCGGCGGCGGCACCCAGGTGGAAGACGGGCGTCTGGTCGTCGGCGGGAGCGCGGGCTCCACTGCGAGCTTGACCAGCAACGTGGGCGTCTCCGGTGGCGCTACGCTCGGTGGCCATGGCGTTATCGATGGCAACGTCACCCTCGCCGATGGTGCGAAGTTGGCGCCGGGCAACTCCATCGGCACGCTGACTGTGGATGGCGACGTAACCTTGGGCGCCGGCTCGACCCTGGAGATCGAGAACGCCCCGGACGGCAGCACCGACCGCCTGGTGTCCACCGGTACCGTCGCTCTGAACGGTGCGAACCTCAGCGTCCTGGCCGAGTCCGGTACCTGGAAGCCCAGTTCCAGCTACGCCATCATCCAGGCTGCCGCGTTGCAGGGCACTTTCGCCAACGTCACCAGCAACCTGGCATTCCTCGATCCATCGCTGCAGTACTCGGCCACTGGCGTCACCCTGGTGATGGAGCGCAACGACACCACCTTCGTTTCCGTGGCTCAGACGGGCAACCAGCGGGCGGTGGCCGGGGTCATCGACTCCGCTGTTGGCAAGGCGCTCTGGAGCGAGATGTCCGGGCTCAGTGCCGAACAGGCGCGGCGTGCCTATGACAGCCTGTCCGGCGAGATGCATGCCAGCGCGCGGACGGCGCTGTTCGACGACAGTCGTCAGGTGCGCGAGGCGCTCACCGACCGTCTCTATGAGGCACGCCAGAATGGCGCCGGTAACGCTCTGGGCGTCTGGATCAAGGGCTACGGCGGGGCCAGCGACAGCGACGCCAACGGCGATGCCGCCAGCCTGGACCGCAACAGCCAGGGCATGCTGGTTGGTGCGGACCTGGCGCTGAACGACACCTGGCGCCTGGGCCTGGCCACAGGCTACGGCACGGCTGACCTGGACGTCGATGCGCGGAACTCCTCGGCCGACGTCTCCAGCACCACCCTTGCGGCCTACCTGGGCGGCCAGTGGGATGCCCTTGGCCTGCGCCTGGGCGTGGCGCGCACCTGGAACGATCTGGACACTCGCCGCGATGTGACGGTGGGCAGCCAGCAGCAGAAGCTCAAGGCCAGCTACGACGCTGATACCACGCAAGTGTTTGGCGAGCTGGGCTACCGCCTGCAGCTCGCCGAGCTGGAGCTGGAACCCTTCGCGGGCATCGCCCATGTCGAGGTACACAGTGACAGCTTCAACGAGCATGGTGGCGAAGCCGCGCTGCACGGTGGCAGCGAAACCGATCGGGTCGACTACACCAGCCTGGGCCTGCGTGCCAAGGCACCGCTCGGCACGTTGTTCGATCGCCCGCTGGCGCTGACCACCAGCCTGGCCTGGCAGCACGCGCTGGATGTGCCGGAGGACGAGAGCCGGATGACCCTCGGCGACTACGGCAGCTTCACCGTCACAGGTGTCCCGCTGGCACGCAATACTGCAGTGGGGCGTGTCGGCGTCAACCTGCAACTGGCGCCGCAGGCCAGTGTCGAGCTGGGATATTCCGGCCAGACCGGCGACGGTAGCCGCGACAATGCGGCGCGACTGGGGGTGAACATCGCCTTCTGAGTCATGCCGGGGCGCGGCAGCGCGCTCCGGTTACCGCTCCAGGCCCAGCCGCTGGTGCCACTGGGCGATGGACTCCTGCGGGTAATTGTCGAACTGCAGGTCATGCGGCGTGGCCTGCACTTCGACCCAGCTCGCCTTCGAGCGCAGCAGCAGGTGGGTGTGCTCGGGTGGCACGGGCAGCGGGGTGTCGATGGCGGAGGCGAAGGGGTGGATCAGTTCCGGCCATCGCGCGTCGTACAGCCACAGGCCGCTGCCGCACAGGCTGCAGAAGTGCCGTTCGGCGCCACTGGTACGCGTGCGCTGGCCTTCCTCGCGGAGCTTCGCGTGGTAAATGCTGATGTGCTTGCGCCCGCGGACCTTGAGGGTGGCGGCCTCGCCGCCAAGGTTGATCGCATAGCCACCGCCGCCCTGGGTCTTGCGGCAGATCGAGCAGTAGCAGCGCTGGTAAGGGTAGGGATGGGCGCTGTGCAGGCTGAAGTGCACGGCGCCGCAGTGGCAGGAACCTTCGAGCAGCATGGCTTCTCTCCATCAGGGATACCTGAGCAGGGACTCGCGGGCACGCCGGGGATTCCATCGGATCGCACCAGCGGGACTGGCCGTGCCCCGTGCAGTAGACTAGCCGCCCGCCCAGCGCCGGACTCTGCCCATGCTCAGGAATTTCACCGACCTCGATCTGCGCCTGCTGCGCATCTTCGCCTCCGTGGTGAAGTGCGGCGGCTTCACCGCGGCGCAGGCCGAGCTGAACATGAGCCAGTCGAACATCAGCATGCACATCGGCAGCCTGGAGAAGCGCCTGGGCTATCGGCTGTGCGAGCGTGGCAAGGGCGGTTTCCGCCTGACCGCGAAAGGGCAGCGGATTCTCGAGGCGTCCCAGGCGATGTTCGACGCCATCGGCCTGTTCCGCGACCAGGCGCAGGCGCTTTCGGGCAAGCTGGTGGGCGAGCTGTACCTGGGGCTGGCGGACAACGTCACGACCCTGCCGCAGGCGCGCTTCGACGAGACCCTGGCGGCCTTCCATGGTCGCGAGCAGGACGTGCAGCTGAACCTTTACGTGAACTCGCCCACCGAGCTGGAACTGGCGGTGATCGACGGCCAGCTGGACCTGGCGATTTCCTACTTCAGTCGCGCGCGCCCGACCCTGGATTACCTGCCGCTGTACACGGAGGAGATCGGTGTGTTCTGCGGCGAGCGCCACCCGCTGTTCGCGGCGCATGAGCCGACCCTGGAGCAGATTGCCGAGTACAACTGGGTGCGCCATGGCTTCCTGCCGGCGGACCAGGAGCTGCCGTTCCGCCCCGAACGCAGCAGCGCCACCGCGCATCACATGGAGGCGGTGGCGCATTCGGTGCTGGCCGGCACGCACCTGGGCTACCTGCCGACCCACTACGCGAACATCTGGGTCGAGCGCGGGCGGATGAAGCCGCTGCTGCCGGAGCAGCTCTGCTACGAGGTGACGCACAGCATGATCACCTACGCCGGACGGCCGCGCAGCGAGGCCGCCCGTGCCTTCATCGAGGACCTGCTGAGCGTGCACGGCCTCGGCTAGCCCTCAGGCGAGCACGCCGTTGACCGCGTTGAGGTAGATGCGCGAGTAGTCCTCGGCCAGCAGTGGCAAGGCGTTGGTCTCGGAGGATGAAATGTCCGCCACCGCCTGTTCGCCGACCCACTGAGCATCTTCGCCGTCCAGGCCCAGCTCCCTGAGCGTATGCGGAATGCCCACCGCCGAACGCAGTTCCAGCACCCAGCCCAGCAGGCCTTCGAAGCTTGCTTCCGGCAGTTCCAGATAGCGCGCCAGACGCGTGGCGTCGGCTTCGATGGCCGGGCGGTTGGCCACCAGCAGGTACGGCAGCAGCACGGCGTTGAGCAGGCCGTGGTGCTTGTGGTGCTTGGCGCCCAGGGGGTGGGCCAGCGCGTGCACGCCGCCGAGCCCCTTCTGGAAGGCCACTGCCGCACTGGCCGAGGCCACCAGCATGCCTTCGCGGGCGGCGAGGTCGGTGCCGTTGTGCACGGCGCGCTGCAGGTGCTCCTTCACCAGGCGCACGCCTTCGATGGCAACACCGGCGGACATCGGGTGGTAGAGCGGCGAGAACAGCGACTCCAGGTGATGGGTCAGGGCGTCCATGCCGGTGGCGGCGGTGAGCGACTTCGGCAGGCCGACGGTCAGTACCGGGTCGAGAATCACCGAGCGGGCCAGCAGCTCGCGGTGGCCGACGACTATCTTGATGCCGCGCGCGGTATCGGTCAGCACGGCTTCGCGGCCCAGTTCCGAGCCGGTGCCGGCGGTGGTGGGAATGGCGATCAGCGGCGGCAGGTCGAGGGCGGGGTGATCGCCCAGGGTCGGGTAGCGTTCGATCAGCTGCGACCATTCGAAATTGTGCAGGCCGTTCGCATCGCGGCTGAGCAGGGCGATGCCCTTGGCTGCGTCCAGCGCGCTGCCGCCGCCCAGGGCGATCAGCGAGTCGTGGCCGCCTTCGGCCAGGGCGAGGGCGCCGGCGCAGACTTCCTCCAGCGCGGGGTTGCTGGAGAAACCGTGGAACAGCGCGTAGTCGATGCCGGCGGCTTCCAGGCGGCGGCGCACTTCGTGCAGCGGCGGCAGTTCGAGCATGCCGGGGTCGGTGACCAGCAGCGGCTTGCGCATCCCGGCGAGACGGCAGCGTTCGGCCAACTGATCGAGGGCACCGACGCCGCAGAGGATTTCCGTGGGGTAGTTCCAGTAGTTCAGGGTGGACATTACAAGCTCCGGATTTCAGGCATGGCCTGCCCGTGCCGGCTATTCATGAAGCCAGCGGCGGGAAGGCGGGAAGGTGGGCGCCGGTCTGGACCGGCGCCGATGATTCAGCCGAGCTGGCTCAGCCGACCGCGCGGCCGGCGAAGCTCAGGCTGGTGGCGATGCGGCGGTGCGGCTTGGCGATGAACAGGTAGGCCAGGCCGAACAGGGCGAGGGCGGAGAACACCACGACCACCGCCCAGACCTGGAACCACGGCGCGCCGGGCGGGGCGAGCATCTCCCGCGGCCAGGCCACGTTGATTGCCTCGAACACCAGCCAGACCACGGCGACGATGTTGACCAGCAGGCCCTTGCGGCCGAGCTTCAGCGCGCCCTTGTCCGGGTCCCAGCGGCCGGTCAGGCGGGCGTACAGCGCGCTGGCGGCGACGATCAGGAAGACGAAGAAGAAGCCGCCGCTGCCAAACGCGATCAGCGTACCGACCGCGGTAGCGTTCAGCCCCAGCGCCAGGCCCAGACTGGCTAGCAGGGTGCTGCAGACCATCGCAGCCATCGGTACCTTGCGCTTGTCAACGCGGCGCAGCAGGGCAGAGCCGGGAAGGATTTCATCGCGGGCCATGCCGAAGATGGCGCGGCCGATGTACGTCTGCACCGAGACCACGCAGGCGACGAAGGCGACCAGCACGATGGCCACGAACGGCTGCTCGGCCCAGGCGCCGAAGGCGTCCACCACGGCCGGGGTTACCGGGTCGATGATCTGCCCGCTGACCACGGCGGCCGGGTCCTTGTACGACAGGGTGACGGCGAAGGCGGTGAGCATCACCGTCAGCCCGACCACCAGCATCGAACGCAGGATGGCGCGCGGCGTGGAGACGCGGGCGTCGGTGGTTTCCTCGGAAATCTGCGAGCAGGCATCGAAGCCGAGGAAGGCCCAGCCGCCCACGGCCAGTGCGGTAAGGAAGCCGCTCCAGTAGGTGCCGCCGGAGACTTCCAGGGCATTCAGGCTACTGAACAGCATCTCGAAGGAGTGGTTGCGGAAGAACAGCAGCAACAGCACGCCGATGCCGATGGAGGCGATGGCCTCGGCGAAAATGCCGGCGTTGACGAAGTACTTCAGCGGGTTGATGCCCAGCAGGTTGACCGCCAACCCAAGGGCCAGCAGCGCCGCGCCGCAGAGTACCTGGGCATTGGCCGACGGCGGCTCGCCGGTCAGCAGCAGGCCGAGCCAGAAGCCGCCGAGGTAGGCGACGGTGGTCAGCGAGGCGAGGGCGGAGGCGAGGTAGAGGAAGCCGGTGAACCAGGCCGCACGATCACCGATCAGCCGCCGCACCCACTGGTAGCAGCCGCCAGCCAGCGGGAACTGCGAGGACAGTTCGGCGTACACCAGCGCCACGGTCAGTTGCAGGAGCAGGCACAGGGGCACGACCCATACCCAGGACGGCCCGACGCTCATGGCGCCCAGGGACATCACCGAGTAGATGCCGACGACCGGGGAAATGGTGGCGAAACCGACGGAGAACGACGACCACAGGTTCAACCCGCGGTCCAGTTCCTGGCGGTAGCCGTGGCTGGCGAGCAGGCTTTCGTCGCCGTTGCTGTTGGCAACGGCAGGGTTGCGAAGGTCAGACATGCTGGCCTCCGGTGTTCGGGGAAAAGGGGGATTCACGGCCAGGCATGACGGGGCGCATGGGAGATCCTCGGGGCAGTTGGAGTTGTTATCGAGAACCCGCGTCTCTAAAGGACGGCTGAGTAGCTGGCGCTGTCAGTGCAGCGCGTGGCCAGAGTAGGGCGCTGCCGTATCAGGAAAAATTCATATTTGATTGGGCTGACATCAATGAAGGCTGATGTTTGTGGGCGGATTGCCGGAATGATGCCAGGGAACCGGTGTGGCGGGCAGCGGATTGCCCTGTTGCGAGCAGAGCTGCTGTCGATGCGGTTGGAGCTTGCAAGATGCACGAGCCGCTCTACGGCGCTGCCGCTCGGATCAGCGAGTAGGGCGTATAACCCGGAACGGGTTATCCGCCACTTCGGCGGATAACGCCCAGGCGTTATGCACCCTACGAAGGCGCTCAGGGCAGGCGCAGGGTATCGAGGCTTGTGGGTTCGGTCAGGGGATGCGGTTTGCGAGCAAGGCCCACGCGTTCCCCATGGTTCTACAAAAGGTGACGAGTTTGCCGGGGGAGGAACCGGGAGCGACGGCGCGCTCCCGGTGTGCAGCGCTATCAGCAGTGCTTGTCCTGCCCGGCCTTTTTCTCGGTGTCCGGCTGAGCGTTCTGCGCGGTCTGCTGCTCGGCGTCGGCCTTGGCGCGAGCGGCTTGCAGGGCCTGGTAGTTGGCCTCGGTCAGGCGGTTGGTCATCAGGGCAGATTCTTCGGCCATGGACGCCTGGCTGGCGAGCAGGGCGGCAAGGGTGAGGGCACTGGCAGTGAGCAGTTTCATGGAGATGTTCTCGGTAGGGAAGTGCAGTGGGGTGGTGCTCGCGAGTGGCCACAGTCTAGTGAGCGGCTGCCGCGGTGACCCATGAAGAAAACTGGTACGAATGATCGAATCGCTCGGGTGGCGGGTTTGATGCCAATCCCTGCCGAGTCGGGAATTGGCATGAAGCCCTTGAGCACCCTGGCCTCCGTCTTGGTCCCCGAAACTCCGCCATGGGTCATGAACTGATCGATTCTGAAGCTCCGCTAATGAGTCCAAGCAGGCAGCCTGATAAATGGCGACACGCCTCAGGCCTTGATATAGACCCACGCCTGGAGGCCGGACTGCAATTGCACGTTGACCCGCTGGTAGTCCGATACCTCGTACGCATCTGCCGCCAGCAGCTCCTGCGGGGTGATCTCGAAGACGGTTCCGGGTACCCGGTCGGCATCCGCTCCGCTGTACTGGACGATGGGGTGGTGGGTCTTGCCGCTGGTGGCGAGTACGGCAGGGTCGGTGATTTCCACCCAGTCCTGGCGGAACCCCACCAGGGCGTCGACATGTCCGTGCAGTTCGCGGCCGAAGCTGGCCAGTTGCACGGCCTTGTCCTGCAGGGTGCCGTAGGAGAACAGCAGTACGGTTTCGCTCATGGCTTGTGCTCCGCGTCAGGCCAGCAGGTCTTCGTAGAAGGCGCCGTAGGCCTTGCTCGGGTGGGCGAGCTGGATTTCCAGGATCCACAGGCCGCCGCCCGGATGCTCGGCGTAATCGCCCAGATCGCCGGCACGGTAGATGGCGTGGGGGAAGTCGCTGACGCGGTGGCCCTTGATGTCCAGGTTGAGCAGCCAGCCAAGTTCCCTGGCCCGTTCATGGGCAAAGTCGTACAGCGCCACGCCGCTGCAGCCGGTCTCGCGCCAGCGCGCCTCGACGCACTCGAACAGGGTTTTCGCCGCTGCCGCGCAGGCGGCCATCTCCGGATCGTTGCCGGTGACGAAGGTGGCGCCGGCATCGCCTTCATGGCCGCGCCAGACCACGCCCATGTCGATGAAGAAGATGTCGTTCTCGCCCAGCACCGGGTTGCCCTCGGAGCGCTGCTTGAAGGTCTTCAGGGTGTTGGCGCCGAAGCGGATCAACAGCGGGTGCCAGATGCGCTCCATGCCCCGCTCGGCGAGCACCTGCTTGCCGATGGCGACGGCTTCCAGTTCGGTCATGCCGGGGCGTATCTGCGCGGCGATGGCGTCCACGGCTTCCCAGGTGCGGGCCTGGGCGTATTGCATCGACTCCAGCGCGTAATTCGCGCCAACGGCTTCCTTGGCGTACACGGCGGTGTTCATGTCCTTTCCTCTGAGCGACAGGCTAATCGGCGTATATATTTCTACATAGCGATAGCGGAATTCAATCGGAGTTTCAGCAGCAGGACATGGCGCAGGCGATGAAGGCGGTAGTCAGGGTGGTGATGCTCAGCCCCACCAGGAACAGGGTGTCGGCTACGCGTTCCAGACGGTGATTGCGTTGCAGCTTGCGGGTCCGCAGGCCGAAGTAGGCGGTGAGGGTGGTCGCCAGGTAGATCACCGTGTTCAGCGCGAGCATGTCCTGGCCGATCAGGTCCACGCGGTGCTGGCCGACGATGATGCGCAGGATGCCGACCACTGTCAGGCAAACGCCGACCATGGCGCCGGACGCGGCGAAGATATGCACGCAGATGTCGTCGTCCAGTTGGGCGGTGTGGCTCTTGTGGCTCATGGCGGGTCTCCTGCGCCGGCCGCTGCGGTTCATCCGCTCGACTTGCCGGCCTCGATGTGGCTGCCATGATAGGTAGGACGCGACGCTTGCTGTACTCGCTTTCCCGGTGGCCCCAGGTGAACCGAAAAACAGCGGAAAATCAGCCAGATAGCCGTCGTCTGCCACGGCAGGCGCGGGCGCTGGAGAAGGTCGAACTCATATTGGAGGCGTCGCGGCGCATCCTGGAGCGCCACGGCCTGGAGGGCTTCACCACCAACCATGTGGCGGAGTTGGCCGGGGTCAGCGTCGGCTCGCTCTACCAGTACTTCCCCAACAAGGAGCGAATCCTCGACGAGCTGGCCCGGCGCGAACTGGCAGCGTTGGCTGCTGGCATCATGGGCGCGCTCACTGGTCGCCCGCCGGAGACGCCCGGCGAGCGCATCCGCGCAGTGATCCACGCCGCCGTCAGTGCCTATGGCGGGCGCACCGGCGCGCACAAGGCGCTGATGCACTACCTGATGACGCGCGGCGGCGGAAGCCCGCTGCCGGCCTTGCGCGGCAGCGTCATGACCCACCTGGTGACCCACGGCCTGGTCGACCACGACCAGCAATTGCGCAAGCTCGACGAGGCCGAGGTATTCGTCCTCGCCCATGCCGTGGGCGGCGTGCTGCGTGCCCTGTTGGAAGACCCCGGCGCCCTGGCCCCGGGACGGCGGGAGGGCATCGACGAAGCTCTGGTGCAGCTGGTGCTGGCGTACTACCGGTTATCCGCGACGCCGAACGGCTGATACGCGGCGCGATCAGTCACCGTTGGCCGGGTAGTCGAAGCAGGCGAACTGCTGGCCGCCGTACTCGTTCTGCTGCCGTTGGCAAGCGTTGTTCTGTGCTTCGCAGGCGGCCACCGATCTGGCGTCGGCGGCGGGCACCACGATGCGTACGCTGGGCAGGCCCTGCTCGTAGCCATGGGCGATGAGCAGCTCGCCAACGCGAGCCAGCAGGTCGGGGTCCTTGCAGCTTTCGGCCAGGTTGGCGCAGGCGTGGCCGACATCCCGGACCTGGCTGGCATCGGGCTCCAGTACGAGGCTGGCGATGCCGGACCGGTTCTGCTCGCCGTCCTTGAACACGTCATAGAAGATCACCGGGGCGCCGGTCGGTTTGAAGACTTTCACTTCCCTTGGCTGCAGGCTGAAGCCCTCGCCGTAGAGGACTTGCGCCTCGGCGAAGGTTTCGCCGGGCTGGATGGCGCGCAGATCTTTACCATTGACGACGGTCATGTTGAGTGCTCCGGCAAGAGTGGCCCCCCGCTCAGCCTAGCCCCCGCACCGCAGGCACTCATCATTCATTTGAAGGAAGTGGCCGCGCTACAGCCACCAGCGCAGCAGGTAGAACGCGCCCATGCTGAGGATCACGCTGAGCAGTACGTTGCGTGTCCAAAGCACCAGGGCCACGGCGACGATGGCGCCGAGCAGGTAGGGGTTGTCCACGCGCAGGTTCAACTGGTGTTCGGGGAGGAACACGATGGGGCCGCAGATCGCCGTGAGCATCCCCGGCACGGCGAAGCCCAGGAACTGCCGCACGTTGCTGCTCAGGCGGATCGGCAGGCGCGGTTCGAGGAACACGTAGCGGTTGAAGAACACGATCAGGCCCATGCCGAGAATCACTGCCCAGACCATCATGCGCGCACCCCCGAGAGTTTCTGGCAGAGAAAGCCGGCGAACATCCCCGCCAGCCCGGAAAGCACCAGCGCCGAGCCGACCTGCCAGTAGCTGAAGAGCACCGAGCAGAACAGCGAGACCGCGACGCAGACCACGGTGGGCACGTTCTTCACCACCGGCGCGATCAGTGCGACGAAGGTGGCGGCAATGGAGAAGTCCAGCCCCAGGTGCTCCAGCCCCGGAATGCTGCTGCCCACCAGTACGCCGGCCAGGGTGAACAGGTTCCAGGCGATATAGAACGTCAGCCCCACTCCCAGGGCGTACCAGCGGTTGAAGGTCTCGCGGTCGTGGCCGCTGGTCAGGGCGAAGAATTCATCGGTGAGCAGAAAGCCCAGGCCGGCGCGCCAGCGTCCCGGCAGGCCGGAGATCGTCGGGCGCATGGTCATCCCGTAGAGCAGGTGCTGGGAGGTCAGCAGCAGGGTGGTGATCATGATCGAGAAGAACCCTGCGCCACCCTTGAGCATGCCAATGGCCACCAGCTGCGCGGCGCCGGCGAAGACGATGGCGGACAGGCCCTGGCCTTGCAGTGGCGAAAGCCCGGCGTCGATGGCCAGGGAGCCGGCGAGCAGGCCCCAGGGCAGGACCGCGAGGGACAGCGGCATGATGTCGATGGCGCCCTTGAGGAAGGCGCGTGAAGGAAGCTGATCTTGGGACATGAACGTTTCTTGCAGGCAGATAAGTGCCTTCAGAGTGGCAGAGAAACGCGGCGCCTGGCTTGAACAATCTTGCTGTCGTGAGGGGGCTTCCGGGGAGCTGTCACGACGGCGGGCGAGACAGGAACGCCAGCAGGGTGGCTTCCTCGGCACTCAGGTTCTGCCGCTTGCGCGCTTTGCGCAGCCCGTTGAGTTCACCGGCGAGGAAGGCCTCGATCACCCGTGGATGTATGTAGCATTTGCGGCAGATCGCCGGGGTGTTGCCCAGCTCGTCGGCTACTTGCTGGATGATCGCCTTGAGCTGGCGGTTGGCGCTCTTCTCGTCTTCCCAGCGGGTCCTGCGGCAGTGCTCCAGGGCCAGGGTGGTGCCGGCCCAGGTGCGGTAGTCCTTGGCGGTGAACTCCTCGCCGGCGTGCTCGCGCAGGTAGGCGTTGATGTCGCGGGAATCGATCATGTGCCGCTGGCGATCTGCGTCCAGGTACTGGAACAGCTGTTGCCCGGGCAGCTCCAGGCAGCGCCGGAGGATGCGCGCCAGGCGCGGGTGTTCGATGTCCACGCTGTGGCGGATGCCGCTCTTGCCACGAAAGGCGAAGCGGATGCGCGTGCCCCGGACCTCGACATGGCGGTTGTTCAGCGTGGTGAGGCCGAAGGAGCGGTTCTCCTTGCGGTAGCGTTCGTTGCCGATGCGGATCAGGGTGCGATCGAGTAGTTCGACCACGGTCGCCATGACCTTTTCCGCACCCAGTCCGGGCTGCGCCAGGTCCCGCTCGATGCGCCTGCGCAGCGCCGGCAGGCTTTGCCCGAAGCGCAGCAAACGCTCGTACTTGGCGCCATCGCGCACCTCGGTCCAGCGTGGGTGATAGCGGTACTGCTTGCGCCCGCGCACGTCGCGCCCGGTGGCCTGCAGGTGGCCCAGGGGGTCGATGCAGATCCACACATCGATGTACGCCGGCGGAATCGCCAGGCGGTTGATGCGCTCGATCTCCGCTTCCACGCGGATGCGCTCGCCGCCCGGATCGAAGTAGGCGAAGCGCCCGCGCAGGCGACGCCGGCTGATGCCCGGCAGGCTGTCGTCGACATAGTGCAGGTCGGAGGGAAGGTCCAGCAGGTCCGGCGGTGTGCTCATGGCGGCTCCTCGAGGTCTCTTCCGCAATGGATCGCGGAAGGGCAGCAGGAGTGCGGTTTTTTTCCTCCGGCGGCATGGCGAAGCTCAAGTGCGACCATCTTCGGCGCCCAGGTGCGTGGGCGAGATCAGTCTCGGGTCGCTGCCGCCGAAGAGCGTGCGCAGGTAATCCTCCTGGCTTTGCAGGCCGTGACGCACCAGCCAGTTGCGACCGCCCGGTACAACGCGCAGCAGGCAGTGGCAGATGAAGCGGGGCGGAGCCGTCAGCAACGGATACCAGGGCAGGCTGCCGCGGGGCAGGCCGAGGGCGCGCTGGCCCTGGGCATCGATGAAGGTGCTGGCGATGCTCAGGTGGATCGCCCGGTTCAGGCGCCCGCGCAACCATGGGAAGTTGGCGTAATGGCGCTGCAGGGGTTCGTCCACCAGCGCGAAGCCCAGGATGCGGCTGCTCTCGTCCGGTGGCGCCTGGGATAGAAGATTGTGGTAGAGCGCGCGGATCGCGTCGTTTTCGCTGGCGCACAGCCAGCGTTCCTCGACGCCCATCAGCCAGGCGATGTAGCGCCAGAGGTGGATGATGGCTTCGCGGTCGCTGCGGCTCAGGGCAACGCCCAGCATGCGTTGGCCGATCAGGAAGATCGCCGAGAAGGCCAGGTAGGTCGCATGCATGTCGCCCTGGTTGACTGGTAGCCCGTAGTGGGCGAAGTCCCAGTCCGGCAGCCGTGAAACCCGCCGTCGCACCAGGGCATGCACCAGCCGTACATGCAGCGTGCTGCGATAACCCGCTGCGCCGTGCGTCATGCCGCCGGGGCGGGTGCAGTCGATCCACCATTTGGTGGTTTCGGCGATGCGCCGCTGCGGGCCTTTCTCCAGTGCGCCGGTGAGCACCAGGGTGCGGTTGATCGCGGAGGCCTGGTATCCGGCCAGCAAGCCAAGATCGCGCAGCACGCGCATGCCGGTCAGCCCGGAAAGTCCGCAGGCGCGGGCGCCCTCGTCGAGGCGCTGCGGGTCGACCCAGGCGGGCGGCGCCTCGACACGGGCGAAGAAGGTTTTCAGTGCCTCGGGTGCGTCGGGGATGGCGGCAATGCCCTGGTGCAGCGCCTGCTCATACAGGCGCATGCTCTTGCCGAGGCCGACTTCGAACATCCACTCCAGCAGCGCATCCATGGGAGCATCGCCCACCGTGAGGGATGCGCCGATGGCCTGCCAGGCCGCGGTATCCGGCTCGCTCGGGCCCTTGAGGAAACGCTTGACCGGCGCAGCGGTGCGCCGGGCACGCTGCAGGTCGGCGCCGTGGCGGGTGGGCAGGGCAGTTGCGCTCATCGATTCATACCTTGGTTTGGTTGCCGGGCGAAATCCTCCCATTACGCTATTGCGAGTATTTGCTCGCATTCAACTCGCATCCGGCTCGTACCAGGAGAGAGGCATGAGGAAGCAACCCAAGCAGCAGCGCGCCAGCGAGATGGTGGCCGTGCTGGTCGAGGCCGCGGCGCTGGAAATCGCTGAGCACGGCCTCGATGGGCTGACCACCAACCACGTCGCGCGCCGCGCCGGGGTGAGCGTCGGCTCGCTTTACCAGTACTTCGCGAACAAGGAGATGATTGTCGAGGCGCTGCTGATGCAGCGCGCCGGCACGCTGATGAAGGTGGTGCATGAGCGCGTGACGCCGATGCTGGGCGCGGACATCGGTAGTGTCACCCGGGCGGTGCTGGAGGGGATTTTCGAGCAGGTGGAGGGCGACGCAGCACAGCTGGAGCTGCTGCGTCACTGGCACCGACTCAATTCCGCACCGGTGTTCCGGACCCTGGAACAGCAGATGATGGAGGTGTGCCGGCAGTACCTGATGCGCCACTTCGACGACTACCGCATCGACAACCTGCCGGCGGTGCTCTTCGTGGTGATCAACTCCGTGCAGTACACCTGCGCGCGTTACCTGAGCGAGGCGCAGCCGCTGCTGGGGCGCGAGGAGGTGATCAATACCTTGGCGCGGATGGTTGAAACGCTGTGCCTGCCGCGCGCTGTGCGGCATCCGTAGGGACGACTGTCTTCTCCCGGCGAGCCTGCGCATGCAAGGAGTGAGGCAGGGTCCGTCCGTAAAAAAGCCCCGGAAGGCTCGCGCCAACCGGGGCTTTTGTTCAGCGCATCAGGCCACGACGGGGATCATCGGATCGGCCGCCGCCAGCGCGGTGGCGCGATCGGCGGCCGGCGGGTAGATCCACACGGTGTTGATCTCGGTCTTGATCTTCTTGCCTTCCTCGCGCTGGAAGCGCACCTGGCGGTCCCAGCCTTCGGTGAACAGTGCGCCCCAGGCGCCCAGGTCCAGGCAGGTCACGTACTTCTCCTGGCTGTAGGGGATGGGTGCTACGCCCAGCAGGTCGGCGGCAGCGTTGTTGCCGGCCGAGCGGCCCAGGGCGATGGCGTGCTGGCAGGTCATCAGCGCGTAGTTGCCGGCGTTGTCCACGGCGGCGTAGGCGACGTCGCCGGTGGCGAAAACCGCGTCCTGGCCGATCACCTGAAGGTTGCGATCCACATGCAGGCGGCCCTGGCGGTCACGTTCTCCGGCGACCTGTTCGGTCAGCGAGCTGGCGCGCACACCGGCGGTCCAGATCACGGTCTTCGCCTCGATGCGCTCGCCGCTGGAGAGCGTCACGCCGTTTTCGTCGATGGATTCCACCGAGGCCTTCAGGCGCCATTCCACGCCCAGTTCGGCGGAGGCTTCGGCCACCACGGATTGCGACGTGACACCCAGGGCGCCGCCGATCTCGGCGCCGCGATCAACCACGATGACCCGCACCTTGGCGTCTGCGCCCAGTACTTCACGCAGGCGCGCCGGCATTTCAGCGGCTGTCTCGATGCCGGTGAAGCCGCCGCCAGCGACGATCACGGTGTTGCGCGCTGCGGATTCCGGCAGCTGGTTCAGCGAGCGGATATGCGTTTCAAGGCGCACGGCCTGGTCGATGTCGTCGACGTCGAAGGCGTGTTCGATGCCCGGCAGGGCGGGGCGGGCGACCTTGCTGCCGCTGGCGAGGATCAGGCGATCGAAGCCCAGGGTGGCGATCTCGCCGCTGGCATCGCGGTAATCCAGCTGGCGGCCGTCGACGTCGATCTGCTCGGCGCTGCCCTGGATGAAGGTCACGCCCACGGCGCCGAACAGGTCGCCCAGCGACGCGGCCATCTGGTGCACGTTCGGCTCGTAGAAGCGCGGACGGATGCGCAGTTCGGCCTGGGGGGCGAGTACAGCGACTTCGACATCGCCGCGCTGGTGCAAGTCGAGCAGACGCGTGGCGCTCAGGGCGCTCCACATACCCGCGAAACCGGTGCCGACGATCAGGATGCGTTGTTTCATGGTCTCTCCGACGAAAAGAATGAATCCAGGTTGTAGGGTTCCCGAGTGCCTGACATCGGAGCGGTTCGCTTCCCGGCTCGCCTCGGATAACTGCGACTATATTTGTCGTAGTTATCCGGCGCAACTGATTTCTGCTCCAAACTCCGACCGTTCGTCACGCCTGGCGCGGAGACAATAGCTCTGCTTCTGTTTATTCAATGGACGCTTTGAAGTGCTGAAAGCCGTGCTCTGCGGGTTACAATTCGTCTGATCGCATGCTTGAGTGCTTGCCGGGCGCAGGCTTTAGCTTGAGAATAATGCGACTAACCTTGTCGGAGTTTGTGATGGCTTTATACAGCGCAGGGGTGGAGTACGGCATTCACTGCCTGCTCTTCCTGACGGATGAGAAGGGCGACAGCCGTGACTCCAGCGTGCGAGCGCTGGCGGAGCTGCAGGGTGTGCCCCAGGAATTGCTGGCCAAGGTCTTCACCAAACTGGCCAAGGCTGGGCTGGTAGCGGCCACCGAAGGCGTGCGCGGTGGTTTCCGCCTGGCGCGGCCGGCGGACGAAATCACCGTGCTGGACATCGTCAAGGCCATCGATGGCGACAAGCAGATTTTCGAGTGCCGCGACATCCGTGGCCGATGCGCGGTATTCGAAGGTTCGCCGCCGGAATGGGCGACCTGCGGTACCTGCTCGATCCACTCCGTCATGCTGACCGCGCAGAAGCGCATGGAAGAGGCGCTGGCCCAGCACACCGTGCTCGATCTCGCACGCCGCGTCGGGCGCAAGGCGCCGCCGGAGTTCGGCGAGGCCCTGGTGCGCTGGATGGATGCGCAGCGCGACGGCACCAGCGCCGTCAGCTAACGCGCATCGCCGCCGCGGGGCTTGTAGAAGACGAACTCGTCTGTCTCGGCCGTGCGGATGTATTCCTTCGCCCAGGACGGCGAGACGTGGCGGTCGTGGAAGTACATCGCGCCGCGCGTGCGGTCGCTCAGCTGCTGGTTCAGCGCCTTGCGGGCGATTTCCTTGGCGATGTCGTAGCGGTTCTTCTCCTCCACCTGGTCAGAGCGGCCGTCGCACCACCAGGAAAACTGGCAGTGTTTCTGCTCCTGCCCCTGCTTGACCACGCCGCACACGGTGTCGGGGAAGCCACCGTGGCCCATGCGGTTGAGCACCACATTGGCCACCGCCTCCATATCGGCGCGGCCGCCACCCTTGGCTTCCCAGTAGATGGTCCGCGACAGGCAGACGACGGCGTCGTCCAGCGGCGCCTTGCCGGCGGGGTCGACGGCTTTCACTTCGGCCTTGGTGATGGGGGCTGCGGTGGTTACCGCGGTAGCGGGGTGGGCGACCTGTTGTTCCAGGACTTCGCCCTTGGTCACGGCGGCCTGGGCTTTCTCATCGGTGGATGTGCCCAGCTCAGCGGCGATGGAAGAGGGTGCCCAGAGCGCGAGCAATAACAGCGGAAGCAAATGAAGGCGGCACATGATCGAACCTACCTGCGCGACAAAACCAGTCCGGCCGTTACGCAGGGCCCTTCCGGTACCCGCGCGACGGCGCCCTTGAGGCTGCTCCCTGGGAAAAGAAAGCGAAGCGACGGCGCCTGGTCGTTGTGACCGTCCTGCACGAACCCGGATTCAATTTTTCAGCCAGACGGTATTACCTGCGCCCCACGACTGACGGGACCTGGGGCACATGGCGCTGGAAAAACTCGGTCACCGCCTGCAGCACGGCAGGTTGCTGTTCGCGGTGCGGAACATGTCCGCAATCGGGCAGCAGCCTGAGCATCGTCGGTACGCCCGGTATCGAGGTGAGACGCTGCGGGTGGGCGGCCGAGCCGTACTCGTCCTGCTCGCCATGCAGGCTGAGGGTCGGGCACTTTACCTGCGCCAGTTCGGCGTCCAGGTTCCAGTCGCTGAAATCGTCCGACAGCCAGGTGTCGACCCAGGCGCGCAGCACCCAGAAAGCCTTGTCGCCATGGTACTTCTGCAGGCGTTGCAACTGCCCCTCGCGGGTGAATTCCAGTTCCGCGGCGCGGATGCCGTCGCGGGTCCGGTGCTCGACGAAGGCCTGCGCCGACTCGGTGACCAGCGCCTCGCAGGTTTGCGGATGCCGTGCCACGCACGTCACGGCCATGGCGCCGCCAACGCTATGGCCGAACACCACGCAACGTTCGAAACCGAAGTGCTGCTGCAGCAGAGGGAAGACGGTGCGCGCTTCCTCGTCGATGAAGTCCAGGGGCAGGGCGCCGGGGTAGCGCTCTGAACGGCCGAAACCGAGGCGGTCATAGGCGATGACCTGGCGGCCGGTGGCGCCGGCGAGACTTTCCGGGAAATCGCGCCACAAGGTGACGCAGCCCAGCGAATCATGCAGCAGCAGGATCGGCTCGCCGGTGTTCCCGGCGGGTGTCCAGTCCTGGGCGAACAGTTGGCCTTTCTCGCTGCTGATCCAGTGCTCGCGGGTGACGATGGCGGACGACATGACGTGTTCCTGATCGGGGCTGAGGCGCATGGTAGGGCCCTGGCCCGGCCAGTGCCAAGCATTGGCCGGGCACTAAGGAAACCTTAAGGCTGTTCGGGGATGATGACGACTCGCGGCCGGGGCTGTCCCGGGCAGTGCTCACACCGGGCCCGGTCGCTTTTTTTGAATCAATAGAGGAGTCCTGCCTTGGACACTTGCCCTGGTCGATTGCGACAGGTCTGAACAGCGAGCCGTCCGGCAGAACCCTGCCACTGTCTCGCTGCGTTGCGGACAGTGGCGATACGCATCCCGCCGCGGGATGACGTCTCACCATTCCCCTGCGGGGCCAACCGGCCCTTCGCTCCCTCGCAATCCACCACCCGAATGCGCGCCGGCATTGCCCGGCGCATGGAGCGGCCGAGCGCCGCGAACGAGGTGGAACATGGATTGGAAAATCTTCCTGCTGCGGGTTGCCGCGGCACTCATCCTGGGCGCCCTGATCGGCGCCGAACGCCAGCTGCGCCAGCGCCTGACCGGCCTGCGTACCAACGCGCTGGTCAGCACCGGTGCCTGTCTCTTTGTGCTGATGACCCAGGCCATGCCGGAGCTCTCGGCCGACGCTCCGCGCATCGCCGCTTATGTGGTGTCCGGCATCGGCTTCCTCGGCGGCGGCGTGATTATGCGCGATGGTCTGAACGTGCGCGGCCTGAACACCGCTGCCACGCTCTGGTGCACTGCCGCCATTGGTGTGCTGTGCAGCATGGGGCTGCTGCTGGAGGCCGCGCTGGGTAGCGTGGTGGTGCTCTGCGCCAACATCCTGCTGCGCGACATCGCCCAACGCCTGAACCACCAGGACGTGGTGCCGGCCAGTGAAGCGGAGCAGCGTTATGGCGTTGCCATCATCTGCCGCGCCGAGGACGAGATCCAGGTGCGCAGCCTGATGCTGCACAGCCTGGACAGCAGCGAACTGCGCCTGCAATCGCTGCACAGCGAGGATCAGCCCAACCCGGCGAAACTCGAAGTGCGCGCCGAACTGCTCGGCGGCCATGGCGCCGCCGGACAACTGGAGCGCATGGTCAGCCGCATCAGCCTGGAGAAGGGCGTCAGCTCGGTGCGCTGGCAGCTGTTCGAGCTGGCCAGCGATTGAACCCGAGCCAGCTTTTGGGTAGGAGCGAGCTTGCTCGCGAACAGCCTTGGCAGCGGACTTCAGCCAGTTCGCGAGCAAGCTCGCTCCTACAAGTGCAGGTTCTATCCCCTGCGTAGGAGCGGACTCGGTCCGCGATTGGCATCAGGCCACTGCGGACTCAACTCTCGCGGGCGGCACGACAACCACAGCGCGGCACCGGTGTGCGGGCTTCCTCGGCCACCACGCCGCGCCACCAGCGCTCGCCCTGGTGCGGAGACTGGATGTCGATGCGCTCGCCCATCATCGGCGTGGTGACGGGCAGGCCGCGTTCACCGGCAATCTCTAGCACGCGCTCGAAGGGTTCGTACCAGGCATGCATGGCCAGGTCGAAAGTGCCGTTGTGGATCGGCAGCAGCCAGCGCCCGTTGAGGTCCTGGTGCGCCTGCACAGTCTGTTGCGGGTGCATGTGCACGTAAGGCCAGTGCTCGTTGTAGGCACCGGTTTCCATCAGCGTCAGGTCGAAGTGGCCGAAGCGCCGGCCGATCTCGGCGAAGCCGTCGAAGTAGCCAGTGTCGCCGCTGAAGAAGATGCGCAGGCTGTCGTCCTCGATCACCCAGGAGCACCACAGGGTGCGGTTGCCGTCGCGTACACCGCGGCCGGAGAAGTGCTGCGCCGGGGTGGCGGTCAGGCACAGGCCGTCCACCGTGGTGCTCTGCCACCAGTCCAGTTGGCGGATCTTCTCTGCCGGTACGCCCCAGTCGAGCAGGCGGTCGCCCACGCCCAGCGGGGTGAGGAAGACCTCGGCGCGCTCGGCCAGCACGGCGATGGTCGCGCGGTCGAGGTGATCGTAGTGGTCGTGGGAGAGGATCACGCCGCGGATCGGCGGCAGGTCCCGCAGGGCAATCGGCGGTGCGTGGAAGCGCTTGGGCCCGGCGAAGCTGAAGGGCGACGCGCGTTCGGAGAACACCGGGTCGGTCAGCCACCAGCCGCCGCGCAGCTTGAGCAGCAGGGTCGAATGGCCGAGGCGATACAGGCTGCGGTCGGGCGCTGCGTCCAGCTCGTCCGGAGTCAGCGCGCGCACGGGCACCGGAGCGCGCGGCACGGTGTTCTTCGGTTTGTTGAACAGCACATCCCAGAGCACCCACGCGCTTGGCTCGGGCATGTCGGCCGGGCGCGGAGTGAGGTTGTGGAAGCGGCCTCCGCGCGATTGCGCAGAGTGGTCGTAGTCGCCGATGGGCGCGCGTTGCAGTGGGAGGCGGGGCAAGGCACTGATCCTCTGGTGGCGGAATCTGTCAGGACAACACGCTACAGGCTCCGCTGCCAGGGATCATTACCGGCATTTTGATTCAGAACATCACCGGCATCGATACAAGCCGCGCGCCACGGGGGAGGCCCTGCAGGAGTGAGCTTGCTCGCGAGCCCCTTGACGCCGGAGCCGCCTGGGACACATCGCGGACGGAGTCCGCTCCTGCGCAAAAGCACGCGCCGGAGTTTGCCTGCAGAAGCGCCCCATGGACGCGATCACTGGCATGGCCCAGCGCATCAATCCAGCTTCGAGAGGATGTCCCAGGCCAGCTTCACCCGTGCCTCGTTGGGGTAGTTGCGGTTGGCGAGGATGACGATGCCGCGCTGCTTCGACGGGACGAAGGCGACGTAGGCACCGAAGCCGCCGGTGGCGCCGGTCTTGTTCACCCAGACGTTCTGCTGCGGCGGCAGCGGCTTGCGCAGAGCCTTCACCGGCTGGCTGTCCAGTACCATCGAAGGACCGTTGTATTGCTGCAGTTCGGTGAGTTTTGGGGGGTAGGCATACTGCTCCCAGACCAGGTCCTGGGTCATCGGGCCGACCTGGTAATAGCCGGTGCGGGTGGCATCCACCGCCGCCTGCAACTTGGCACCGAGCTTGACCTCGCCCAGTTGCACCTGGACGAAACGCAGCAGGTCGCGGCTGCTGGATTTCACCCCGTAGGCCTCATCGGCGATCTGGTCCGGGTTCACCCGCACGGGCTGGTCGCCCTTGTCGTAGCCCTGGGCATAGACACCCTGGCGCGTCACGGGTACATCGATGTGGGTATTGCTCAGCCCCAGCGGGGCGAAGACGTTGCGTTGCATCGCGGTCTTGAACGGCACATCGAGGGCGCGCGCGGTGGCGATGCCGAGCAGGCCGATACTGGGGTTGGCGTAAGTCCGCTGGGTGTTGGCGGGATACTGCGGCTGCCAGTTCCTGTAGTAGTCGGTGAGCTGTTGGGGAGTCTTTACTTCATCGGGCAGTTGCAGCGGGAAACCGCCGGTGACGTGGGTGGCGAGCTGGATCAGCGTCACCTTGTCCAGGGCGCTGCCGCGTAGTTCCTTCAGATAATGTGTCGGGCTGTCCTGCAGCTTGAGCTTGCCGCTGGCCTGGGCGAAACCGGCGAGGGTGGCGGTGAAAGTCTTGCTCACCGAGCCGATCTCGAACAGCGTATCGCTGCTCACCGGCTGCTTGCTCTGCTTCGACGCCACGCCGAAATTGTAGAAATGCTGCTCGCCATGGTCGGTGATGCCGATGGCCAGGCCGGCGATGTTCTGTTCACGCATGACCTGCTGGGCGAGCTTGTTCACCTTCGCATCGAAGTCCGGCGGGGTGGCTTGGGCGAGGTTGGCGAATGCGAGTGCGGTGAGGCTGAACGCGAGGGGAGCGGTCCGGCGCATGAAGACGTCCTGTTACGGTGTAGAAGGACTGAACCTAGCACCACCCGCCCCGTCGCTCCAGCGGTAGGCGGGGCACGGTGCCCCGCCTGGCGTCGATCAACGAATGTTGTTGATGCTGCCTTTGTTGCCAGTGACCTTGACGTCCACCTTCTTGAAGATGAAGTAATCCTGCACGTTCACTTCGTAGCGCGGCGCGACGATCAGATCGGAACCGGAGCTTTTCACGGCCTTGTACGCGGCAGCGGCCTTGACCGAGGAAACCGGGTCGAAGGCAGCCAGGCTCATGCCCGAACCGCTTTCGGCGCCGTAGGTCACGCCATCGGCATACTGGCTGTCGCCGCCGAACTTGATGAAGCCGAACAGGATGTTGACCTGGGACTGGCCGCTGATCGGGCCACCGACGGCGACGTCCGCCTTCAGGTCGGTCTTGACGGCGCCGGCGATCGGAGCGATCGGCTGGCTGACGTTGTAGCTGGTGCAGCCGGTGGCGAGGGCGGCGACCGAGACGAGTGCGGCGGCGCTCAGGAACTTCTTCATGCTTACTCCTTGTATGCAAATGCCCCTTTTTGCATTGGATTGGGGGCGGCGGCACTGTAGGGCCCCGATGAACGGTTGCTGAATAAGACGAATCTCAAAGCAGGATGCGCGTTGTTGTCGCAGCGAGGCGTCTACGACGCACATTTCAGCGCCTTCGACCGGCAGCGCTACGCCGCATCGGCGCCGGGTGGTAGGATTCGCGCCCCATGCGAATCTCCGACCTCGACCAACGCCTTGCCGACCTTGGCGCGCTGCCCCTGCATCGCGCCCGGATGCTGCGTGCCTGGCTGCAGGGCAAGGCGCTGGATGCCGGCACCAAGCGGCAGGCGACCGAGGACTTCCTGCCGCTGAGCGTGCGCAACGGCGTGGCGCAGATCGCCGCCGAGCTGGATGCCCTGGCGACGGTTCATTCCCGCCATCCCGGCGGTGACAACTCCGAGCGCCTGCTGGTGCGCCTGGCCGACGGGCAAATGGTGGAAAGCGTGCTGCTGCCGCGCGGCGGTGTCTGTGTGTCCACCCAGGTCGGCTGCGCGGTGGGCTGCCGCTTCTGCATGACTGGTAAGAGCGGCCTGCTGCGCCAGCTTTCCACCACCGAGATCGTCGCCCAGCTGGTGCTGGCACGGCGCGTGCGGCCAGTGAACAGGGTGGTTTTCATGGGCATGGGCGAGCCGGCGCACAACCTGGACAACGTGCTGGAAGCCATCGACCGCCTCGGCACCGACGGCGGCATCGGCCACAAGAACCTGGTGTTCTCCACCGTGGGCGACCCACGCGTCTTCGAGCGCCTCCCGCAGCAACGGATCAAGCCGGCCCTGGCGCTATCGCTGCACACCACTGATGCCGAGCTGCGCGAGCACCTGCTGCCGCGTGCACCGAAGCTCACTCCCGAGGAACTGGTGGAGCAGGGCGAGGCCTATGCGCGCGCCACGGATTATCCGATCCAGTACCAGTGGACGCTGCTCAAGGGCATCAACGACAGCCAGGAAGAACTCGACGGCATCCTGCGGCTGCTCAAGGGCAAGTTCGGCGTGCTCAACCTGATCCCGTTCAACGCCCTGGAGGGCGACCAGTACCAGCGCCCGGACAGTGAACGCATCGTCGAGATGGTCCGCTACCTGCACAGTCGCGGCGTGCTGACCAAGGTGCGCAACAGCGCCGGGCAGGATGTCGACGGCGGTTGCGGCCAGCTGCGCGCGCGGGCGACCAATCTGATCGCTACCCACCGCGAGCGTCGTTCGCCGTAGAGCGCAGAAAGGGCAGGCCGGCAAAGGAAGGTGGAAGGCCCGGCCACCATGGAGGGGGCGCCTGCCGTGTTGTTGGTAAACTTCCACTCCCTGATCGTTCCCTCTGCAATAAGAGCAGCGAGCTCAACTCCACTCGTTCATAGGGTGGCGATCAAATAATAAAACCTGCGCCAGAAAGTATAATTGCGCTGAATTGTGGGATGCGTCTTGCGATAATCGGATAAGTGAAGCGAGTAGCCTGTCAGGAATTTGATTGCGAATAGGACAAATCCTACATGTAGGTTGGGATTGTACTACCTAATAAGGTTAAAGTTTCCCATAGAGTCGCCACCGTATTCTCTGCGGTCTTAAGTAACGGAAATTCTTTGTTTCCCACAGGTGGCCTCATGAAACTCAAACTTCTTGCTTATCCGGCTCTCCTGCTGGCGCTGGCCGGGTGCGGTCCGCACGAAGCGGCCGGCCCCTCGAGCACCAACTCACGGCTCAGCGTACCGGCGCTACCGGTGATCCAGGACGCCGTGCGCTCGCTGTATCCCACCTTCAACGGCAAGGACGTTCCGGCGCTGGTCCAGCAGTTGTGCGCGCTGGCCAATGGCGGCGTCACCGCGGAGCAGAACAAGGCTCGACTGCTGGCCCTGGGAATCAACCCTGCCGGCTTGCCCGCCAGCAGCCCTGACGCCGTTGCGCTGCTGGTCAATGCGGATACCGCCGGCCAGGCGACGGCCTGCGCTGCCTACCATGCGGTTTCCGCGCTGAAGCCTATTGACCCCACGGACATCCTGCGACCCTCTGCAGGGGGCGCGGGGGACATCGCGAAAGGCGATGGGGCGCAGAACAGTGGCCGTGGTGCGAAGAGTGAAAACGGAACGGGCAGCAATTCCTCCATTGAACTGGATAGCTTCGCCGCCGAACGGCTGATGGCCCTGCGGGTCGCCCAGAGCCGTGCCAATGCCGATATCTTCGCGCTCATCGCCAGGCGGCTGGCGACGACGCCGGGGCTCAGCGAGAGCGACTACCGGAATCGCGCCGCGAAGCTGTTCGGCGAACTGGCGCCGCGTTACCTGGATGACCTGAAACAGCAGATCCCACCGGCGGGCACGCGCTATCGCCTGGATCGACTGACCCCCGAGCAGTTCGCTTTCAGCTCCGACAGCGGGCTGCGCTACGTCGTGTCGAAGGTGGATGGCGTGTCCCTGAGCCGTGATGGCCAGCTCTGGTTTGGCCGCGGCGTAATGCTCGGCAGGACCTACTATCTGCCGGTTTCCGTCCACTGACCCGATGCCCGTTGTTCCCCACTCGCTGCTGCTCGGCAGCCGCAGTGGGTCCCCACACCTGGCTGGCGCACCGTCGCGAATACCGAGTCGCGGCTGGTTGCGCGCCAGGTGTTTTCATTGGCGCGTGCCTTCCCGGTGCGTTCGCTGTGATCTCTTCTGGTCGTTGATTCGCAAATAAGCGTACTTGTCTGCTGGGCTAAAAAATTGGCGCTGCGCATTCTTAGGGTGTTTCTCGTCGCAGTGTAAGAATTACATTAAGAATTCGCCTACACAGTGCCAAGAGTTCTCTGAATTCCTAGGAAGTTGCCCGCAAATAACATGGCCTCAATGTCGTCCCGATTCGATTTTTCCTAGGACGATTCCTAGTCATTGTTTGAGGGCAAATCTTATGAATCGCGCATATCGCAGTATCTGGAACGAGAAGACCGGAACTTATGTGGCGGCCGCCGAGACGACCAAGAGCCGGACCAAATCGGGCCGCACCCTCGGTCGAGTGATTTCCTTCGTCCTGATGAGTGCGGCCGGCTTTGCGTCGGAAGCATTCGCCGGTGTGTCACTCTCCGACGCCGGGGTAACGGTCAACGGCAACGCAACCTCGCGTGCGGCCGGATCAGCCGGTGGCTGGGGGGCACAGGCCAACGTCATTGGCATGGCGATGACTCCCGACGGCGACTGCCAGGACCTCGCCGCCAGCTACACGACCGGCCCATCGGCCTTGGCCAACATGAGCACCATGTTCTCCAGCCTGGCCCCGCAATACACCACCACGGCCGACTACACCACCCAGGCCAACAAAGGCTCGTCCTACGTGAACTGGGGCTCGAGCCAGTTCATCGGCGGTAGTGGTGTGATCGGTACCAACCCTGGTGGTGCGTCCATCTATAACGGTGCGACCCTGGCCTATGGCATGGACTCCACCGCCATTGGTTGCGCCACCCGTGCATACGGTTTTGGCTCCACCGCCATGGGCTTCGGCTCGATGGCACAGGACTCCGGCGGCATCGCCATGGGTGTCTACGCCACTTCCAAGGGCAATGGCTCCATCGCTCTGGGTACCCTGGCGTCGGCGGTGGCCGATCACGCCGTTGCGCTGGGTTACGGCGCCAGCGCCTCGGCTGCGGATAGCCTGGCGCTGGGCACGTCTGCAAAGGCAAGCGTCGCCAACAGCCTTGCCCTGGGTAACGCCGCCAGCGCAACGGCGACCAACTCCGTCGCCCTGGGCTCGAACTCCAGCACCTCTGCGAATCTCGCGGCTGCCGGCTTCAATCCGGGAGTCGCCACCTTGTCGGGCACGGCATCGGCCACCAACGGTGAAGTGTCCATCGGTGCGTCGACCAAGGAGCGTCGTCTGACCAACCTGGCGGCCGGTGCGGAAGCGACTGATGCGGTCAACGTCAGCCAGCTGCAATCCGAAGATGCCAAGGTCAACAACCTTGCCGCTACCGCAGCCGCGGTGCTGAGCACGACAGTGGGCGTCAACGGCACGATCAACGCCCCAAGCTACCTGCTGCAGAACGCCAATACGCTCGCCGGCGCCACTGGCGTCGCCGCCAGTGTCGGCTCGGGTTTCGACAAGGTCGATGGCGCCCTCGGCGCACTGGATGGCCGTGTCACCCAGAACGCCACGGACATTGCGGGCAACACCGCCTCGATCGGCGATCTGGACAGTCGCACCACCCAGAACACCGCTGAAATCGCCGGCAACACCGCCGCGATCACCGGCATCGACAGCCGCCTCACCAGCGTCGAAGGCAGCGTGACCAACCTCGACGGTCGCATGACCAACGTCGAAGGCGACATCACTAGTATCACCACCAACCTCAACAGCGGAACCATTGGCATGGTCCAGCAGTCCGCTGCCGGTGAAAACCTGACCGTGGGCAAGGACAGCGACGGCGCTGCCGTCGATTTCCTCGGCACCGCCGGTGCCCGCCAACTGATCAACGTGGCCGACGGCACCGTAGCCGCCGACAGCAAGGAGGCCGTGAACGGTGGCCAGCTGTTCACCACCAACCAGGACGTAGCGCAGAACACTGCGGACATCGCTGGCAATACCGCAGCGATCACTGGCCTGGACGGTCGTGTTACCCAGAACAGCTCCGACATCGCGAGCAACGCCGCCTCGATCACCAACCTCGACGGTCGCATGACCAACGTTGAAGGCGACATCACCAGCATCACCACCAACCTCAACAGCGGCACCATTGGCATGGTCCAGCAGTCCGCTGCCGGTGAAAACCTGACCGTGGGCAAGGACAGCGACGGCGCTGCCGTCGACTTCCTCGGCACCGCCGGCGCCCGCAAGCTAATCAACGTGGCCGACGGCACCGTGGCCGCCGACAGCAAGGACGCCGTGAATGGCGGCCAGTTGTTCAGCACCAACCAGGACGTAGCGCAGAACACTGCGGACATCGCTGGCAACACCGCCGCGATCACTGGCCTGGACGGTCGTGTTACCCAGAACAGCTCCGACATCGCGAGCAACGCCGCCTCGATCACCAACCTCGACGGTCGTATGACCAACGTTGAAGGCGACATCACCAGCATCACCACCAACCTCAACAGCGGCACCATTGGCATGGTCCAGCAGTCCGCCGCGGGTGAAAACCTGACCGTGGGCAAGGACAGCGATGGCGCCGCCGTCGATTTCCTCGGCACCGCCGGCGCCCGACAGCTGATCAACGTGGCCGACGGCACCGTAGCCGCCGACAGCAAGGAGGCCGTGAATGGCGGCCAGCTGTTCAGCACCAACCAGGACGTAGCGCAGAACACTGCGGACATCGCCGGCAACACCGCCGCGATCACCGGCATCGACAGCCGCGTCACCAGCGTCGAAGGCAGCGTGACCAACCTCGACGGTCGCATGACCAACGTCGAAGGCGACATCACCAGCATCACCACCAACCTCAACAGCGGCACCATTGGCATGGTCCAGCAGTCCGTCGCGGGTGAAAACCTGACCGTGGGCAAGGACAGCGATGGCCTGGCCGTCGACTTCCTCGGCACCGCCGGCGCTCGCAAGCTGGTCAACGTGGCCGACGGCACCGTGGCCGCCGACAGCAAGGACGCCGTGAACGGTGGCCAGCTGTTCAGCACCAACCAGGACGTAGCGCAGAACACTGCGGACATCGCCGGCAACACCGCCGCGATCACCGGCATCGACAGCCGCCTCACCAGCGTCGAAGGCAGCGTGACCAACCTCGACGGTCGCATGACCAACGTCGAAGGCGACATCACTAGTATCACCACCAACCTCAACAGCGGAACCATTGGCATGGTCCAGCAGTCCGCTGCCGGTGAAAACCTGACCGTGGGCAAGGACAGCGACGGCGCTGCCGTCGACTTCCTCGGCACCGCCGGCGCCCGCAAGCTGATCAACGTGGCCGACGGCACCGTGGCCGCCGACAGCAAGGACGCCGTGAACGGTGGCCAGCTGTTCAGCACCAACCAGGACGTAGCGCAGAACACCGCTGACATCGCTGGCAATACCGCCGCGATCACTGGCCTGGACGGTCGTGTTACCCAGAACAGCTCCGACATCGCGAGCAACGCCGCCTCGATCACCAACCTCGACGGTCGTATGACCAACGTTGAAGGCGACATCACCAGCATCACCACCAACCTCAACAGCGGCACCATTGGCATGGTCCAGCAGTCCGCCGCGGGTGAAAACCTGACCGTGGGCAAGGACAGCGACGGCGCCGCCGTCGATTTCCTCGGCACCGCCGGCGCCCGCAAACTGATAAACGTGGCCGATGGCACCGTGGCCGCCGACAGCAAGGAGGCCGTGAACGGTGGCCAGCTGTTCAGCACCAACCAGGACGTAGCGCAGAACACTGCGGACATCGCTGGCAATACCGCAGCGATCACCGGCCTGGACGGTCGTGTCTCCGGCATCGACAGCCGTGTGACCAGCGTGGAAGGCAGCGTGACCAACCTCGACGGCCGCATGAACAACGTCGAAGGCGACATCACCAGCATCACCACCAACCTCAACAGCGGCACCATCGGCATGGTCCAGCAGTCCGCTGCCGGTGAAAACCTGACCGTGGGCAAGGACAGCGATGGCCTGGCCGTCGACTTCCTCGGCACCGCCGGCGCTCGCAAGCTGGTCAACGTGGCCGACGGCACCGTGGCCGCCGACAGCAAGGAAGCCGTGAACGGTGGCCAGCTGTTCAGCACCAACCAGGACGTGGCTCAGAACACCGCCGACATCGCTGGCAACACCGCTTCCATCGGCGATCTGGATACCCGTACCACCCAGAACACCGCTGATATCGCCGGCAACACCGTGGCGATCAGTGGCCTGGATAGCCGTGTCACCCAGAACACCACGGATATCAGTGGCATCAACACCACTCTCGCCAACATGAGCGGCACACTGTCCGACGCCCTGGTCTACGACTCGGCGGCACACGACAAGGTGACCCTGGGGAATACCGGCAAGAGCGTCCAGTTGACCAACGTCAAGGCCGGCCAACTGTCCGAGGACAGCACCGATGCAGTCAACGGTGCGCAGCTGTTCGATACCAACAACAAGGTCGCCGTGATCGATGGTCGCGTCACCGGCCTGGAAAGCAGCGTCAGCAACATCGTCAGTGGCGGTGGCATCAAGTACTTCCACACCTCGTCGAGCCTGGCCGATTCGGTGGCCAGCGGCGCCAATGCCATCGCCGTCGGTGGCAATGCCAAGGCCAGCGGCGACGGTTCGGTCGCGCTGGGTGAGGGCGCCGAAGCTTCGGCCAAGGGCAGCGTGGCGCTGGGTCAGGGTGCGAGCGACGGCGGTCGCGGTGCGCCGGCCGAGGCTTACGTCGGGCAGTACTCGGGAGCGAGCAACGACAAGGTCGTGGGCACCGTGTCCGTCGGCAATGCCGCGACTGGCGAGACCCGCACCATCAGTAACGTGGCTGATGCCCAGGAGGCCGGCGATGCCGTCAACCTGCGTCAGCTGGATGGGGCGGTGGCTGCATCGAAGTCCTACACCGATAGCCGGGTTGAAGGGATCGCCGGGAGCGTCGCCAATGTCGATGAGAGCATCGCCAAGGTCGACAACCGGGTTGCCCAGGTCGAAGACAGCGTCGGCAGTCTGGGCGCGGTGAACAATACCGCGAAGCTGCAGAAACCGACTGCCACCGGTACCGACGCTGTCGCAGTCGCTCCGGGGGCGGAGGCCACGGGTTCCAGCAGCACGGCGGTGGGCTCCAACGCCAAGGCCAAGGGCAAGAACTCGGTGGCCGTCGGCGCCAACTCGGTGGCCGAGCGCGATAACAGTGTTGCTGTCGGTAGTGCCGGCAACGAGCGCCAGATCACCCACGTGGCGGCAGGCGTCGAGCGTACCGACGCCGTCAACGTCGGCCAGGTGGAGGATGCGCTGGGCAGCCTTGCGGGGCAGACCAACTCGCAGTTCAACAGCCTGCGCAGTGATCTGAAGGAGCAGGACGACCGCCTGAGTGCCGGTATCGCCGGTGCTATCGCCATCGCCAGCCTGCCTCAACCGATGAGCAACGGCGGTAGCACCACCTCCGCCGGTATTGGCAACTTCAATGGCCAGTCGGCTGTGTCGGTGGGCGTATCGCACATCTCCAACGACGGCAAGTGGACGACCAAGGTCGGCGGTAGCGTCGATACCCAGAGCAACTTCTCCCTCGGTGCGGGGGTGGGTTACAACTGGTAAATCAGTGGATACCTCCCGCTGGAAACTCGGCGGGAGGGGCTCTTGCAGGAAGCTCGAAAGAATGACGGGGCGCTCAGGCGCCCCGTTTTCTTGTCCGTTTTCACAGGGCTCCGGGCAATGCGGCGATACGCTGCCCCGACCACTGACAGCCGAGCTCTCCTTGCACCCGGCGTACGCCGGTTGGTAGCCTTCCCCATCTGAAAAAACCAGCAGGGCTGGGTATGGCGATCCGGGTTGTCGAAGCACAAGAAGTAGATCAGCAGCGAATTGCCATTCCTGGTTGGGAGCAGCAGTACACGCAGATGTCCGCCGGGCGCTTCGCCGGGCGCATTCTGCATGCCGAGGTCGAGGGGATCGAGCTCTACGAGGAGCAGATGAACCTGCGCGTGGAGCAGGAATTCCACGCTCCGCCCGGTGCGCTGGTGTTCAGCTTCGACATGTCCGACAACGCGCTCTACCTGCTCGACGGGGAAACCCGCAACGCCTGGGTCACGCCGGAGAACTACCGCGAGGTGGCGGTGGTGATCAAGGAGTCCGCACATTGGGGTCAGCCGGCGGATGCCTTCGCCGACCTGGTGCTGACGCCGCTGCGCTCGGGCCACTGCCAGTCGGTGGCGACCTCGTTGAGCAACCTGCTCACCGGCGCGACGACGGGTGATGACCCGATGGATGCACCGGGTGTGGCGCAGAGCATCGTCTCCAACTGTTTCTCGCTGCTGTGCGAGGCGCCCCTGGATGGCGAGCGCCGCGCGCGCTCCATCGTGCAGGCCAAGCGCGTGGTGCAGCGGGTCAAGGAAGTGGTGAACGATTGCCCCGACGAGCAGTTCGGCATGGCCGATCTCGCCGCCAAGGCGGGTGTTTCGCCGCGCACGCTGCAGCAGTCGTTCCTGCACTATGCCGGCATCCCGCCCATCGTCTGGCTGCGCAACCGCCGCCTGAACGCCGCGCGCCGCGACCTGCTGGCCGCCGCCGAATCCGGCATGACCGTGGCCGAGGTGGCGATGAAGTGGTCGTTCTGGCACCTGGGACGGTTTTCCCAGTCGTATTTCGCGTTGTTCGGCGAGTATCCGAAGACCACGGCCAAACTGGGCGGCCGGGTCTGAACCCATTGCCTGCAACGGAGCGGTAGCTGAGCCATCGCGGACGGAGTCCGCTCCTACGTAACCGGCGAACGTAGGAGCGGACTCTGTCCGCGATCGGCAACCGGCGGCGCTGGGACTGGTTCGCGAGCAAGCTCGCTCCTACAAAGTCAGCCCAGTAGCTCGCGCACCCGATACCACGCCATCCCCAACGCCAGCAGCGGCGAACGCAGCAGCTTGCCGCCAGGGAAGGTCAGGTGAGGCACCGCGCTGAACAGGTCCAGCCCCTTGCTCTCGCCCTGGTGGATGGCTTCCGCCAGCAGTTTGGCCGACCAGTGCGTGACGTTCAGCCCGTGGCCGGAATAGCCCTGGGCGAAGTACACATTGGGATGGGCCTTGAGCCGCCCGACCTGCGGGAAGCGATTGGCAGTGATGCCGATCATGCCACCCCACTGGTAGTCGAGCTTCACCTGTTCCAGTTGCGGGAACACCTTGAGCACCTTCGGCCGCATGTAGGCGCCGATGTCCGCCGGGTCGCGCCCGGAGTAGTGGCAGGCGCCGCCGAACAGCAGGCGACGGTCGGCCGTCAGGCGGTAGTAGTCCAACCCAACCTTCTGGTCGCACAGCGCCATATTCTGCGGGATCAGCTGCGCCGCCAGTTCCGTGGACAGCGGCTCGGTGGCCACCACGTAGCTGCCGGCGGGCAACACCTTGCCCGTCAGCTTCGGTTCCAGCTCATCCAGATGCGCATTGCAGCCGAGCACCAGGGTGTTCGCCAGTACGCGGCCCTGGGCGCAGTGAACGACGGCGGTTGCACCGTGCTCGATGCGCAGCACCGGGCTCTGCTCGAAGATCTGCGCGCCGAAGGCCTTGGCCGCACGGGCCTCGCCCTTCACCAGGTCGAGCGGGTGCAGGTGGCCCGAGCCCATGTCGATGTGCCCGCCCGCGTAGCAGTCGCTGGCGACCACTTCGCGCATGCGCTCCGGCGGTACCAGCCGGGTCTCGTGCGGGTAATCCGAAGTGCTCAGCGACTCCTGTTCGCGGACCATCGCAGCGTATTGCGCCGGGGTATTGGCCAGCTCGCAGAAGCCCCAGCGCAGGTCGCACTCGATATCCAGCTCGCGGATGCGTTCGGCGACCAAGGCCACCGAATCGACACCTGCCTGCTCGAGGTAGTGCACGCCTTCCTCGCCGACGTACTTGGCGAAGCCGCTGACGTCATGGCCGATGCCACGGATCAGCTGCCCGCCATTGCGCCCGCTGGCGCCCCAGCCGATGCGCCGGGCTTCCAGCAGCACCACGGAGTGGCCACGCCGGGCCAGCTCCAGGGCTGCGTTCACGCCGGTGAAGCCGCCGCCGATCACGCAGACGTCCGCCCGCACATCCCCGGTGAGGGAGGGGTACTGCTGACGGTCGCGGGCGGTCGCGGCGTAGTAGGACGCGGCGTGCTCCTCGGTGTGCTTCATGGGACTTTCTCGTTTCATTGGTTGAACTTGATCTTGCTCCAGCTGCGGGTCATCAGGCGCATGATCTTGGGCGGCGGCGCCTTGGCGATGTACAGCTTGTCGAGCACGGCCTGGCTCGGGTAGACCTCGGGGTTGTTCTGCATTTCCTCGGGCAGGAGGGTCTTGGCGTCAGCGTTGGCGCTGGGGTAGCCGACGTACTCGCTGATGCCGGCGATCACCTTCGGATCGAGGACGTAGTTGATGAACGCCAGCGCCTGTTCCGGATGGCCCGCATCCGAGGGGATCGCCATCAGGTCGAACCACAGGTTCGCGCCTTCCTTGGGAATGCTGTAGGCGATCTCGATGCCGTTCTTCGCTTCCTTGGCCCGCGCGGCGGCCTGGAACACGTCGCCGGAGTAGCCGAAGGCCACGCAGATGTTGCCGTTGGCCAGGTCCGAGATGTACTTCGAGGAGTGGAAGTAGGTCACGTATGGGCGCACCGCCACCAGCTTCGCCTCGGCCTTGGGATAGTCCTGCGGGTTGGTGCTGTTGGGGTCCAGGCCCAGGTAGTTGAGCACCGAGGGGATCATCTCGTCCGGCGAGTCCATGAAGGCCACGCCGCACGCGCTGAGCTTCTTGATGTTCTCCGGCTCGAACAGCACCGACCAGGAGTCGATCTTGTCGACGCCCAGCACCTGCTCGACCTTGGCGACGTTGTAGCCGATGCCGTTGGTGCCCCACAGGTAGGGCACCGAATGCTTGTTGCCCGGGTCGTTCTGTTCCAGCAGCTTGAGCAGCGTCGGGTCCAGGTGCTTCCAGTTCGGCAGCTTGCTGCGGTCGAGTTCGAGGAACACGCCAGCCTGCACCTGGCGGGTCAGGAAGTGGTTGGACGGCACCACTACGTCGTAGCCGGAACGGCCCGCCAGCAGCTTGCCTTCGAGGGTCTCGTTGGAATCGAAGACGTCGTACACCGGCTTGATCCCGGTGGTCTTCTGGAAGCCGGCGAGGGTGTCCGGGGCGATGTAGTCGGTCCAGTTGTAGATGCTGACCGTCGGTGCAGCGTGTGCGGCCGAGGCAAGGGCTGCCAGGGCAAAGGGCGCAAGGGTGCGCAGCAGTCTCATGGGGACTCCCGAATTGTTGTTGTGAAGTCGGTTGAGAGGGTCAGACGCTCAGCAGCAGGAACTCGCGCTCCCAGGAACTGATCACCCGCTTGAAGTTCTCGTGCTCGGTGCGCTTCACCGCCACGTAGCCCTGCACGAATTTCTCGCCGAGGAATTCCTTGAGCACGGCGCAGTCTTCCATCTGCTGCAGCGCGTCCTCGATGGTGATCGGCAGGCGCAGGTTGCGGCGCTCGTAGGCGCGGCCCTGGACGGCGGCGCTGGGATTGATCTGCTCGATCATGCCCAGGTAGCCGCAGAGCAGGCTGGCAGCGAGTGCCAGGTAGGGGTTGGCGTCGGCGCCCGGCAGGCGGTTTTCCACGCGCATGGCGATCGGCGGAGCGGCGGGGACGCGCAGGCCCACGGTGCGGTTTTCTTCGCCCCATTCGACGTTCACCGGCGCGGAGGTGTCCGGCAGGAAGCGGCGGAAGGAGTTCACGTTCGGCGCGAACATCGGCAGCACTTTCGGGATGTACTTCTGCAGGCCGCCAATGTAGTGCAGGAACAGCTGGCTCATGGAGCCGTCTTCGGCGGCGAAGATGTTCTTGCCGGTGGCGATGTCCAGCACGCTCTGGTGAATGTGCATGGCGCTGCCGGGCTCGTCGGTGATCGGCTTGGCCATGAAGGTGGCGCTGACGTCATGCTTGAGCGCGGCTTCGCGCATGGTGCGCTTGAACACGATGATCTGGTCGGCCAGGCTCAGCGCGTCGCCATGACGGAAGTTGATTTCCATCTGCGCCGGGCCGTCCTCGTGGATCAGCGTGTCCAGGTCCAGGCCCTGCAGTTCGCACCAGTCGTAGACGTCCTCGAACAGCGGGTCGAATTCGTTGGCGGCGTCGATGGAGAAGCTCTGGCGGCCGCTTTCCGGGCGGCCCGAGCGGCCCACGGGGGCTTCCAGCGGGAAGTCCGGGTCGCTGCTGCGCTTGGTCAGGTAAAACTCCATCTCCGGCGCCACCACCGGGCTCCAGCCCTTGTCGGCGTAGAGCTTGAGTACGCGCTTGAGGACGTTGCGCGGCGACAGTTCGATGGGATTGCCAACCTTGTCGAAGGTGTCGTGGATGACCATCGCGGTCGGCTCCAGCGCCCAGGGCACCAGGAAGATGGCGTCCGGGTCGGGGCGGCAGACCATGTCGATGTCTGCTTCGTCCAGCAGGTCGTAATAGACGTCGTCATCGACGAAATCGCCGGTGACCGTCTGCAGCAGAACACTTTCGGGGAGACGCATGCCCCCCTCGCCGAGGAACTTGTTGGTGGGGGAAATCTTGCCGCGGGCGATGCCGGTGAGATCGCTCACCACGCATTCGACTTCGGTGATTTTCTGTTGCTTCAGCCGTTGCTCCAGTTGCTCGGCGGGGGTGGTCATACAAGCCTCGGTTTTTGATTTTGTAATGGATGCGCACGCAGCGTCTTGCTGCCAGGCGGGGCTAGTGTCGGCTGGAGGCGCGGGGTCGTTCTATCCACTTTCCGCAAGGCTTGGGGATCGCCGTAAAAAAGGTATACCCGGAAACGCAAACAGCCCCGGACGCCATCGGCGGCCGGGGCTGTTGATGTAAAGGGAAGGACTCGGGAATCAGACCCCGGACTTGATCCGGCTCCAGTCCCGGGTGATCAGGCGCAGGATCGACGGGCTCGGCGGCAGGCTGACGTACATGCCCTTGACCAGTTCGGCGTTCGGGTAGACCGCCGGGTTTTCGCGGACCTTCTGCTCCATCAGCGCCTTGGCCGGCACGTTGGCGTTGGCGTAGTGCAGGTAGTCGCTGGTCCTGGCGATCACGTCCGGGCGCATCAGGTAGTTGATGAACGCGTGGGCGCCCTCGGGGTTGCGAGCGTCCTTGGGGATGGCCAGGTTGTCGAACCAGATGTTGGTGCCTTCCTTCGGCACGCTGTACTCCACCTGCACCGAACCACCGGCTTCCTGCGCGCTCTTCTGCGCCTGCAGCACGTCACCGGAGAAGCCGATGGCCACGCAGACGTTGCCGTTCGCGAGGTCGGCGATGTACTTGGTCGAGCTGAAGTAGGTCACCGAGGGCTTGAGGCTTTCGAGCAGCCTGGCGCCCGCCTCGTAGTCCGCCGGGTTGTTGCTGTTCGGGTCCTTGCCCAGGTAGTGCAGGGCCAGCGGCAGGATCTTCGCCGGCGAGTCGAGGAAGGCCACGCCGCAGCCCTTGAGCTTGGCGAGGTTCTCCGGCTTGAACACCAGGTCCCAGGAGTCCAGCGGCGCGTCGGCACCCAGCGCGGCCTTGACCTTGGCCGGGTTGTAGCCCACGCCGACGGTGCCCCAGAGGTAGGGCACGGCGAAGCGGTTGCCGGGGTCGGACAGCGCGACTCGGGCCAGCAGGTCGGGGTCGAGGTTCTTGCGGTTGGGCAGCAGCGCGTCGTCCAGCGGGCGGTAGACGCCGGCCTTGAGCTGGCGGGCGAGGAAGTCCGCCGAGGGCACTACCACGTCGAAGCCCGAATGCCCGGTGAGCAGCTTGGCTTCCAGCACTTCGTCAGATTCGAAGGCGTCGAGCACCACCCTGATCCCGGTTTCCTTCTGGAAGTCCTGCAGCACGGTCGGCCCGATGTAGTCGGCCCAGTTGGCGAAATGCACCTCTTGCGGCGCTGCCATCACCGGCAACGCGGCACCGGCCAGCAGGCCGGCCAGACAACCCAAAGCACGCTTGTTCATCTTCACTCCTGAGGGCGCCGGCTTGCGCAGCGCCAATGCAATCGGCAGGTGGGAATCGGGCCTTGTTCTGTTGTTTTCGGCCCTGGCCGAAAACTAGGCGTGGCGTGGTTTTGCGTCGTTCTTCCGTGCACGGGCGGAATCGGCGATGCTGCTGCGGACCCGCGGCACTGTGCAGCGCGATACTCGCGCCCTACGCTGCGGGCCTGGGCGGAGGGAAAACAATGAATGAAGAAACCGAGCGCACCCGCGAGGTGGTCACGCGCTACCACCAGTGCTGGATGAACCGCGACGTCGAAGGCGTGCTGGCGATGTTCCATCCGCAGGTGCAGTACTGCGACTTCTACAACGACCTGGAAATCCCCGCCAGCGAACTGCCCGGATACATCCGCACGGCCATGCCGCGCAGCCCGCAGCATCACATCGAGCATATCGACCAGATTCGTGCCGATGGCGACACCGCGTTCATCCAGTACCGCTCGCGCCTGACGCTGCGGCGCAGCAGCCGGCTGGCCTCGTTCCGCGCCAGCGAGGCGATCACCGTGCGTGACGGGCTGATCTGGCGTGTCCATGAGTATGCCACGCCCGTGCGCGAGCAGCGCGAGGAGGGCGTCAAGGACCAGCGCCGCCTGGGGCTTAACTCCGCGCAGGTGGGGAAGATGCTGCTGGATATCGAATCCTATTTCGGCAGCGCCCATCCCTATCTCGATCCAGAGATGGACCTGGAGCGCCTGGCACGGGCCACCGGCTACACGCGCAACCAGATTTCCTACCTGCTCAACCAGGTGCTCGGGCAGAGTTTCTACCGCTACCTGAACCAGGCGCGCATCGGCCACCTGCTGGAGCGCCTGCGCGAGGAGCCGGCGGCGCGCATCGACGAACTGGCGTTCGCGGTGGGCTTCAATTCGCTGTCGGTGTTCTATCGTTGCTTCCGCGAGCACACCGGGCAGCCGCCGCGTGCGTACCTGGCGGCCATGCAGGAGGGAGGCCCGGCCTGACGCAGGCGTCAGGCCGGGCTCGGTCAGAGGACCGCGTCGAGCAGCCGGTACCAGGCGATACCGACGCCGAGATAGAGGCGCTGCAGCCCGTGGAAGGGGATCGGCCGCACCGGCGTGACCGGGAAGGGGAAGTCCTTCTCGCGGTCGAGCAGGCGCTCGGCCAGGTGGCGACCCAGTGCGGAAGCCATGGCGATGCCGCGACCGTTGTAGCCCAGCAGGATGCTCAGGTTCGGCGCCGGTTCGTGCAGCCGCGGCATGAAGTCCGGCGTCAACGCCACGCGGCCACTCCATTGGTACTCGAACTCGACCTCGGCCAGCTGCGGGAACAGCCCCAGCAGCGAACGCTTCAGATGCAGCCAATCACCGGGCGAGCGCGGCTCGGCGAACGGGCCGCGGCCACCCAGCAACAGCCGGCCGCGGGCGTCCTGCTTGAAGTACAGCAGCAGGCGGCGCGCATCCGAGCAGACCTCGCCACCCGGCAGCACGCTGCGCCGCAGGTTCTCCGGCAGGGGTTTGGTGGCGACGATGAAGCTGTTGGCGGCGATCACCGTCTGCCGCAGCTTCGGCCAAAGGTCGTCGGTATAACCGTTGGTGGCGAGGACAACGCGCTCGGCAGTCACGCTGTGCCCAGTGGACGTGCTGAGCTGCCAGCCGCTGCCGTGGCGGCGCAGCCCGGTCACGCGGTTGTGGCCGTGGATCGTGGCACCTTCGGCCAGCGCGGCGCGGGCCAGGCCACGCACGTAGCTCAGCGGCTGCACGCTGCCGGCGCGCGGGTCGACCCAGGCGCCGAGGTAGTCGTTGCTGCCGATGCGCTGGGCGGCGCTGCTCTTGTCGAGCATCTCCACCGGCACGCCGCGCTGGCGCCACTGCTCGGCGCGTTTTTCGATGGCGCGCAGGGCGGCCGGGGAGGCGGCCGGTTGAATCCAGCCCTTGCGGGTGGCTTCGCAGTCGATGTCGTAGCGGCGGATCAGCTCGAAGACTTCATCGGCAGCGCCCCCGGCAACTTCGATCAGGCGCTCGGCCTGGTCGCCGCCGAACATCCGGCGGAGGTCGTCGGGATCATGCTTGAGGCCGGGAATCACCTGCCCGCCGTTGCGCCCGGAAGCGCCCCAGCCGGGCTCGCCGGCGTCCAGCACGCAGACGCGCACGCCATTGCGGGCCAGATGCAGCGCGGTGACCAGCCCGGTGTAGCCGGCGCCGACGATGGCGACGTCGACCTGCTTGTCTTCAGCCAGTGCCGGGTTTGCCGGGCCGGCGTTCGCGGTGGCCGCCCAGAGCGAGGGCGGCAGTGCCAGGGGCTGGGCGTTCATGCCTGGCCCCCGTCGGTGTTGAGCAGGCGGCGGAGGAATTCCTGGGTGCGCGGCTGGCTCGGCGCGCCGAGCACGTCCTTGGCAGCGCCTTCCTCGACGATGCGCCCGCCATAGAGGAAGCACACCTTGTCCGCCACTTCGCGGGCGAAGCCCATCTCGTGGGTGACCACGACCATGGTCATGCCTTCGTCGGCGAGCTTGCGCATCACCGCCAGCACTTCACCCACCAGCTCCGGGTCCAGCGCCGAGGTCGGCTCGTCGAAGAGGATTGCCTTGGGCCGCATGGCCAGGGCGCGGGCGATGGCGACGCGCTGCTGCTGGCCGCCGGAGAGTTCGTCCGGGTAGGCATCCATGCGATGGCTCAGGCCGACTTTTTCCAGCAGGGCGCGAGCGTGTTCGCGGGCTGCTTCCGGGCGCTCCTTCTTCACGTACACCGGGCCTTCCATCACGTTCTGCAGGGCAGTGCGGTGGGGGAACAGGTTGAAGCGCTGGAACACCATCGCCACCTGGGTGCGGATATCGTGGATGGAGTTGGCGTGGCGGTCGACACGCTCCTGGCCGACCAGGATGTCGCCACCCTCGTAGGTCTCCAGGCCGTTGATGCAGCGCAGCAGGGTGGACTTGCCCGAGCCGGACGGGCCGATCAGGCACACCACCTGGCCGCTCTCCACGGACAGGTCGATGCCTTCGAGGACGCGGGTGCTGCCGTAGCTTTTGTGCAGCGACTGGATGCGGATCATGCTTTCTTCCTCGTGGCGATGCGCGCTTCGAGGCGGCGCAGGGCGTACGACAGCGGCAGGCTCAGGGCCAGGTAGAGCAGGGCCACCAGGGTGTAGACGGTCATGTTCTCGAAGGTCGAAGAGGCGATCAGCTGGCCGGCGCGGGTCATCTCGGCCACGGTGATGGTGGAGACCAGCGAGGAGTCCTTGAGCATCATCACCAGGGTGTTGCCGTAGGGCGGCAGGGCGATGCGGAAGGCCTGCGGCAGCACGACCCGGCGCATGATCATCGGGCCGCGCATGCCGAGGGATTCGGCGGCTTCGATCTGCCCCTGCTGGATGGCCTGGATGCCGGCGCGGAAGTTCTCCGCCTGGTACGCCGAGTAGGCGATGCCCAGGCCGATGATGCCGGCCTGCATGGCGCTGAGCTGCACGCCGAAGTCCGGCAGCACGAAGTAGATGTAGAACAGCTGCACGATGATCGGCAGGCCGCGGATCACGTTGACCACGGAGATGCCGAACAGCGCCACGGCGCGAATCTTCGACACCATCATCAGGGCGAAGGCCAGGCCGATGAGCGAGCTGAGCAGGAACGACGCAATCGTGACCTGCACGGTGACCACCGCGCCACTCAGGAGAATGGGCAGGAAGTCCAGAGCATTCTGGAGAAACATGGGAAGTGTCCGTGAGCGGAAATCAGAGAGCGCCCGTGGCCGGGCGCAGGAGGCGCGCGAGAAGGGCGGACGTCAGTCCAGGTGCCACTTGTCGATGATGCCGGCGAGGGTGCCGTCGGCCTTGATGCTGGCGATGCCCTTGTTCACCTGGGCGAGCAGAGCCGGGTCGCCCTGGCGCAGGATCAGGCAGACCTCGCCCTTGATCTGCGGCTGGTAGCTGTCCACCAGGCGCACCTTCTTCAGGCTGCCCTTGGCCATCTGGTAGGCGAGGATCGGGTGGTCGCCGAAGCCGGCCTTGATGCGCCCCAGGGCCAGGTCGCGGGTGAGGTCGGCGAGGGAGTCGTAGCCGCGCACTTCCTTGAAGATGCCGCGCTGGTTGAGCTTGTCGATGAAGATGGTGCCGACCTGGGCGCCAACGATCTCGCCCTTGAAGTCATCCATGCTGGTGTAGGCCTTGTCGTCGTCGGCGCGTACCACCAGGCCTTCGCCGTACTCGAACACCGGGTCGGAGTACTGCACCACTTTCTCCCGCTCGGGAGTGCGCAGCATGGCGGCGGAGATCAGGTCGATCTTCTTCGCGGTAAGCGAGGGGATCAGTGCGGCGAAGGTGGTCTGGGCGATCTCCACTTCGAAGCCGCCGGCCTTGGCCACGGCCTGTGCGGAGTCGACCATCATGCCCTGGATGCTGTTGGTCTTGACGTCGAGGAAGGTGAAGGGAACGCCGGTGGCGGTGGCGCCGACTTTCAGAGGTTCGGCCTGGGCGGCCAGGGATGCGGCGCAGCTGGCGACGAGCGCGAGGGCGCAGGAAAACACGCGGAGGCGAGGATGCATGGATGAACTCCCATTTGACGCGGTTTGTTGTCTTTATGCGTTATGGATAGCCTCGAGTATCGGCAGGAGGCGTTGGCCGCAATATAAATGATTTACAAAAATCGTAAAGAGATTTATAAATATCGCATATCGATATTTACAGTCTAATAAGAACCTGATCCTTCGCAAGGACGAGACATGAGCGACAACGAAAACAGCCTGTTCAACCAGTCGCTGGAAAAGGGCCTGGCCGTGCTGCGTGCGTTCAACGCGCGCAACCGCACCATGAACCTGGCGGAAGTGGCGGAGGCCGCCGACATCACCAAGAGCTCCGCGCAGCGGATGATCCACACGCTCGAAGCGCTGGGGTATGTCAGCAAGCACCCGCAGACCAAGCGCTTCCAGCTGACCCCGCAGGTGATGGAGATCGGCTACAACTACCTCGCCGCCGACACCCTGGTGGACGTCGCCAACCCCTTCCTAGCGGAGCTGGCACAGACCACCGGCGAAACCACCAACCTCACCGAGCCGGTGCGCACCGACATGCTCTACGTGGCGCGCTTCGTGGGACCGAAATTCATCCCGATCCACCTGCCCATCGGCAGCCGCATCCCCATGTACTGCACCGCTTCGGGCCGCGCCTTTCTGAGTGCGCTGAGCGACGACGAGGTGCTGGAGCTGCTGCGGGACAGCGACCTGTCCAGCCACACCCAGTACACCCGCACTTCGCTGGAGGAAATCCTCGCCGAGATCGCCGAGATTCGCCGCAAGGGCTACGCGATCAACAGCGAGGAACTGTTCCTGGGAGACATGGCGGTGGCCGCGCCGGTGCGCAACAGCCAGGGGCGCCCGGTGGCGTCGGTGCACGTGGTGGCGCCTACCAGCCGCTGGACTCGCGAGGACGCCGAGCGCCGCTTGGCACCGGCGGCCATCGAGTGCGCGCGGGCGATCAGTACCTCGATCAGGACGCTTTGACGCGCCGCTCGGCCAGGGGCGGGACGGTCCGCCCTCAAGGGTGCACCTGAAGACTGGAGCGCTCGTCATCCAGCAGCCGCTGCAGATGCACCAGCGCCTGCTCGAAGTCGAAGCCTTCGATGGCCGCGGCCACCTCCTGCAGGTGAGCGGCCCTGGACCGATCCTGATAGAAGCCCTCCAGGCGGCCGACGAGGTCGCCGGCGCTGGTATCGCTGTGCAACAGCGCGTCCTGCAATCGGCGGAGCAGGGCGCTTGCCTCGGCATCCGCCATGCGAGGCTGGGCCGCGGGCGACTGTGGCGAGACCAGATGGCGTGCGAGACCGGCCAGCACCACCTCCAGCTCTGACCGCAAATCGAACAGCAGGCGCGAGATCGAGGCTTGTGGGGCTTGCGCCTGGCAGGCGTCCTCCAGTGCGGTGGCCGCCCTGGCCAGCGACTGGGCGCCAATGTTGGCGGCTGCGCCGCGCAGGGTATGCGCCGCCCTGCGTTGCGCCTGCGGATCGCTGCCCGGCTCCAGGGCGCGGAACTCGTCGACGAAGCCCTGATAACTGGTGTGGAAGCGGCGCAGCAGCCGTTCATAGAGCCCGGCCTTGCCGGCGCAGGTGGCAAGGCCTGCGCGGGTATCGATGCCGGGCAGGGCGAGCTGGCCGTCTCCCTGCTCGACGGCGACGGGGGCGCCGGCAACGGCCTCCGGCTGCCGCGGTTTTATCCAGCGCGACAGGGTGAGGAACATCGCAGGCGGGTCGATGGGTTTGGCGATGTGGTCGTTCATGCCCGCGGCCAATGCCAGCTCGCGGTCACCGGCCATGTTGTTGGCGGTCATGGCGATGATCGGCAGCTGTTCCAGCTCCGGACGCAGGCGTAAAGCACGGGTGGCCGCGTAGCCATCGAGCACCGGCATCTGGCAGTCCATCAGCACGCAGTCGAAACGCTGGTCGACGGCCAGCCTGTCCAGTGCTTCCTGGCCGTTGCAGGCGAGCACGATCTCGATGCCGGCGTCGCCCAGCAATTCCATCGCCAGCTCCTGGTTCAGCTCGTTGTCCTCCACCAGCAACATCCGGCTGCCGGCCACGCTGGCCAGGGCATCGTCGGTGGCGCTCTGCCGTTCCCGGCTGCGCGGTTCGACGAAGCTCTGCCTGCCCAGGGCGATGTTGATCGACTCCAGCAGGGTGGAGGGCGTCACCGGCTTGGTCAGCACGGTGCCCAGTTCGACACCGCGCTCCGCTGCGGCGTCCAGTGCTTCTTCGCGGCCGAAGGCGGTGACCATGATCACTGCCGGGACATTGTCGCAGTGGCCATCGTGCAGGCGCCCGACTACCTCGATACCGTCCATGCCCGGCATCTGCCAGTCCACCAGCACCAGCTGGTACGGCAAGTGCCGCTGTTCGGCCTCGCTGATCCACTCCAGTGCTTCACTGCCGTTGCGCGCGACGTCGACTTCCAGCCCGTAGCTCAGCGCCATCCCCGAAAGAATCTCGCGGGCCGAGGCGTTGTCGTCGACCACCAGCGCCCGCACGCCCAGCAGCTCGTCCGCCCGCAGCATGCGCCGGGGCGCAGCGGTCGAGGGGATGCCGAAGTGCGCATGGAAGTGGAAGACGGAGCCCTTGCCCGGTTCGCTGTCCACCCAGATGCTTCCGCCCATGAGTTCCACCAGGCTCCGGGAGATCGACAGCCCCAATCCCGTTCCGCCATAGCGGCGCGAGGTGGAGGAGTCGGCCTGGATGAAGGACTGGAACATGCGTCCGCTCTGCTCGGCGGTCATACCGATGCCGGTATCGCGCAGCCAGAAGTGCAGCTCCGCCTCCTGAGCGCCGAGCGCAACCGGCTCGATGCCGAGGACGATTTCCCCGCATTCGGTGAACTTCACCGCGTTGTTGCCCAGGTTCAGCAGGATCTGCCCCAGCCGCAGCGGATCGCCGATCAGCGAGGTCGGCAGTTCCTGGCTCAGCTGGAAGAGCAGCTCCAGGGACTTTTCCTCGGCCTTGAAGCCGACCAGGCCGGAGAACTGTTCGAGCACGTCTTCCAGGCGGAATTCGACGTGCTCCACGTTCATCATCCCGGCCTCGATCTTCGAGAAATCGAGGATATCGTTGATGATGCCGAGCAGCCCTTCGGCGGAACGGTTCACCTTCTGCACGTAGTTGTGCTGCCGGGCGTTCAGCCCACTCTTGAGTGCGAGGCTGCTCATGCCGATGATCACGTTCATCGGCGTGCGGATCTCATGGCTCATGTTGGCCAGGAACTCGCTCTTGGCCCGTGTCGCTTCCTCGGCCAGCTCCCTGGCGCGGTGGGTCTGCTGCTCGGCCTGCTTGCGCTGGGTGATGTCGTACAACCAGCCCAGCACGGCGAACTCGTCCAGGTGATGAATGGGCAGGAAGGTCGCGAGGATGTCCCGCTCGCTACCGTGGCGGTCGCGCAGTCGCATCTCGCGCTCAACCATTCGCTCTCCGGCCTGCATCGCGCTCCAGACCGCCTCGCGGTCCGCCTGCTCGACGTACAGCCCGGAGGTGGCGTCGCCGACCTTGAGTCCGAAGGTCTCGATGAAGGCGGGGTTGGCCAGGTGCAGATGGTCCCGGGTCGAGATGGCGACGCTGACCGGGCTGCAATCGAGGATGTACTGCAGGCGCTTTTCGCTTTCCTGCAGCGCGAGGGACTGCTGCTCCATCAAGTCGGCCTGGGTCAGGGTTTCCGCCAGCAGTTGCTCGGTGCGTAACGTGCGTTCGAGGATTTCCAGGTTCATCGCGAGCAGTGGGACGACTTCCTCGAGGAGGCTTTTGCGGCTGTGCTCGATGACCTCCAGGCTTTCCAGCGTCAGCACGCCGACCAGCCGTTCACCGTGGATCAGCGGCAGCACGTCGACGAACAGCGGCGGTGCGAAATCAGCTTCCTGGGTGGCCGCATCCCGGCGCAGATGGATCGCCTCGCGCCGCTTCGCGCACTGGCCGATCAGTTCCTGCCCCACGGCAACGCGCAGCGGCAGGTTCCCGTGCGCGGCGTAGCTGCCCAGCAGGACGAGTTCGGCGCTTTCCTCCTCGTGGACATGCACGCAGGCGCGCCGTAACGCCAGCAGGGGTGCCAGCGCCTCCAGGGTGCGGTCGCCCAGCTCGCGGGAGCCGGCGACGGACTGCATGGCGCTGCTGAGCGAGGCGACCTGGGTCTTTACCCAGCGCTGGTCGGCCATTTGTCTGGCTTCGGACTGCAGGGCGGTGATCGCCCTGGCCATTTCACCGATTTCGTTGGGGTAGTCCTGGAAGGGCACTTCCGTGTCCAGTTCGCCCTTGCTCAGCGCGTCGACCGAGAGCCGGAGCCGATCGGCCGGACGGCGAATGGAAAGGCTGATGAGGATGCCGAACAGGAAGCCGCCGCCCACGCACAGGGCGAGGAGCCAGAAGGTCAGTTCGACGCTGCGGCGAAAGTGCTCGGAGGCGCGATTGACCTCCAGGTCCGCCCCGGCGCGCTTGATCTGCGCCACTCCGGCCAGGGCCTGGTTGGCCACCTCGCCCGGCCGTTGCAACTGGGTGGAGGACAGCAGGGCGATGGCTGCCAGATCGGTCGAACGGCCCGCGCTGGCGGGCTGGTCATTGAGTTGCAGTACCCGTTCGACCTGGCCCTGATACTCCTCGTAGGCGACTTCGAAGCGAGTCAGGTCTTCCTGGGCCAGGGAGCGATAGATCAGCGGGCGTGCCTGTTCGATTTCCTCGCGCAGGGTTGCCTTGGCTTCCTTGAGTTGCTCCAGGGCCTGCTCCCGCGCGCCCGCGTCCGCGGCCAGCACTGCCTGGCGTACGTTCCTGCCGATGCTTGCCAGCGCAACACGGGCAGCATCGATATGCGAGAGGCCGAGCATCTCCTTCTCGTAGATCTGGGTGATCCGCTGGTTCTGCTCGCGCTGGACGTAGAGGCTGTACAAGCCGATGAACAGGGCGAACAGCAGGATGCCGCCAAACCCGATCACCAGCCGGGTCCTCAGCTTCAGCCGCTGTAGAAAACCGAGTGGGGTCACCATCGGGCCGCCTCCTGGCGGGTCTGCCCTGGATCGATGAGGAAGGAAATCAGCCGACCGCGCGTGGGGGAGTTTCGGTGTCTGCGAAGCGTCCGGCGATGCTGCGGAACTCGTCCTGCAGGGCGAGGAAGGCATCGACCACGTCGGGATCGAAATGCTGGCCGCGCTGGCCGTGGATGTACTCCACGGCTGCCTCGTGGGGCATGGCGTTCTTGTAGATACGGCGACTGATCAGCGCATCGTAGACATCGGCCACCGCCATCAGCCTTGCCGACAAGGGAATCGCGTCGCCGACCAGGCCCAGCGGATAGCCCGAGCCATCCCACTTCTCGTGGTGGCCGTAGGCGATCTGCTTGGCCAGGCGCAGGAAGGGCACGTCCATGCCCAGGCGCTCCTCGGCCTTCTCCAGGGCATCGAGCCCCAGCGTGGTGTGCGTCTTCATGACGTCGAACTCTTCGCTGGTGAGCCGGCCCGGCTTGAGCAGGATATGGTCCGGGATGCCGACCTTGCCGATGTCGTGCAGCGGCGCCGACTTGAACAGCAGCTGGCGGGTCGCCTCATCCAGCTCGGCGGCAAAGCGTGGGTGCTGCTGCAGGTGCTCGGCCAGCGCGCTGATGTAATGCTGGGTGCGGCGAATGTGGTTGCCGGTCTCGTTGTCGCGGGTTTCCGCCAGGGAGGCCATGGCGAGGATGGTCACATCCTGGATGGCAGCCAGCTCGCGGGTGCGACGCTGGACTTCCTGTTCGAGGAACTCGTTCTGGTCACGCAGGAAGTCGCCGGCGGCCTTGATGCGCAACTGGTTGTCCACGCGCATCAGCACGGTCGGTGGGTTGATCGGCTTGGTCAGGTAGTCCACCGCGCCAAGTTCCAGACCGCGAATTTCGTTGTCGGCGGTGCCCTGGGCGGTGATGAAGATCACCGGGATATGGCACGTCCGTGGGTCTTCGCGCAGGCGCCGGCAGACTTCGAAACCGTTCATGCCGGGCATCATCACGTCCAGCAGGATAATGTCCGGCGGTTCCTCGGAACGGGCGATCTGCAGCGCCTTCTCGCCCGTGCGGGCGGCCTTGACGCGGTACAGCAACTTGAGCAGCTCGGAGAGGAGCGTCAGGTTTTCGGGGGCATCGTCGACGATCAGGACTGTCGGACGAACAACGGGAGCAGGCGCATTCATTGACCATCCTCCGCTGAAAGGGGCGCGCCAGAGCAATTCCTTCTGCGCGTCGATTGAGTATAGACCGCGCCGTGCGGGCCTCTCGGCCAATCGGCGATCGATCCGGCAGTCCGCTCAGCCGTTGTGCTCGACCTCGACGAAGTGCCGTGTGCCGGCCTCGACATCGTAGATGTGGTAGTTGTTCATCATCCGTCCGTACAGGTGCAGGCTGACTGCCCGCGGGCGGTCGGCCGGGACTCCGGTGACGTGGATGTGGTCGGGGTTGGGCACGAAGCTGGTCACCGCACCCGGTGGCAGCAGGATCATGCCGCCCTTGACCAGTTCGATGCCGTCGTCGCGCGAGCGGTCGGCCGAGAGGCAGACGTAGCTGCGCTCCTCCAGTACACCCTCGACAATGCCGACTACTCCCCAGCTGCCGTGGTCGTGAACCGGCGTCCACTGGCCCGGAGACCAGACCAGGGCGTAGAGCGACAGGTTATCGTCCGGCGACTGGTAGATCAGGTTGCGCGCATAGTGGGCCGGGTCGCTCTGGAAGTGGTGCGCTTCGAGGAAGTCGCCGGCATTGGCGAGCAGTTCCATCATGAAGGGCGCCAGCGAGGCCACGCACTGGCAGGGCTCGGATTCCTCGCGGTTCAGGCGGGTGGCGTGGTCGATGAAGCGGGAGAGGGTGGCATGGGGCATGAGCGGTGCGCTCCGGCGGGTGTTGGCGACACAACGGAAATCACTCTAGCCGCTTTTGCCGAGCCTGCTCGGAACCGTCGGGCGCAAAACCCGGCACGGGTTGTCCGCCCAGCGTGGGGGCTCAGTCGCCCTTCGGCGCGCGCCGCAGCAGGTAGGTGTCCATGATCCAGCCGTTGGCCTCGCGGGCGTCGCAGCGGGTGCGCTGGATGTCTTCGCCAACCTCGACGAGCCGGCCGCTGCGGAGGATTTCATCGGGCGTGCCGACGTAGGCGCCCCAGTAGATTTCCAGCTGCGGGTCCGCCAGCTGGCGGTAGGTGTCCTCGGCGTCGAGCATCACCACGACACTCTCTGCGTTGTCCGGGAAACCTTCGGCCAGGCGCCGACCGGTGGTGATCTGCACCGACTGGCCGATGGCATTGAGCGGTACCCGGTGGCGCGCGGCTAGGGCCTGCACGCTGGTGATGCCGGGGATGACCTCGTAGTCGAACTGCACGCGCCCCTGGCGCAGGATCGCGTCGAGGATGCGCAGGGTGCTGTCGTACAGCGACGGGTCGCCCCAGACGAGGAAGGCGCCACACTGGCCGTCCGGCAGTTCATCGTTGATCAGCCGCTCGAAAACCTGCTGCTTGGCGTGGTTGAGGTCGCGCACCTGCCCGGTGTAGTCGCCTTCGCGCACGCGCTCGGGGCTGTCGGCCTCGACGATGCGGTAGTCGGAGTGGTTGACGTAGCGCTGCAGGATGTCCCGGCGCAGCCGGTTCAGCTTGTCCTTGCTCGCGCCCTTGTCCATGAGGAAGAACACGTCCGCGCGGTTCATCGCGTTGATGGCCTGGACGGTGAGGTACTCGGGGTCGCCTGCGCCGATGCCGATGATGAGCAGCTGCTTCATGTCTGGTCCTGCGTGCCGTGGATCGAAGGGCTTCAAGACTACGCCTGTCCGGCGACGTGCTCATCTGTCGGATCGACGCAGTAGCCGCAACGTAGGGCGCATAACCCGGCACGGGTTATCCGCCGTGGCGGATAACGCCTGGAGCGTTATGCGCCCTACGGGGCGTCATCGACCCGCGTTCAGCCCAGCAACGCCACGTCCCTGCGCAGCTCGCGGGCCGCGGCGACCATGTTCACCAGGGCCGCTTCCGTCTCCGGCCAGGCGCGGGTCTTCAGGCCGCAGTCCGGGTTGACCCACAGGCGTTCTGCAGGGATGCGCTGCGCCGCCTTGCGCAGCAGCTTGACCATCTCGTCCTTGCCCGGTACGAGCGGCGAGTGGATGTCATAGACGCCCGGGCCGATCTCGTTGGGGTATTCGAACTTCTCGAAGGCGTCCAGCAGCTCCATGTCCGAGCGCGAGGTCTCGATGGTGATCACATCTGCGTCCATGGCGGCGATGGACTCGATCACGTCGTTGAACTCGCTGTAGCACATGTGGGTGTGTATCTGCGTTTCATCGCGCACGCCCGAGGCGCACAGGCGGAAGGCTTCGGTGGCCCAGGCCAGGTAGCCGCCCCAGTCATTGCGGCGCAGTGGCAGGCCTTCGCGGAACGCGGCTTCGTCGATCTGCACGATGCGGATGCCGGCGGCCTCCAGGTCGACCACTTCGTCACGGATCGCCAGGGCCAACTGGCGTGCCTGCTCCTCGCGAGCGATATCCTCGCGCGGGAAGGACCACATCAGCATGGTCACCGGGCCGGTCAGCATGCCTTTCATGACCTTCGCGGTGAGGCTCTGGGCGTACCGGATCCACTCCACGGTCATCGGTTGCGGGCGGCTGAGGTCGCCGAAGATCACGGCCGGCTTCACGCAGCGCGAGCCGTAGCTCTGTACCCAGCCGAAGCGGGTGAAGAGGTAGCCGTCGAGTTGCTCGGCAAAGTACTCGACCATGTCGTTGCGCTCGGCCTCGCCGTGTACCAGCACGTCCAGGCCCAGATTTTCCTGGATCTCCACGGCATGGCGGATTTCGCTGTGCATCGCCTCGGTGTAGTCGGCGCTGCTCAGTTTGCCCTGCCTGAACGCCTGCCGCGCGAGGCGAATGGAGGCGGTCTGCGGGAACGAGCCGATGGTGGTGGTGGGGAAGTCCGGCAGGTCCAGGCCGGCGCGCTGCTTGACGATGCGCTGGGCAAAGGGCGACTGGCGCTGGCTGTCGGCGGCTTTCACAGCGGCCAGGCGGGCCTTCACCTGCGGCTTGTGGATGCGCGGCGAGGCGGCCCGGCTGGCTTGCACGGCGCGGCTCTGCTCCAGGGCGGCAAGGATATCCGGCGCCTGAGGTTCATTGACGGCGCGGGCGAGCAGGGCAACTTCGGCGCACTTCTGCACGGCAAAGGCCAGCCAGCTCTTCAGCTCGGTATCCAGCTTGTCCTCGCGCTCCAGGTCCACCGGGCTGTGCAGCAGCGAGCAGGACGGCGCGACCCACAGGCGTTCGCCGACACGCTCATGGGCGTAGCGCAGTACCTCCAGGCTTTTCTCCAGGTCGCAGCGCCAGACATTGCGGCCGTTGACCACGCCGAGGGAGAGAATCTTGTAGGCCGGCAGGCGGTCGAGGATGGTCGGGAACTGCTCGGGAGCGCGCACCAGATCGAGGTGCAGGCCATCCACCGGCAGGCCGGCGGCCAGCCCCAGGTTGTCGTCCAGGCCGCCGAAGTAGGTGGCCACCAGCTTCTTCAGCGGCTCGCTCTGCAGCAGGTTGTAGGTGCGCTCGAAGGCGTTCTTCCAGGCTTGCGGCAGGTCGAGGGCGAGGATCGGCTCGTCGATCTGCACCCACTCCACGCCTTGCGCGGCAAGGCGGCGGAAGATCTGGCCGTAGAGCGGCAGCAGGCGCTCGACGAGGTCGAGCTTGTCGAAGTCGCTGCCCTTGGTCTTGCTCAGCCAGAGATAGGTCAGCGGGCCGATTACCACGGGCTTTACGGCGTGACCGAGGGCATGGGCCTCTTCCACTTCCTCGAACAGTTGCTCCCAGCTCAGCTCGAAATGCTGGTCAGCGGTGAGCTCGGGGACGAGGTAGTGATAGTTGGTGTCGAACCACTTGGTGAGCTCCTGCGCAAGAAGGGGTTGCGCATGGGCGCCACAGCACCCCGTGCTGGCGCCCCGCGCCATGGCGAACAGGGTCTGCAGGGACGGCTTGGCGTCGCCATGGTCGCGGAAGCGCTCGGGAATCACGCCGAAGGTCAGCGAGTGGGTCAGGACCTGGTCGTACCAGGCGAAGTCGCCCACCGGCAGCAACTCGATCCCGGCGTTCTTCTGCACCTGCCAGTGGGCGGCGCGCAGTTCGCGGCCGACGGCGCGCAGGCCGGCTTCGTCCAGCTCGCCTTTCCAGAAGGCTTCCTGCGCCTTCTTCAGCTCGCGGTCGCGGCCGATGCGGGGGAAGCCGAGGTTGTGTGCCAACGCCATGTGAATCTCTCCAGTGAATCAACGATGGGGAAATTCTCCGTGGCGCGCCTTCATGAGACAAACTCAATGTTCTCGTGATGAACACAAGAAATATTCATGTTTGCTCGTATCAGCTTCCCGCACGCATCTGCCGCGCCAGGGCACCGGGCGAGGTCCTCAGTTGGCGCTGAAACAGTTCGATGAAGGCCGAGGTGGATTCATAGCCCAGCTCGCCTGCGATCAGCGTGACCGACTCGCCGCGCTCCAGGCGAGGTAGCGCCGCGAGCAGCCGTACCCGCTCGCGCCACTCGCGGAACGACAGCCCGGTCTCGTCGCGGAACAGCCGCGCCAGGGTGCGCCGCGAGGCGCCGACGCGCTGTGCCCAGTCTTCTATTCCCAGCCGCTCGCCGGGGTGTTCCTGCAGGTGATCGGTGACCCGCCGCAGGCGGGCATCGCGCGGCAACGGCAGGTCCAGGCCGGAGTCCGGCGCATTGTGCAGCTCATCCACCAGCACCTGCATCAGCCGGGCTTCCGGCCCATCGTCGGGGTAGTCACTGGCGAATTCGCTGGCGCGCTGGATGAGGTTGTCCAGCAGTGGCGAAATCTCCACGACGCGGCACGGTCCCAGCCCGGCGGCGATCTCCGGGGCCAGGTAGAAACTGCGGAACACCACGGCGGTGCGTGCTCGTACACTGTGCGTCACCCCCGCTGGCAGCCACATGGCGCGCCGGGGCGGGATGAGGCAGGCGTGCTGCTCGGTGCTGGCCTCCAGCACTCCGCTGGCGGCATACATCAACTGGCCCCAGGGATGGGTATGCGGCTCCACGCTGTGGCCAGCCGGCATGTCGAAGGCGCGCAGCCAGACAGGCCGGGGCAGGGCGGCGAAGCCGGGAAGCGCCAGAGGATCCTGTCCCGTTGACGGCATAGCTTGTCTCTCTCACGGAAGTGGGCCACTTGACGCCGATGGTAGCGTCTTCCCCGATCAATATCAGCCCGTGAAGAGGAAACCGCATGAGCAGCCATCGCCCGCAACAACGCCTGTCCACCCAGGAGGTTCGTCAACGCCGCGAGCCCGGCAGCCTCGTCGTGCTGACGGCCTACTCGGCCCCCATGGCGCGTTTGCTCGACCCGCACGTTGACGTACTGCTGGTGGGTGATTCACTGGGCATGGTGCTCTACGGCCTGCCGGACACGCTGGCCGTCAGCCTGGACACCATGATTGCCCATGGCGCCGCGGTGGCCCGTGGCTCGCAACGCGCCTGCGTGGTGGTGGACCTGCCTTTCGCCAGTTACCAGGCCTCGCCGCAGCAGGCCTTCCTGGCCGCCGCGCGGGTGCTTGCGGAAGGCGGCGCGCAGGCCGTGAAGCTGGAGGGCGGCGCGGAAATGGCCGAGACCATCGCCTTCCTGGTTGAGCGTGGCATTCCGGTGATGGCGCATATCGGCCTGATGCCGCAGAAGGTCAATGCCCTGGGCGGCTTCAAGGTGCAGGGCAAGGAAGAAGCCGGTGCGGCTCGGGTGCTGCGCGATGCCGAAGCGGTGGCATCCGCCGGGGCGTTCAGCGTGGTGCTCGAAGGCGTGCTGGAACCGTTGGCGCGACAGGTCTGCGAGCGGCTGGAGATCCCGGTGATCGGTATCGGCGCGTCCCCTGCCTGCGCCGGGCAGGTGCTGGTGAGCGAGGACATGCTGGGGCTTTCCGGCGAGCAGATCCCACGCTTCGCGCAGCAGTATGTGCGGGTGGACGAGCTGATCTCGGCGGCGGCGCAACGCTTTGCCCGCGAGGTGCGCGAGCGGCAGTTCCCGCAGGCGCGGCATTGCTTCGGGATGGCGAAGGATTGATGCCTGGGAGCGGGTCTCGTCCCTGCGGTCGGATCACGGCGGTGACCCGTTCCCGCAGGGTGTGCTAGAACCCGCTTTCGCGCAGGGCGACCGCCAGCAGGCGGGTGAAACCTTCGCCCAGCCAGCTGCGCCTGGCGCCCTCGATCTGCAGGTGCCCGCGGGTCTCGTGCAGGCCCGGCGGCGCGCCGTCGAGCTTCACCAGTACATGGAACAGCGCCGGGTTGGGCACCAGGGTATCGCCCTGCGGGTTGACGTTCAGCGGGCCGCCGTAGCGCGAAGCGAGCATCGGTTGTTCCAGCTGGCTGATGCGCGTGGTGCCGATCAGCACCACCTGGCCTTCGATGGGGCTCGGCACGCCTTCGGGGTAGAAGCGCACGTGGCCGCCGTCGGTGAGGCGCTGCACTTCGTCCTGCTTGACGTAGGCATCCACCAGCCAATGCTGCGGGTCCACCAGTACGCCGATGGGCTCGCGGGTGTTGATCCACTGGCCGGGCTTCCAGTCCGGGTTGACGTCCCGCCACTGGCCGGCAAAGGGCGCCTGGAGGTTCAGGCGCGCCATTTCATTGCGGGCGGCCCGCGCCTGCTGGTACTCCACACCCAGGCGCTGGCGGGTGACGGCTTCCTCGGCGAGGCCGGACGGGTCGGCCAGCATGCCGGCCAGGCGACCCTGGTAGCCGCGGATGCCGGCTTCGCTGCCACGCACCTTGGCGGCGATGTCGGGCTCTTCCATCACAGCGAGCGTTTCCCCCTGGCCGACCGCGCCGCCTGGGCGCAGGTCGCGCAGCAGCGCCGGGAAGGGCGCATAGACGTGCAGTTGCTGCGCCGCGCGGGCCACGCCCATGGCGTGCACCTGGGTGCGCCATGGGATGGCGAGCAGGAGCAGCACGCCGCCGAGCACGGCCAGAAAGACCAGCTTGCGGCGCGGCTTCACTTCCGCGCGGCGCTGCCACCAGACCTTGAGTTCGCGCCACACGGGCTGAACGATGAACCAGCTGATTTCCACGGCGAACAGGAAGATCCCCAGCAGTTTGAAGAAGAAGTAATAGACCGCCACGGCGATGCCGAGGAACAGCAGCAGTCGGTAGACCCAGGTGCCAAAGGCGAAGGCCACCAGCGCCCGGCGCTTGCCGGTGGGGAAGTGCTCCGGCCAGGGCTCGTCCAGCCCCAGCAGGTTGCGCCGCAGCGTGGTGCGCGCAAGCGCGCCGGCGCGTTCATGCAGGTTGGGGAAGTCCAGCAGGTCGGAGAAGATGAAGTAGCCGTCGAAGCGCATGAAGGGGCTGGCGTTCAGGGCCAGGGACAGCGCCCAGCTGGTGGTCGCCAGGTACAGCAGCGCATTGCGCAACGGGCCCGGATCGGCCAGCGCCCAGCCCAGCGTGGAGAGCCCGGCCAGTCCCAGTTCGGTGATGATCCCGGCGCTGGCGATCGCCAGGCGCTGGCGGTTGCTGCGCAGCTTCCAGCTTTCGCCGGTGTCGGTATAGAGCATCGGCCACATCACCACGAAGGCGATGCCCATGTGCGCCACCTTCAGCCCCAGGCGCGTCGCCACCAGCGCGTGGCCCAGCTCGTGGAGCGTCTTGGCCACCACCAGGGCGGCGGCGAAGCTGAGCAGGCCCTCGAAGGAGAAGGACTCCACCACGTCATGGGTGAAGGTGTCCCACTGGTGTGTCACCAGCACGATGCCGGCGAGGCTCAGGAGCAGCACCAGGATCGCCACGTAGCGATTGAACAGCCAGTCGAGGCTGCCGGCGATGGCGCGCAGGAAGCGCTGCGGGCGAATCAGCGGGATGCGGAAGAACAGGTAGTGGTGCAGCCACCAGTTCCAGCTCATCCAGGAGCCGCCCTCGCTGCGCGCCTGGAGCCGCGCCAGGGCTTCGGCACCGGGGCGGAGCAACTGGTGCTGTTCGAGGAACTGGCGAAAGCCCAGCACTTGCTCGGCCTCGGGCTTGAGCGCGGTCTGCTCGGCGATCTGCTCGCTGATCTGCCGGGGCGTCTGCTCCCAGCGCAGCAGGCATTCGAACTCCAGCCAGCCGATGCGGTAGAAGCGGTTGAGCACGCTGTCGTGAATCACCCACACCGGCTCGCCGTCCGGGCCGGGTGCTGCTTCGTCGAGGCGCAGGTCGTCACGCAAGGGCGGAGTGGGCAGGTCTTCGGCGGCAATGTCCATCGGAGCTACCAGCCCGTCCAGGCACGCAACGAAGCCAGGGGCCGCCGCAGCAGGTAGTAACCGAGCACCACACGCTCGCCGTAAAGCTTGGCGGTGCCGTGCAGGCCAAGACGGGCATGGGGCGGCGCGTTTTCCACGCTGGCCAGCAGGCGGTAGGAGGCGACGCCTTCGTCGCTGGGCTTGGCCTGGTAGCTGGTGTCGAGGATTTCCCCATGCAGCGGGTCGAGCGGATAGGCGGTGAGGAACAGCGCCACCTTCGCCCCCGGCTCCAGTGCTATGGCGTCGGCTACCGGCAGCTGGATGCGCATGCCCGGTGCCTTCGGGTCGGCGATCTGCAGGATGCGCTCGCCGGTAACCACCGGTTTGCCCAGCCAGTCGTTGGGGTCGCTGTACACGGCCACGCCGGCACGCGGGGCGAGCACGCGGGTACGTGCGAGCTGCGCCTGCACGGCGGCCAGTTCGGCGCGACGCTGGCGCGCGCGGCCGTCGAGCACCGTGAGTTCGCTCTTGCTCTGCGGATTGTCGAAGGCCCGCTGGCTGGCGGCCATCAGCTCGGCATCGGCCACCGCGACTTCCTTGGTCAGCACGTCGGCGCGGCTGCGCAGGGTGGTTTCGTCCAGTTCGAAGAGCGGAGTGCCGACCTCCACGCTCTGGTTGGGCCGAACCAGCATCTTGACGATGACCCCGTCGATGGGCGAGCTGATCACCTGGGCGTTGCGCGAGACGACCTCCGCCGGTGCCAGGGCCGTCTGCCGCACCGGGATCAGCAGCAGCGCGGCCAGCGCGACGACAGCGACCAGCACCTGGCGTTTGCTGGGCCGCCAGTAGCGCAGCTGGCTGCGCGGACCGAAGGAGGCCCAGGCGTGCGCCCAGGTCTGCCAGATGCCTTGCAGCAGCGGCTGCAGGTTGCGCGCCGGTGCTTCGTCGAGAAGGAACAGCACCAGCCCCAGGCGTTTGCCCGCACGGTTGTGCAGCGGCACGCACCAGAGGCCGGCCGGCCACCATTCGGCCCAGCCTTCGGCGATATCCGCCGGCGGCGCGGTGGTCTCACGGGCGAGCCAGGCGGGCGTGGCGTCGGGCAATTGCGTGGCAACCCAGCGGCTGGCGCGCTCCAGCCAGACCAGGTAGGGCGAATCCTCGGTGGGCTTGGCCAGGCCGGACACCGCCAGCAGTTCGTTGCGCGTGTCGTGGCAGGCGAACACCAGAGCCTGGTGGAAGCGCAGCAATGGGAACAGGTCGTTGGCGATGCTGAAGGCCAGGCCGCCGAGGGAGTCGGCCGCCAGCGCCTTGTCGCGCACATTGGCCAGGCTCAGCAGCAGCTGGGGTGGCGGCAGCAGCTCACTCATGGCTTTCGGGGAAGCGCGCGACCCCGCTCATGCCGGCGATCAGTTCCGGGTAGCTGGCATCCAGCTTCGCCTCCAGTTCCACCGTCTGCGCCACGGCGTCGACCCGCGCGTTGATCACGCTGACCTTGGCCGGGTAGTGCTTGCCGGTCTCGTGGATGTCCACCTCCAGCGGCATATCCGGACGCAGGTTGGGCAGCATCGAGGAGGGCACGTTGAGGCGCACTTTCAGCGCGCCGTCGCTGACCAGGTCGAACAGCGGCGTGCCGGCGGAAACGGTCTGGTACGGCTTGACGTAGACCTTGGCGATACGCCCGGAGAAGGGCGCATCGACCAGGCAGTAACCGGCCTGCGCCCGCGCCAGGGTGAGGGCGCCGTCGGCCTTCTGCAGCTCGGTGTTGGCCATGGCCACTTCCAGGTCGCCCACCGCGTCGAGCTTGCGCAGGTTCTGCTTGGCGGCGAGGCTGGCGCGGGCCATGTTCAGCTCGGCGGCGGCGACCTTGGCGCGGGCGTTGACTTCGACGCAGTTGAGCTGGGCCAGCTCGGCGTCCTTGGCGACCTTGTCGCCGAGGCTGGCCTTGAGCGCACCGAGGGTGCCGTTCATCTGCGCGGAGAGGGTGGTTTCCAGGGCGGAGACCAGCAGCACGCGGATGGCGCCGGGGTCCTGGTTGTCGGGCATCGGCGGCAGGCCGGTACTGGCATCGTCGGCCAGCGCCGGCTGCAGGAACATCAGGCACAACGGGAGAAGCAGGTACGACGTTTTACTGCGCAGGTGCGGCATTGGCGCTTCCTTGTTGACTGCTCGGGGTGCTGCTGGCGAGGAGGTTGGTGCTGGTCTGCTGTTCGAGGGTGCGCTGGATCTCGCGGGCCAGCGTCTTCACGTCGTGGTTCTCGATCTCCTTGGGCATTACCTCGAAGCCCACCGAGTTGTACAGGCGACCCCACGCGGCCTGGGCGTCGGAGTAGGCGGCTTCGCGCTGGTAGCGCGAGAGCAGGTAGCGACCTTCGGCGCGGATCAGCTCCAGCTCGCTGCCCAGGGCGGCGCCACGGGCGGACTGGGCGTAGCTGAGCAGGCTCTGGTCGACGCGCAGGCTTTCGTCGGCGAACTCCACTTCCTGCTTCGCCAGCTGGTAGCGCAGCAGGCCGACCCGGACCTGGGTGAGAATGGCCATGGACAGCGCGGTGCGGCGCATGTCGTCGGTCTTCTCCTGGCTGGCTTCGGCGGCCTTGATGTCCGGGTACTGCGCCAAGCGCAGCAGGTTCATCGAGACGTTGATGCCGGTCTGGTTCCAGTCGTTGTTGTACAGGTACTTGTTGGAGTCGTACTCGTAGCCGTAGTTGAAGCTCACGTTGGGCCACAGCTGGGCCTTGGCGATCTTCAGGTCGTTCATGTCGACGCGTTTGCGGTACCACTCCTCCATGATTTCCGGGCGGCGCTCAAGGGACAGGCGCTCGAGCTGGTCGACGTTGTTGGTCACCAGCGGCAGCGGCTGTTCGCCGACGTCGGCCAGGACCATTTTGGTATTCGGCGGCAGTGACATCAGCGCGGCCAGCTCGGCGCGGGCGAACTCCAGGTCCTGGCGGCGCACGGTGAGCATGTACACCGAGTCGAGCAGGGCGCGCTGGTAGGCGAGGATGTCCTGGCGTGGCAGCAGGCCCTTGCCTTCGGCCTCGCGGGCGGAGGTCAGGGCGCGGTGGGTGCGCATCAGCAGGCCGTCCACTTCCGGCAGCAGGCGCTGGGCGCCCAGGGCGCGCCAGTAGGCGTTGCGCACGTCCTGCAGGACGTTCTGCGCGACCTTCTCGCGGCGCTCTTCGGCCATCAGCATCTGGTCGTTCTTCTGCTGGGTGCGGAAGTAGGCGACGCCGAAGTCCAGCAGGCTCCAGGACAGGCCGAGGCTGTAGAGCTGGCGGTAGCGCTCCTCGGAAGTCGAAGGCCGCAAGCTGACCTGGCGGTCCTCGATGCCGATGGAGGTGCCACCGGAATCGTTGTTGCGCCCGGCGTAGCCGGCGGAGGCGACCACGCGCGGCAGCATCTCGTGGCTGGTGACGTCGCGCAGGTCGGAGGCCAGCGCGCTTTCCAGCAGCTTGAGGCGGTAGTCGAGGTTGTATTTCAACGCTCGCGCGGAGGCTTCGTAGAAGGTGATCGGCCCGCTGACCGGTTCCTGCTCTTTGTACATCCGTGCCTGGTCTTCGATCACCCGCTGGCGCATTTCCTCCTCGGTGTAAGGCTTGGGCTCGAACGCCGAACAGGCGCTGAGCAGAATACTCACGGTGATGGTGGCGCTCAGGCATTTCAGTGCATAGGCGGGCATGTTCTGTCCTTGATCGATCTGAATGGGTCGCATGTTCCTCATTGGCCACCGCTCCGGCGCTGGGCAGCCTCACGCAGCTGGGCACGGAAGCCTGGTGCGGTCTGCGCGGGTTTTTCCGCCTTGCCCACCATGTCGGCGGGGAAGGGCGCCCACAGCGATGGGTCGGGCAGCAGGCCGTCGGCGGTCAGGCTGATGACGCCGTGGCGGCCATCGACCCAGCGCGTGTCGAGGTTGGCGGCACGGCGGCTTTCGGCCACGGCGCGAGCGACGAACTGGCCTTTCACCTGGCCCAGTTGCGCGCCCAGCGACGGGCTTTCGATCTCCGGCGTGGCGAAGATGTCGATGTTGCTGCCGTCGGCACCCCAGGCCGACAGCGACAGCCGATCATCGATGCGCTCGACCACCGGTTGCACGAAGATCGCCGGGTCGACGTCGGGTATCCGGTCGCGCGGGTAGCCGTCGTCACCGAAGCGGTCGAAGTGTGGCCCTGCCGGGATGAAGGGCGTGGCGATGTTCAGGGTGATGGTCAGCTGCGCCTGGTCGGTCAGGCCGACCAGGTCGCTGATGGTGTAGGTGAAGTAGTCCTTGAGGATCTGCCCCAGGCCTGCAGCGGCGAGGACTTCGCGATTGCTCAGGTCGATGGTGTAGGTGTAACTGCCGTCGGCATTCAGCACCAGGGTGCCGTAGCGGCCGGCAATCGGCTGGCCGACGACGCCGGCCGTGCCGCTGGCGGTTTCCTCGCCGGTACGGATGCCCGAGACGGTCAGGCGGTCGCCGCCATCCACATCGCTGTCGTTGGGCAGTACGTTGCCGGTGGCCTGCGGCGCCGGGGTTTCGTCGCTGGCGACATTGTTGTCGTCGCGCGCCACCGGGTTGTCGTCGGCGCCCTGGACGGTCACCGTCAGGCGCGCGTCGGAGGTGGCACCGGCGGTGTCGCGCATGCGGTAGGTGAAGACCTCGCGCAGGGTTTCGCCGGCGGTGCGCAGGGCTTGCACCGTCGGGTTGGCGTTGTCCACGACGTACTGATAACTGCCGTCGGCGTTGATCGTCAGCTTGCCGTAGAGCCCCTGGAGCACCTGGCCGGCGCTGACGGTGTTGCCATTCTCGCTGGTGTAGTGGACGACAGTCCTGGTCTCGCCGTACTGCACGCCATCGACGTCGGTGTCGTTGTCCAGCACGTTGCCGCGCGGGTCGACGCCGGGGGTGCCATTGTTCACGCCGCCAGCCTCGACGGCGGTGGCGGTATCGTCACTGGCGATCGGGGTATCGTTGCGCCCGTCGATGGTGATGGTCAGCAGGCCGGGCGTGGCGCCGCCCCAGATGTCCGAGCCGAGGTAGGTGAACTTGTCCTGCAGGGTCTGGCCGCTGGCGCGCAGGGCTTCGACTTCCGGCAGGGTGTTGTCCAGGGCGTAGCTCCAGCTGCCGTCCTGGTTGAGCGTGAGCGTGCCGTACTGGCCGCGCAACGATTGGCCGGGCGCGGTGACAGTGGTGGACGTCGGGCTGTCGCCGGCCCAGAACGAAACCACGTGCATCACGTCCTGCGGGATGGTGGTGATGGTGTCCGGGTCGGTGTCGTTGGCCAGCACGTTGCCCGAAGGATTGCTGCCCGGCACGTTGTTGTGCAGGCCGCCGTCCTCCACCGCGGTGCCGAAGTCCGGCGAGGTGATCGGCGGGTCGTTCTCGCCGCGGATCAGGATGACCAGGGTGGCCTGGTCGCTGAGGTTGCCGTCATCGGTCACCTGGTAGGTGAATTCCTCGATGGCGAATGCCAGCGGGCCGAGCGCCCGGATGGTCGCGTTGTTGCTGTCGACGAAGTACTGGTAGCTGCCGTCGGCGTTGATCACCAGGGTGCCGAAGGCGCCCAGGATGGTCTGCGGGCTGCCCGGCACCACCGCGACGGTATTTACCTGCGCGCCCTCGGGGCCCTTGGCGATGGTGGTGACGCGCATGTGGTCACCGGCATCGACATCGGTGTCCTTGCCGATACCGTCGAAGATCCCGGTCAGGCCGGTGATCACGTTGCCGGTGGGGTTGCGCCCGCCGCTGCCGTCGAGGTTGGCCACGGCATAGTTGATGTCGTCGTTGGCCACCGGGGCGTCGTAGCTGCCCTGGATGGTGATGGTGATCCGCGCCAGCGAGCTGGCCCCCGCGGTGTCGTGCATGCGGTAGGTGAACGTCTCGACCAGTGTGTCGCCGGCCTTCAATGCCTGCACGGCGGCCAGGTCGTTGTTGACGACGTAGACGAAGTTGCCATTGGCATCGATGCTCAGGCTGCCATAGCTGCCGGCCGCCGCGGCTGTTCCTGTCGACACCTGGATGAAGCTGCCATTGGCGCCGAGCACGCCGAAGCCGATGCCATCGACGGTCTTGCTGTCGCCGGAGTCGACGTCGGTGTCGGCGCCGGCCCCGGTTCCGGGTACGCCGGTGAGGGCGTTGCCGCTGGCGTTCTGCCCGCCGCTGCTGTTGTTGGTGCCGCCGGCCTCGATGGCGGTGGCGGTGTCGTTGACCGCGATGGGTGTGTCGTTGCGGCCGTGGATGACCACGGTGAAGGTCGAGGTGACGGTCTTGCCGTTGCCATCGCTGACGCTGTACTGGAAGACTTCGGTCAGGCGATCGGCGTCGGTGCGCAGGGCTTGCACCGCGGCATTGGCGTTATTCACGACGTAGCGGTAGTTGCCCTGGGCATCGAGCACCAGACTGCCGTAGCGGCCGGCCAGGCTCTGGCCCACGGTGCCGTTGTTGCCGGTGGGGCTGATGACGCCGGTGATGGTCAGGGTGTCGCCGTCCGGATCGCTGTAGGACGAGCGGATGCTGCCGCTCGGGTCCACGCCCGGAATGTTGTTGTTCAGGCCACCGGCTTCGATGGCGTCGACCGTCACGGGGTTGACCACGGGCGGGTCGTTCACCCCGGTCACGGTGATCACCAGTTGCGCAAGGTCGGTCAGGTTGCCGGTGTCGTGGATGCGGTAAGTGAAGATGACGTCCAGGCTCTGCCCGGCGGTAAGAGCGCGGATGGCCGGATCGGCGCTGTTGACGATGAAGCTGTAGGTACCGTCCTCGTTGAGCGTCAGTTCGCCGAAGTTGCCGCTGATGAGGGTGCCGTTGGCCAGTCTTGCCACGGTGCCGAAGATATCGGCGGGTGTGCCGGTGGTGACTGGGGTGAGCGCTCCACCGGCGGTTTCCAGACCCGAGCGCACGCCGTCGACCTTGAGCTGGGTGGCGTTGGGCTGGTCGAGCCGATCGATGTCGGTATCGGCCCCGACGCCATTGCTATCACCGGTGATCACGTTGCCGTTGGCGTTGACCGCGCCCGGGGTGCCGTCGCTGGCGGCGGCGGTGGCGGTGTTGTGGTCGTCCACCGCCACCGGTGCGTCGTTGGCGCCCTGGATGGTGATGGTCAGGGTGGTGACGGAGCTGAGCCCGCCGGCGTCGGTCATCTGGTAGGTGAAGTCTTCGACCAGGGTATCGCCAGGGGAGAGCCGCTGCACGGCCGCCAGCGTGTTGTCGATGACGTAGCGGTAAGATCCGTCGGCATTGATCGTCAGGGTGCCGAATGCACCCTGGACGGACGTCGCAGCGCCGGTACTTACCGGGAATACGCGGCCGCCGCCGGGGCCGTCGTAGCGGATGAGGGTGACGGACTTGGTCTCGCCCAGGGCTACCGAGTCGACATCGGTGTCGGCGCCGGCGCCGGTGATGGGGTCGCCGGTGAGCACGTTGCCGGTGGCATCCTGGCCCAGCGTGCCGTTGTTGGTGCCGCCGGCCTCGATAGCGGTGCCGACATCGCCGTTGGCGATGGGGGTGTCGTTGGCACCGTGGATATCGATGGTCAGCGAGGTCGAACTGCTGAGGCCGCCGCTGTCGGTGATGAAATAGCCGAAGGATTCGCGCAGCACGTTACCGGGGGTGCGCAGGGCCTGGACCTCGGCATTGTTGTTGTCTACCACGTACTGGTAACCGCCGGTGGCGGTGATGGTCAGCGTGCCGTAACGACCGACGAGGCTGACTGGGCCGGCGGCCGGGACCGTGACGAAGCCGCCGATGGAGTTCTCCACCCGCGTGACCTTGATTACATCGCCGTTGGTGGCGATATCCACGTCGGTGTCGTTGTCCAGCACGTTGCCGGTCGGATTGACGCCCGGGTCGGCATTGTTCAGGCCGCCGGCCTCGATGGCGATACTGATGTCCGGGCGGGCGATGGGGGCATCGTTGACCGGGTCGATGATGATGGTCATCACGTCGGTGTCGGTCAGCGCGTCATCGGGGTTCTCGCCCGGGATGCCGTCGCCGTCCTTGTCGCCGAAGTTGCCCTGGTCGTTGGTGACCATGGTCAGGGTCTCGCTGTTGCGCGAGGTGTTGAAGTCCTGGTCGCCCTTGTAATAGATCTGGCTGAGCAGCACGTTGATCTGCTGCAGCGTACCGGTCAGTACCAGCGTGCGGCCTGCGCCGGCCGGTGGCGCGTCAGTGGCACCCGGTGCCGTGGCGCTCTGCCAGATCGTGCCATGCACCACCGTCAAGGTGACGGTCATCACGCCATTTGCGTTGCCTGCGTTGACGTCGACGTCGCTGGTGGCCAGGCCGACGATATGCAGCACGGTGTCCTCGACGCCGTGCTGGTTGGCCACGGTGTTGATCGGGGCTTCGTTGAGGTGCACGTAACCGGCATCCGCGGTGCCGATGGTGCCTTCGCCCAGGGCGAGGTTGATGCTGCCCAGGCCGGTGGTGGCGGTACCGGTGTCGGTGTCGATGCGCACCTGGAAGCGATTGTCGGTCGCCTGCTGGAAGTTCTGTGCCACGGCAACGAGGTAGTTGCCCGATGGCAGCAGGGCGAACTGGTAGGTCCCGTCGCTGGCGGTCACGGTGCTGAAGGTGCGGTCGTCGCCGTTGCCGAAGATGCCATCGTCGCCGGCCCAGGTGAGATTGACGGCGATGCCGCCCAGGCCCGGCCCGTCAGGTGTCACGCTGTTGGTGGCGGACTTGGTGTCGTCCCACAGGGTACCCCGGACCACGCCCATGCCGGCGCCGTCGGCGAGGATGTAGTTGTTCAACCCACTCGCACCGTCCGCGCCGGTCCGCTCACCGTCAGCGCCGCCAGCGGTCAGCGGCAACGAGCCGCCCCAACCGGCATTCTCGAAGCTTGTGGGCAGGCTGGTCCAGGTCAGCACCGCGGAGCTGTTGGCGTCGTCGGGGATCACGGTATTGGGCAGGGTGACGTTGTAGATCACCTGCACCTTGTCGTTGACGTTCAACTGGTCGAAGTTGAGCACCACCTGGCCGCCTACGACGCTGGCGGTGACGCCCGCCGGCAGGTTGCCGGTGGTGTAGCTGGTGCCGTTGATGATAACGCTCTGGATGGCGTAGTCGCTGCCGCTGGGGAACTGGTCACGCAGCACGACGTTGTAGGCCGGTACTTCGCCGTTCTGGGTAAAGCTGACGGAGACGGTGGCGTTGGTCGTGCCCGCCACACTGCCGGCGGCGATGTCGATGACCGACTTGTCCATGCCGGTGAAGCTGGGCTCGACTACGCGCTCGAAGATCGTATCGCTCTTGCCGCGATCGACCCCGTCGCCGAGGCCTACGTGCTCCACGACATTCATGCCCAATTGCGCGCCGGTCTGGTTGCTGGCGATGTTGGTGACGCGCACGTTGAATTCCAGGATCACGCCTTCCAGATCGCCGTCGTTCACTTCGGTGTTGGTCAGGTTGCCGAGGCTGAATGTGACGGTCTGGCGACCGGTGACGGGGTCGGTAACGATGTTCAGGCGGCCGCTGTTGATATTGAAAATACCGGTGGGGTGATCGCCGGACAGGTCCGGGTGGATCGCCTGCGCCACGTCGCTGGACTGGTTGCCGATCATGCCCAGGCTGCCGCCGCTGATCAGGTTGGTGGCATCCGTGGTGAGGCCGCCGATGGCGCTGGAACCCAGGGCAATGAGAATGTTGTTGAGGTTGGCGGGAATGAACTCCAGCCCGGCATCCAGCTCGATGCGGATCTGGTAATTGGGGTTGTCGCCGGTGGGCACCAGCACCGTCACGCGGTAGCGGACGATCTCGCCGACCACCACGGTTTCCTGCAGGCCGGTGGTGTCGATGGCGCCCGAGGAATTCGTGGCCGGCGGGGTGGCGTCGACACCGCCGATACGCGAGACCAGGATGCCGTTGGTGACCGGGATCAGCAGGGTGCTGATCTGCCGGTAGTCGTTGAGCACGCCGGAATTGAGCAGGCCGTCGTCGCCGCCACGCTCGCCGGCGCTGGTGTCGGTGGTGTTGCTGGTGCCGTCCAGGCTGGTCCAGCGCACCACGACATTGTTGGGGATCACTGCCAGGCCGGCAGCGCTGGCGTTCACCACCCCGGTCAGGTGAATGACGATGCTGCCGCCATTGGCGATGTCGATATTGGCGCCATTGGCGGTGATCAGTTGGCCGTTCTGGATGATGAAGTCGATGGTTCCATTGTTGGTGGCGCCATTGTTGTAGGTGATGGTGCCATTGAAAGCGATGTTGTCGATCTGGGTCGGCAGCACGTTCAGCAGGCTGATGTCGAAGGCATTGGTGCCGGAGTTGTTGGCGATGGTGATGTCGAAGGTGACGGTATCACCCTGGTCGAAACCGCCGAAGGCAGGTGTGGTGGTGATCTGTTGGGTCACCGCCAGGGTCGGCTCGACGATGGTCACGCTGGGCTGCTGGGCACTGTTCAGCGCGCGGTCGACGGCGGTGGCGCCGTTGGGCGTGTCGCCGTCGGGATCGCTGTAGACCAGTTGCGCGCCGTTATTCAGCACCACGCCCTGCTGGTTGCCGATCACATTGTTCGCCACCAGCACCAGACGGATGACGAAGGCGTTGTTGCCGGTGTTGTTGTCGGCGTTGGAGCCCGCCGTGCTGAATACCAGGTGCATGTCACCGCCGTCGCCAGCGTCGACGGAGAAGCTGGAGACGTTCAGGGTGCCACCGCCGAAGTCCTGGGCCAGCGCACCACTCCCGCCATTGGCGAGGGTAGTGGTAATGATCTGGTAGCCCACGCCGTTGAAGCTGGTGTCCAGGCGCATGCCCGGCGGGATCAGGTCGTTGATGCGCAGGTTGCCGGTGAAGCCCTCGGGCAGGGTGACGACGATGTCGTAGGTCATGCTCTCGCCGATCACCAGGTTGCTGCCGGTGGTGTGGCCGGCGCTGGAGTCGTCGGCGCTGAGGCTGCCGTCCTTGTAGCCCTTGACGATGGTCGGGGCGGCAACCTGCTGGTTGGCGATTTCCGTCAGGTCGGTCGGGGTGAAGTCCTGGCCGCCGTTGACGCTGGCGTAGTTGGTCAGCGAGGCGCTGGATTGCAGCGTGCGCGAGGCGAGGATGGCATTGTCGACGGTGACGTCGTAGGTGATCACCACCACGTTGCGGCCGGCAGCGTCGTTGCCGTCGGCGGCGCCGGCGCGGCCGGCGAGGAGGGTCGCCTGGCCGTTGGCGTCGAGGAAGGTGATGGTGTTGCCGTTGACGCTATAGTCCACCCCGGCGATCAGTTGGGTTCCATCGCCCCGGTATATCTGCAGGTTGGCAGCGCCCAGGCTGCCACCGACGAAAGTGACGCCGGCTGGCAGCGTGACGCTGGTGGTGACGTCGTAGGCGCCGCCGCCACCGGTGTTCTCTATCGCCGTGGCCAGGCGCAGCGTATCGCCGCCGTCGATGCCGCTGACGTTGCCATCCACCGCCGTGATAGCCGTGACGCTTCCGCCGAAGGGCACTCCGCTGGTGCCGGGAGCGGTCCAGCTGCCGGTGGTGCCGGTGACCGTACCGTTGCTGCTGGAAACCACGCCGTGCTTGATGTCCAGCACCGGCTCGGCGACCGAGACGATCTCCGCGACGTCGGAGGAGATCAGTACCGTCTTGTCGATGGTGGTGGTCTGGCTGGATTGCGCCAGTACATCCAGCGAACGATGGTCGGCATAGGGCTGGTCGCCCACGCGCATGGTGAATTGCACCTGCACCCGGCCGCCATTCAGGCCACCCGAGGCGAAGTTGCCGAAGTTGAAGATGATCGAGTTGCCCGGCCCGGTGGTGACGCTGTCGGGCACGTCGCCGATATTGTTGCCGCTGCCGAAGGTCCATTGGCCAACACCCGCGCCCTGGCTCCAGTTGATGCCATTGGCATTCAGCAGCGGCAGGGGCAGGTAGGCGGTGAGGGTGAAGTTCTCGTAGTCGGCGACCAGCAGGTCGTAGGTGATGGTGAAGGTCACCACATCGCCCGGACGCAGTTCCCCGTCTGCGGGCGGCACGTTGCCATTGACCGTGGTCAGGTCGATGTCGACGTTGGAGGTCTGGATGGTGCTGGTGGTGCTGGAACCATCGGTCTGGATGCCGCCGATGTTCACCGAGTCGCGCAGCACGGAGGCATCGACCGTGGCGTTATTGCCGACGCTGTCGCCTTCGTTGAGCTGGTCGTGGGGCGGGTGATCGGAGGTGTACGTGGTGTCGACGACCGCGTCATAGACGATGGTCAGACTGGTAGCGCCTTCGAGCGGATCGTTGCCCCACAGGTCGCCGTACAGCGCGTAGACACCCGGCCCCTGCACAGCGGCGGCGATGGATTGGGCGATGTCGAAGACCAGCGTCGTGCTGCCATCGGCGTTGACCGTGGCGGTGTAGATCAGCGGGATCACCTGGCTGCCGCCATGCATCTGGATGACGATGGTCGGCGGGTTGGTGGTGCTGAAGGTCTGGCCGTCGCTGAGATGGTCGGTGATGGTGAACTGGCCCTGGCCGAGGATGTTCTTGCCGAAGGCGAAGAAGTCGGAGATGGCCACTTCCATGTTGTAGCGCAGGGTATCGCCGGGGGTCAGGCCGGCCTGGCCGACGTCGTTCTGCAGGTTGACTTCCTTGAGCAGGGTGATGGATTTGGCGACGAAGGTGACGCCAGCGCCATTACCGGTCTCGGTGAAGGGATAACCGTTCGGATCGGTGGGGCGGTCGCGCGGGTCCAGCGGGTTCCAGTTGCCGTTGACGGTCGCGGTACCGAAGGTGATGGTCGTCGGATTGCCGGTGGCCGGGTCGATCACCGGGCGACCGTTGGCGTCGATCTCCGGCACGTAGAAGCTGACCTGGGTCGTGCTCGGGCCGCTCAGGGTGTCGTAGTGGATGGAGTAGCTGCTGACGAATACGTTGGGGTTGGCCAGGGCCGCGGCGATCAGCGCCGGGTTGGTCAGCACTGTGCCGTCATGCAGGGTGATCGAGGTCAGCGTGCCGCCAGCGCCGGGGGTGATCGCACTGACGTGCACCTGGTCGGGGACGGTCTGGGTAACGGTGACATTGGTCAGCGTCTGGCCGGTGGCGGGGGTGACGGTGACGGTCTCGGTGCGCGTGAAGTTCGGTCCGGTGACGGTTTCGCCTTCGGGCATGTCCACGGTCTGGGTCACCGACAGCAGCGTCGGGGTAATGATGAAGCTGTGCAGCGCGGCCTCGACGAGGGTCGGGTCCTGCGCCGGGTTGTTCAGCGAGTCGTTGCCGTACTCGAAGCCGCCGCGGGCGTTGATTGTGAGGTTGGGCGCGCCGTCGGAGTAGGTGGTGTCGGCAAGGTTGCTCAGGTGCGCGGTGACCTGGATGTCGATGCTCGGCTGGCCGTTGATCACGCTGGCGTAGGGCAGTTGCAGAACCACCATCTGGTCGCCCGGCTTCATGCCGACGCTGGCGGCGTTGATCACCAGCGGATTGCCGTTGGCGTCCTTGGCCAGGGGATGGGTGGCGTTGCCGCTGGCATCGAAGTTGAGCACCGTGGCGTTCACCGCACGGCCAAGGTAGGTCGCACTGACGAAGCTCGCGCCGTCGTTGCCGTCGCGGCCGGTGGCCGGCAGGAAGACATCGATGTAGGGGGCGTAGCCCACTTGCGTGGAGGTGTTGCTGAAGCTGACGGTGAAGGTCACGTCGTCGCCCAGGCGCACCGCCGATCCACCGCTGCCCATGCTGACGGTCGGACTGGCGTCGGCCAGCAGGCCCCGGAAGTCCACCAGCGTCGTGGCACTGAGGGCGATGGCCTTGTCGACGTCTCCCGAGCGCACTTCCAGGTTCCAGTCGCCACCGGCGCTGGTGGAACCCGTGGCATTGCTTGAGGCGCCGACATCGGCGCCGGTCCAGCGCGCCAGTTCATTGACCAGTGCCTGCCCGGAACTCCCCGCGCCGACGTCGCAGCCATAGAGCTGAATGTCCGCACCGGCGTTCAGTTCGCCGCGCCAGGCGCTGAGGCGATCGCCGAGCTGATCGACGCTCTGGCTGGTGAAGGTCTGGTTGCCCAGGGTGAACTGGCCAGTGGCGCCGTGGGAGAAGATCTGGATCGAGTCGACCTTGCCCAGTTGCGTCAGCGCGTTGCTGATCGCCGCGATGGCGTCCTGCCCGGCGTCGACCACCAGCGCGGTGGTGCCCACCGGCAGGTTGGCGGCCAACTGGTCGCGGTTCTCCAGGCGCGCATCGATGACCACCAGGTTGCGTGGCGCGGCCTGCGCGGGCGCCGCCGCCTGGGCCCGTGCTTCGACCGCGGTGGCCGGCTTGGCCGTGTCCTTGGCGTCGGCGCCCGCAGTGGCGTCATGATGCTGTTGATCGACAGCCGCTGCGGCAGCGCCGTCGAAGAGAATGCGTTGCTCCAGCGCGAGCGCGTGGGCGGCGGGCTGGAACAGTTTCGAACGGAATTTGGCCTGCATTTCCTAACTTCCGGCTAAGTAAGTCCCCGAGGAAAGCAGTCCTACGCATATCTGCTTACGCAATTTACGCTAGTACCAATCCGAATTATCGCAAGCAGAACAGCGACATAAGCGACAGTTAAGTATCAAAAATCTTACAGCCGAATGGATCAGTTCTGCGCCCGGCGCGGCTTCCGCAGTAACGACCGACAAATGGAGACGTTTCGCCGCATGTCCGGCGCAAATTCCGACTTTGGCTACGCTTGAGCGAGCGGTCCTTGAGAGGCCGGGACAGGGCGCCGGAGCGACGGGGGTTGGGGATGGGGAAAGTGCTGGGCAGGTGTCTGCTGCTGGTGTGGCTGGCAGGGCTGTGGGCGCAGGCAGGGATCGCCGCCGAGATGCCGGCCACGGCCGTACGCGCTGCCGACGATGCCGCGGCGGAACTGAAAGTCGAAAATCGCAACATCCTGGTGTTTCGCGCCACGCTGCTCGGCGAGTCACCGCAGGTGCGTGCGCACCGCGCCAAGGCGACCATCGAGGAAGCCCTGCAGGGTGGCGATGAGCTGAAGGTGAATCTCGACCCGATCCAGGACAGCTACATGGTCCTGCTCGGCTATAGCCGCGCCTTCATCGTTTCGCCCGAGGATGTCGACCCGCCGGGCAGTTCGGTGCGTGCCGCCGCCGAGGCAGCCGCCGCGAACCTGCGCCTTGCGGTGGCCGAGAATCGCGAAGCGGGCAGCGTGCGCTATCTGCTCAGCGCGCTGGGGCTGGCGGCGGTGGCCACCTTGGCCTATCTGTTGCTGCTGCGCGGCGTCGGTTATGTGCGGGGCAAACTGCTGGCTCGCCTGCCCGACGTGATGAGCCGGCACAGCGGCCGTCTCAAGGTTGGCCAGATGCCCCTGCTGGGCAGCCGCTACCTCTATTACCTGGTGGGGCGGCTGATCTGGCTGGTCTACTGGCTGCTGGTGTTCCTCTTCAGCTACCAGTGGCTGAGCTTCGTGCTGTCGCGCTTCCCCTATACCCGGCCCTGGGGCGAGAGCCTCAATGTGCATCTGATCAACCTCGCGCGATACCTGATCAACGGCATGCTCGACGCGCTGCCGGGGCTGGCAGTCGCCTTGTGCATCCTGATCATCGCCCGCGCCATCAGCGGCTTCTCCCGCCATGTACTGCAACGCATGGCACGGCCGGGCAACCTGCGCTGGCTGACCGAGGAAACCCTGCAGCCGACCACGCGGCTGACCTCCCTGGCGATCTGGCTGTTCGCCATTGTCATGGCCTACCCGTACCTGCCCGGTTCCGGCACCGAAGCCTTCAAGGGCCTTTCGGTGCTGGTCGGCCTGATGATTTCCCTCGGTGCGTCCAGCGTGATCGGCCAGGCTGCCTCGGGGCTGATCCTCACCTACTCGCGCACGCTGCGGGTGGGCGAGTTCGTCCGCATTGGCGACAACGAGGGCACGGTGACCGAGGTGGGCGTGTTCAATACCACCATCCGCACCGGCCTGGGCGAGGTGCTGACGCTGCCCAATTCGATGATCACCGGCTCCGTGACGCGCAATTATTCGCGCATCGTCCAGGGCCAGGGCTACGTGGTGGATACCGTGGTCACCATTGGCTACGACACCCCGTGGCGGCAGGTGGAAGCCATGCTCATCGAAGCGGCGCGGCGCACCGACGGGATACTGCAAACCCCGGCGCCGCAGGTGTTCCAGACCGCGCTGTCGGACTTCTACCCCGAATACCGCCTGGTCGCCCAGGCCATCCCCAGCGAGCCGCGCCCGCGCGCACTGCTGCTGAGCGTACTGCACGCGAATATCCAGGACGTGTTCAACGAATACGGCGTGCAGATCATGTCGCCGCACTACCTGGGCGACCCGCAGGAAGCGAAATGGGTCCCCAGGGAGCAATGGCACGCGGCGCCAGCGAAGCCTGAAACACCTTCCGACCACTGAGGCCTGCGCCTTGCGGGCCTTCATCTATCCTGTTCCGTCCACGGGCCCAGGTTGCGATGCCGCGCCCGCCCCATACTTCCGCCCCGGAGACACCCCATGAACCTGCATTTGTCCGACAAGCTCGCCCTGGTCAGCGGTTCGACCAAGGGCATCGGTTTCGCCGTTGCCCAGGGCCTGGCCCGCGAAGGGGCGAGGGTGATCCTCAATGGCCGCAGCCAGGCTTCCGTGGACGAGGCGCTGGGGCGCATCCGCGCCGCCCAGGCGGACGCCAGGGTGGAAGGCTTCGCCGGCGATCTTTCCGACCCGCAGCAGGTTGCCGCGCTGGTGCAGCGCTATCCGGCGGTGGACGTACTGGTGAACAACCTGGGGATCTTCGATCCCAAGCCCTTCGAGGAGATTCCCGACGAAGACTGGGTGCGCTTCCTCGACGTCAACCTGCTCTCCGGTGTCCGTTTGTCCCGCGCCTACCTGCCGGGCATGAAGCAGAAGAACTGGGGCCGGGTGGTGTTCATCAGCAGCGAAAGCGGCATGGTGATCCCGGTGGAGATGATCCACTACGGCGTCACCAAGACGGCCCAGCTCAGCCTGTCCCGCGGGCTGGCGGAGACCTGCGCCGGCACCGGCGTGACGGTGAACGCGGTGCTGCCGGGGCCGACCGCCTCGGAGGGCGTCAACGAGTTCGTCGAGAAACTCTCCGGCGGCCAGCCGTTCGCGGAGTTCGAGGCCGAGTTCTTCCGCAGTGCGCGGCCCAGCTCCCTGCTGCAGCGCTTCGCGCGCCCGGAGGAGGTGGCCAACCTGGTGGTCTACGTCTGCTCCGAGGCATCGTCGGCCACCAATGGCGCGGCATTGCGGGTGGACGGCGGCGTGGTGCGCTCGCCGTTCTGAGTCACTCGGCGCTGCGGCTCTCGAACTCCAGCCCCAGCGCCAATTCACCACTGCCGAGCCGGCCCAGCCACTGTTGTGCTTTCGGGCCGGACAGGTGCGCCTCCAGCTCGGCCTGGCTGGCCCAGCAGGTCGATACCTGCCAGCGGTCGGCGGCCAGCGCCTGCAGCTCGCCGGACTGGCAGCCCGGTTGGCGGCGCACCTGTTCGAGCAGCTCGCCCAGGTAGGAACCCAGCGCGCTGGCCTGGCCGGGGAATGCCTGGACGCGGACGATGGCAATGGCGGACGGGGACATGACGGGGCTCCTTCTGCAATGGATGGCCATTGAGCGCTGGCGCTGGCATCCGGTAAAGGCCGGAACCGGCTTTCAAAACCGATGCTGGAAGGTTACGGCCACGCCGCCTGCGCATGAACGGCCAATTCCCGGGAAAACCGTTGGGCCAATACGCCCCGCGTGACGGACCTGTAGGAGCGAGCTTGCTCGCGAACAAGCCCAGTGCCATGCGGTTCGCGAGCAAGCTCGCTCCTACGCTCGCTGGGCATGATGGTATGGCTCAGGTCAACTGCTGCAACAGGTCGCGCACCTTGTCCAGGGCCGGGTCGATATCCAGCGTGTCGATGGCGCCGAAACCCAGCAGCAGGCCGTCGCGCACCGGCACCTGGTGGTGGAAGGGCGCCAGGCCGTAGAGGCCGACTTCGACCTTGCGCGCCAGTTCGGTGAGCAGCGCCACGTTGGCTGGCTGGCGCAGCAGCGCGGTGAGGTGGAAGCCGGCCACCGAGGGCACCACCTCCAGCCAGGGCGCCAGGTCGCCGGTCAGCCGCGCGAGTATCCGTTCGCGGCGCCCGGCGTAGATGCCGTGGCAACGGCGGATGTGCTTGAGCAGGTAGCCTTCGGCGATGAACTTGGACAGCGCCCATTGCGGCAGGGTCGAGCTGTGCCAGTCGCTGATCTGCCGGGCGCGCACCAGCGCGGTGAACAGGCTGGGCGGCGGGATCAGATAGCCCAGGCGCAGCTCCGGCAGCAGCACCTTGGAGAACGTTCCGATGTAGGCCACCACGCCGTCCCGGTCGAGGCTCTGCAGCGCATCGGTGGGCCGGCCTTCGTAGCGGAACTCGCTGTCGTAGTCGTCCTCGATCACCAGCGCGCCCAGCTCCAGCGCCCGCGCCAGCAGCGCTTCGCGGCGCGCCGGGCTCATTGGCATGCCCAGCGGGAACTGGTGCGACGGGGTGGTGTAGATCATCCGCGTGCCTTCGGGAATCAGGTCAACGCAGATGCCCTCGGCGTCCACCGGCACGCTGGCCACGTCGGCACCCAGGGTCTGGAAGATCAGCCGCGCCGGGGTATAGCCGGGGTCTTCCATCGCGACCTTGTCACCCGGGCGGAGCATGACGCGGGCAAGCAGGTCCAGCGCCTGCTGCGCGCCATTGCAGACCATCACGTCGTCCAGTTGGCAGTTCACCCCGCGTGCGTAGGATATGTGTCGGGCAATGCCATCGCGCAACGGCGCGATACCCTCGGGGGCGCTGTAGTGCCCGCGCATGCCGGCCATCTGGCGCAGCGCATGGTTCACGCAGCGCCGCCATTCTTCCTGGGGGAACTGCAACTGGGTGGTGGCGCCGCCGATGAAGTCGGCCTTCGCCGTGCCGGCGGCGCCGGGGTGGCGCAGGCGGGTGTCGAGGCTGGACCAGCGCTCGATGTTTTCCTGGCTGGCGAAGCGCACGCCATCCTGGCGCCGGTCATGCCGCGGCAGGTGCGTGTTGACGAAGGTGCCGCTGCCGATCTTGCCCACCAGCACGCCTTCATAGGTGAGCTGGGCGTAGGTGTCGGAGATGGTCTTGCGCGAGATACCCAACTGCTCGGCAAGCAGGCGGCTGGGCGGCAGGCGGGTGCCGGCGGCGAGGCGGCCGGAGTCGATGGCTTCGCGCAGCTGGCGATAGAGTTGCCCGGCGAGATCTTTCTGGCCGTGGATGATCAGGTGCAGCTCCAAGGGCGAACTCCGGGGCAGGGCGGTCGCGCAAGCGTAGCGCCGGCATTGGCCGTGGTGAAGTTGCGCGGTGCAATTTCCGCGGATTGGCCACCTCTCAGGACGAGGCGCCGGCGCACAATGGCCGGGTCATCGTCTGGAGTTCCCGTCATGGAGCCGCGTCTGGATTACTACACTGCCTCGCCGGAAGCGCTGAAGGCAGTGCTGGCACTGGAAGCCGCCATCTTCGAGCTGTCGGTGGAGAAGCCACTGCTGGAACTGGTGCGCCTGCGCGTGTCGCAGGTGAACAACTGCGCCTTCTGTGCCGACATGCACGCCATGGAAGCGCGCCGCAATGGCGAGACCGAACGACGCCTGTTCGCCGTCAGCGTGTGGCGCGAATCGCCGTTCTTCACCGAGCGTGAGCGTGCGGCGCTGGCCTGGAGCGAGTCGGTGACGCTGCTGTCCGAGTCGAAAGTGCCGCTGGAGGTTTTTCAGCTCGCTCGCGAGCAGTTCAGCGAACGCGAACTGGTTGACCTCACCGTGGCCATCGGCGCCATCAACGTGTGGAACCGCCTGGGCGTGTCCTTCCGCCAGCAGCCGCCGGCCTGAACAGGCGCGACGTCGGCTGCTTTATGTAGGAGCGAGCTTGCTCGCGAAAGGAGTTCCAGGCAGCGGCAGTGTTGAGGCTATTCGCGAGCAAGCTCGCTCCTACAGGATATCGTGCGGCGCAGTGGCAGGCAGCACAGCGCGCCGATCAGCAGGGCGCTGGCGGCGGCGCCCAGGGCCGGAATGAAGCTGCCGGTCAACCCGCGCAACGCACTGGCGGCCAGCGGGCCGGCGATCTGCCCGACGCCATACAGCGCCGTCATCGCCGCCAGCATGTTGAAGCGCACCTGCGCGGCCACCGCGCGGGCCGCCGGCATGGCGATGGTCACGGTGCCCATGAAGCTGCCACCCACCAGCACCGCGCTGCCCAGATAAAGGAAGGCGGACTCGCCCAGTGCCGGCAGCATCACACCGACGGCCTGCACCAGCAGGTTCAGCGCCAATGCGCGACGGCCACCGAGCCTCACGTGCAGCCGATGCCAGAGGAAACACGACGGTGCCGCACCCAGGCCGAAGGCGGCCCAGACCTGCAGCGGGTCGATGGCGCCCAGGCCGCTCTTCATCAGCAATGGCAGGTAGGTGGCGGTGATGATGTAGCCGAAGCCGGCCAGGCCGTAGACCAGCAGGATGATCAAGGCGGACAGCTCGGGCATTGGCCCCGTACCGTTCGTTGTCTGCTGCGGCGCAGTCGGTGCTGCGCGGCCCAGCGCGGGGGTGGCCAGCAGCGACAGCACCAGCCCGGCCAGCGCCAGTACGCACCAGATCGCGGCGCTGCGCAGGCCGAAGGCGTTGCCGGCGACAATCAGTTCCGCCGAGACCAGGATGCCGACGCCCACACCGGCGAACATCATTGGTGCGCCATGGCTTTCGCCCATGCTCTGCAACAGCCATTGCGCCGCGCTGACCAGCACCATGGCCGTGAGCACGCCCGCCAGCAGACGCACGCCGACGGCAAACCAGACGGGTGCCGGAATGGCCATGGCGGCGAGAGCGGCCAAGGTGCCGACCAGGGCGATCAGGCAGATGCGTGCCGCATGTCGTTCGTGGCTGCGCGCCAGCAGCAGCGCGCCCAGCAGGTAGCCGGCGTAATTGGCCGAGGCCGCCAGCGAGCCGCCGGTGACGCTGAGCACGCCGTCGCGCACCATCAGCGGGTAGAGCCCGGTAAAGGCAAACCGGCCAAAGCCCATGCCCACGGCAAGGATCAGTGCTGCCGACAGCGCCGCGGGCAGGCGGCGGGTGCGGCTCACGGGCGTGCCTCGAGGGCTTCCCGCCAGCGCTGGAAGGCGCCGGTGGCATAGCCTTCGCGCCAGATCAGCAGGGTGTCCACTTCCAGCAGCGGCACCACCTGCAGGGCCGGCATATCCCGATGCAGCTCCAGCACTGAACGAGGCAGCACGCCAAAGCAGGAACCGGCGTTAACGCAGGCGAGGATGCCATGGTACGAACCGACCTCCTGCACGGCGAGCGACGCTCCCTTCAACCAGCGCTCCAGCAACTGCCGGTAAGTGCAACCACGGGCGAAGCCCACCAGCGTGCGGATCTGCACATCCTCGGGCCGGGTTACCGGTGGATGGTCGCCCGGCAGCACCAGCAGCAACTCCTCGCGGAACACCGGTTCGGCGCACAGGCCGCGCTCCAGCAGTGATTCGAAGCCGGGTTCGGCGTGGAGAATGTCCGGATGGGAGATCAGCGCGCAGTCGAGCTGACGGTTCAGCACTTCATTGATCAGCTTCTGGCTGTGGCCGGTGGTGATGTGCAGCTCCACGTCGGGATAGGCCCGGTGAAAGCGTGCCAGGATTTCCGGCAGCCGGCTGGCGGCGGCGGCTTCCATGCTGCCCAGGCGCAGGCTGCCGGTGGCGCTGCTCGGGTGCAGTGACTGGCGGGCTTCGGTGGCGAGGGCGAGCAATTGCTCGGCGTAGCGGAGGAAGTCGCGGCCCTGGTCGGTCAGCGTCATGCGCTTGCCGTCGCGCAGGAACAGCGCCGCGCCAAGGTCTTCCTCAAGCTGGCGGATGCGCGTGGTGACGTTCGATTGCACGCGCTGCAGGCGGGCCGCGGCGCGGGTGACGCTCTGTTCCTCGGCCACGCAACGGAAGATTTCCAGGCTGGAGAGATCCATGATTAATCTTCAATAGAGAATATGTTGCGACGAATATTCTCTTTATGAGATTTTAAGTCAAGCCATCACAGGCCAAACGGCGACTTCGCCGACCCTGACGTTGAGGACCCCGTCATGCGCATCACCGATCTGCTCGGCATCCAGTTTCCCATCATCCAGGCACCCATGGTTGGCGTGTCCACCCCGGCGCTGGCCGCGGCGGTCTCCAATGCCGGCGGCCTGGGTTCCATCGGCCTGGGCGCCAGCAACGCGACGCAGGCCCGCGCCTTGCTGGAGCAGACCCGCGCGCTGACCGACAAGCCGCTCAACCTCAACCTGTTCTGCCACCGCCCGGCGGTGGCCGATCCGGCACGCGAGGCGGCCTGGCTGGAGCATCTGCGCCCGCTGTTCGCCGAGTTCGATGCGCAGCCGCCGCAGCAGATCACCGAGATCTATCGCAGCTTCCTGGCCGATCCGGACATGCTGGAGTTCCTCATCGAGGCGCGCCCGGCCGTGGTCAGCTTCCACTTCGGCCTGCCGCCGCAGCGCTGGATCGATCGCCTGAAGGCCGCCGGTATCCGTCTTCTGGCGACTGCCACTTGCCTGGAAGAGGGCCGCTCCATCGAGGCAGCGGGCATCGATGCGATCGTCGCTCAAGGCTATGAGGCCGGTGGTCACCGGGGCGTGTTCGAGCCGGAGAAGGACGCCCGTATCGGCACCTTCGCGCTGGTCCGCACGCTGGTGAAAGGCACAGGCCTGCCGGTGATCGCGGCGGGTGGAATCATGGATGGGCAGGGCATGCGCGCGGTGTTCGAACTGGGCGCCCAGGCTGTGCAGATGGGCACGGCATTCATCTCCGCCAATGAGTCCTCGGCCAACGCCGCATTCAAGGCGGCACTGCGAGGCGAGCGTGGGGAGCGTACCGAGGTGACGGCGGCAATTTCCGGCCGTGCCGCTCGCGGGATGGTGAATCGGCTGTTCACCGACGTGGGCAGTGCCGATGCGCCGGCGTTGCCGGATTACCCGATCACCTATGACGCTGCCAAGGCGTTGACCGCCGCAGCCACCGCCAAGGGCAACAGCGATTTCGCTGTGCAATGGGCTGGGCAGGGCGCGCCGCTGGCGCGGGAGATGCCGGCGGCGGATCTGGTGGCGACCCTCATGGCCGAGTTCCGCACCGGCGTAAATTTTTAGGAGCGAGCTTGCTCGCGAACCGCCTGACTCCAGCGCCGCCAGGCGCTCCGTTCGCGAGCAAGCTCGCTCCTACAAGGGCCTGATGCCCCGCTTCGGACTGAGGTGATTGGTGGATGGCGCGCCTGGATCAGCGGGCGCCGATGACGGCGGGTTTCTCCCGTGGCCGCCAGAGTTCTGCCAGCAGCACGCCGCCCAGGATCAGCGCGCCACCGATCAGGTGGTAGCTGGTCAACTGCTCGCCCAGCACCACGGCGGCGATGGCGGCGGTGATCACCGGCAGCAGGTTGAAGAACAGCGCCATGCGGCTCGGCCCCATGCGCTGCACGCCCTGCATCCAGGCCAGCGCGCCGACGATGGAGGCCAGCAGCCCGGCATACAGCACCAGCGGCAGGTTGGCGGCGTTCAGGCCATGGTGCGGCGAGGCCAGGTACAGCGGCGCCAGCGCAACGATGGCCACCAGCACCTGCAGGTACAGCATCAGCAGCGGTGGCAGCGGCAGGTTCCATTTCTTCAGCAGCACGCCATAGATGCCGTAGGCGAGGGTGGCGACGATCATCATGCCGTCGCCCAGGTTCACGCCGTGGCTGATCAGCTGCCGCGGGTTGCCCTGGGTGATTACCAGCAGCACACCACCCAGCGAAACCAGCGCGCCGAGCAGCGCGGCGGCGCTCATCTTGTGGCGCAGCAGGATCGACGCCAGGGCGAGGGACATCAGCGGCATCAGCGACAGGATGATCCCCATGTTGGTCGCCGAGGTCAGCGCGGCGGCGTAGTAGGCCAGGCATTGATAAACAGCCATGCCGAGCAGGCCGAGAGTAACGATCCTGCCCAGGTTGGCGCGGATCACCGGCCAATGGGCGAGGGTGGCGCGCAGCAGGAAAGGAGTCAGCAGCGCGCCGGCCAGCAGCCAGCGGAAGAAGCCGATTTCCGCCGGGGCGATCTGCCCCACGGCGAGCTTGTTGACGACGGTATTGCCGGACCAGATGACCACGGCCAGCAGGGGGAACAGGTAATTCATGGGTTCTTGCGGGTCTCGGGTTTGGCTTCGGAGTGGGACTGTTTCCCTCTCCCTAACCCTCTCCCTGAAGGGAGAGGGGACTGTCTGGAGTTGCCGGAACGTCCAGTGTTAGCCGGCTGACTCCGTTATTGCGCTGACTGCCAAACGGCTCCCTCTCCCTTTGGAGCGGGGCGCGTAGCCAGGGCTGGGGGAGAGGGCTCCATAGATGGCACCCATTTTCGCTTCGTCCGAATCAAGACGTATAATGAAAACCGGACAATCCACCCCGGCTTTCGGACATGACCCGCGTATTGCCGCTTCCCCTTCCTGACATCGATCGGCTGCCGGCCGATCTGTACTTCCGCTACGACGAGTTCGATGCCGGTACCCACTCGCCCAGCCACCGCCACGCCTGGGGCCAGCTCAATTACGCTTCCCACGGGGTGATGGAACTGGAAGTGGACGGCCAGCGTTTCCTCTCGCCGCCGCAGTACGCCGTCTGGGTGCCGCCGGGGCGTTTACACAGCTGCTACAACCGCCAGGCCATCGTCTATCGCTCGCTGTACGTGTCCGCCGAACTGGCGCGCAAGCTGCCGGAGAACCCCTGCACCCTGGCGATCAGCGACATCCTCAAGGCGATCCTCTCCGACTTCGCCGCACGCCGGGTGAACATCCCGCAGAGCGCTGCCGACCAGCGCCTGGCCGAAGTGGTTTTCGACCAGCTGCATGCCGCGCAGCCTCACGACGATTACCTGCCGTACGCCAATGGCGGTGCGCTGGGCGAAGTGCTGGCCGCGCTGCAGGCCGAACCGGGCGACAACCGCACCCTTGCGCAATGGGCCGAGCGCGTGCACAGCACCGAGCGCACCCTGGCGCGGGCCTGCCAGCGGGAGTTGGGAATGTCATTCGGCGAATGGCGCCAGCGCCTGCGGTTTCTTGCCGCCATCGAGGCGCTGGCATCGGGAGAGGGGGTGCAGCAGATCGCCTTCAACCTGGGCTACAGCAGCCCCTCGGCATTCATCGCGATGTTCCGGCGGCTCTCGGGTACCACGCCGGAGCAGTATCGGCTGGTCAGAAAAGACCCGTAGCTCATCAATTCTAGAGCTTACGGCTATGAACCCCGAGCGAGGCATGCTCGCCTTACCAAATAGAAGTAGGTCTTTGCAACACCTGGCTGAGGGTTGTACTGTTTGCCCCTGCTTTTAAGTAAGCGGTCACAGATATTTAACGATTTTCAGACACTTTCAGATTGAGCCACCCAGCCGGGCTAGACATGGAGCGTTCCAATGAATGCATGCAGTGATTTTCATCTTGAAAGTCGGGGGTTCTGCCCGACCTGCGGAAAGGAATCGACGTTCGAAGCTTACAACCCATGGCTCAGGGATCATTTCCTCTGCACGCAATGCGGCAGCATTCCCCGTGAAAGGGCGTTGATGCGTGTCATCGAGCAGTTCATGCCAGATTGGCGAGAGCGAACTGTCCATGAGTCCTCTCCTTGCATGCGCGGTGCAAGCCTTAAGCTTCAAAACGAGTGTGGCAACTACATTGCATCGCAATTCTTCCATGACGACGACCTGGGGACGCTTGTCAACGGCGTGCGCAACGAGAATCTCGAAAAGTTGAGCTTCGGTGATAACTCGATTGATCTTCACGTCACGCAAGACGTCATGGAGCATATTTTCAATCCTGAGCAGGCATTCCGCGAGATACACCGGACTCTGCGGCCTGGCGGTATGCACATATTCACAGTTCCGTTGGTTCAGAAATTAGGCCCATCGCGAACGAGAGCTTTCAGTGCTCACGGCGAAATAGTGCACATAGAACCCGAGTACTACCATGGCAACCCGATTGGCGATGGGCGCGCGCTGGTGACGACGGACTGGGGTTATGACATCTGCCAGTTCATTCACACCTATACGGACAGTTTCACTCAGGTTATCAGCATCGATGACATGAGTAGTGGCATCCGAGCGGAGTACATCGAGGTTCTTGTGACCGTGAAACCTGTTGGACGGGTGGCACTGGAATCATCGGCCGTCGTTCGGCGTTCCGCTTGAAAACCTCGCTTTGAGAGGCTCGGCCTGCGCGTTGCGGCTTTGTCCGTGACGCCATGCTTCTTCAATCGCGCATCATCGCCTATTCTCCTTTTACTGCATCTCAGCTGCGACCTTCTTCCAGGCCCTTGAGGGTCTTGCGGCAGTGGATCAGCGCGTCACGCACCATGAAGTTCACCAGGGTCGGGGAGACGCCCAGTTCCTCGGCGATTTCCTTCTGCGTGCGGCCGTGCAGGCGGTACATCTCGAAGGCGTAGCGGGTGCGCTCGGGCAGCGTCTGCAGCGCGCTGGAGATGGCTTCCAGGGTCTGCCGGTCCTCGTGCTCCATTTCCGGTGACGCGGACGGCGTCGCGATGTGCATGCCTTCTTCCTCGCTACCCGAGTAGCGCTTCTCCAGCGCCTGGCGGCGATAGAGATCGATGGCCAGGTTGCGCACCACGCGCATCAGGTAGCCGCTCTGCGACTGGATGCCGGGGGTGAGGTCGCTCGCATTGAGCTTGATGTACGCATCGTGCACCACGTCTTCGGCATGGCTGCGGCAGCCGAGGATGCGTGCGGCCGCATTGATGAAGGTCTGCCGGTGGGTGGCGAACAGCTCGTGGAGAGCGGGGCGCGACTCGGCGGGCATTGGCTTGGACATGCAAGGTGTTCCTATGCGGCGGCGGAGGCGGGGACGTCCACATGGGTTGAGGCGGTCAATCTAGATCAAATGATAATTATTATCAATTTATTCGGAAGAGTCCGACACTCGCTCTGGAACAGGGTTCCCACACGAGTGTGAAGATTTTTCGTTCGCATCCATTCGTCAGAACTCTCGACTTACAGGTGAAGGACAAGCCAGGAAATTTCGCCGGTGCATATATTATGAGAATTAATCGCATCCGAGAACACTAACTATTTCATTGCCTCCCTCGTCTTCATGGCAGAGCTGGAAAAACTGGGTAGTGGCCCAGCGCCGGCATCGCCATCTGGAGAGAGGAGAAGAGCAATGGCTTTCGATCGCGAAGACGCGGTTTACAAGGTGCTGGTCAATGGCGAAGAGCAGTACTCGCTGTGGCCGGACTACAAGGAAGTCCCGGCCGGCTGGCGCGAAGCCGGCAAGCGGGGGAGCAAGGCCGATTGCCTGGCCTACGTCGAAGCGAACTGGACCGACATGCGCCCCTTGAGCCTGCGACAGAAGATGGACGCCCAGGCTGCGGGGCACTGACCCGTGCTGCGTCTGTTCTGCCTGCCGTATTCCGGGGCCAGCGCCATGCTCTATGCGCGCTGGAAGCGCCAGTTACCGGAGTGGATCGAGGTCTGCCCGGTGGAGCTGCCCGGCCGCGGCCGGCGCTTCGCCGAAAGCCTGCAGACCGACCTGCGCGCGCTGGCCGGCCAACTGGCCGACGAGATCGCCGGGCGCCTGGACCAGCCCTACGCGCTGTTCGGGCATAGCCTCGGCGGCCTGCTGATCTTCGAACTGGCCCATGCCCTGCGTGAGCGCGGCCTGCCGCTGCCGCAGGCCCTCTTCGCCTCGGCCGCCTCCGCGCCGTCACGCCGTGACAGCCACCGCGAACTGGCCCAGGAGCAGAGCGACGCGCAGTTGATCGAACGCATGCAGCGGCTGGGCGGCACCTCGGCGGCGGTGTTCGCCGATGCCGAGATGCTTGCCCTGACCCTGCCGGTGATGCGCGCCGACTTCCTCCTCTGCGGCCGCTACGACTACCGCCGGCACCCGCAGCTGACCTGCCCGATCCATGTGTTCGGTGGCAAGGGCGACCGGCTTTCGGTCGAGTCGCTGTCGGCCTGGCAGGACGAGACCTGCGCCGGTTTCTCCCTGGAGATGCTCGAAGGCGGCCACTTCTTCATCAACACCGACGAGGCGCGCCTGCTCGAACTGATGCTCGGCCGCCTGCAGCAACCGGGGAAACCGTCCAGCGCAGCGCTGGCCTGAGTGCCCCTCGCGGAGAATCCAGATGCCTACCTCCACTCTGTTCGATATCGCTTCCCTGGTTGAAGCGCGCAGCGGCCTGCCGTTGCTGGTGCAGGCGCGCGGCGAGGGTATCGGCCTGCTCGATGCTCTGGCCGAACTGCGCCCGCTGGTTGAAGAGCGCCTGCCGGTGTGCGCCGGCATTCTCTTCCGTGGTTTCCAGGTCGGTGCGGCGGAGCGCTTCCGCGAGTTCGCCGCCGGCTTCGGCCATCCGCTGCTCAACTATGAATTCGGCTCCACACCGCGCAGCAACGTCACCAGCGGCGTGTACACCTCCACCGAATACCCGCCGCACCAGCACATCCCGCTGCACAACGAGCAGGCCTACACCCGCGAGTGGCCGATGAAGATCTGGTTCTACTGCGTGCAGGCCGCGCAGAGCGGCGGCGAAACCCCTATCGCCGACAGCCGCGAAATCTACCGCCGGGTGGATGAAGGCATCCGCCGCCGCTTCACCGAGCGCGGGCTGATGTACACGCGCAACTTCGGCAACGGCCTGGACGTGGCCTGGGAGCAGGTCTTCAACAGCGACGACCCGGCCGTGGTCGAGGCCTATTGCAGGGCTCACAAGATCGGCTGGGAGTGGAAGGAAGACGGCGAGCTGCGAACCCGCCAGGTCTGCCAGGCGGTCGCGCAGCACCCGGTGACCCGTGACTGGGTCTGGTTCAACCAGGCACACCTGTTCCACGTCTCCAACCTGCCACCGGAAGTGCGCGAGAGCCTGCTGGAAATCGTCGACGAGGAAGACCTGCCGCGCAACGTCTACTACGGCGACGGCAGCCCCATCGAGCCCTCCGTACTCGACGAAGTCCGCGGCGTGCTGGAGGAGGCCAAGGTGAGCTTCCCCTGGTACAGCGGTGACGTGCTGATGCTCGACAACATGCTGGCGGCGCATGCGCGCTCGCCGTTCAGCGGGCCGCGCAAGGTAGTGGTGGCGATGGCGCAAGGGCATGGGGCGGATGCACAAGCCTGAACACCGCACGGATAGCTCCCTCTCCCCGAAGGAAGAGAGGAGGGCTCGGAGTCGTCAGAAGTACGCCGGACCTATCAGCCGGCACAGATAGCTCCCTCTCCCTTCAGGGAGAGGGCGGGGGAGAGGGCAGCGCCCAGCTCCGGAGTGGTCGGAAGCACCCTCTCCCTAACCCTCTCCCTGAAGGGAGAGGGAACAGTTCGGAGTACCGGGAAAGCCCATGCCAAGCAGGGGCCTCGGTAAGTCCCAAGAATTCCCTCCGGCAGGCCCCACACGCCCGCCGCCAGAACAGGTGATGTCATGAACGACCGTTACGAAGCCGCAGGAAACCTGGTCGAGGCCCTGCTGCAGCGCGCCTGCGAAATGCCGCGCAAGACTGCCCTGCGATTCATCGCCGAGAACGTCGAACAACCCATCAGCTTCCGCGAGCTGGACGAGCGCGCCCGCGCCATGGCCGCCTGGATGCTGCGCCACGGCCGGCACGGCGACCGCGCCGTACTGCTGCTGCCCAGCGGCCCGGACTACGTCACGGCGTTCTTCGCCTGCCTCTACTCGGGCATCATCGCCGTGCCGGCCTATCCGCCGGAGTCGGTGCGCCCGCAGCACCTGGCGCGCCTGCGCTCGATCCTCGATGACGCCGAGCCCAGCCTGGTGCTCACCGACTCCACACTGATCGAAGCCCTGCGCCCGGCCTGCGCCCGCGAGAACGGCGAGAGCCCGCTGCTGCTGGCGGTGGACCAGGCCGATCCGGCGCTGGCCGTCGAATGGCAGATGCCCGAACTGGCCGACGACGACATCGCCTTCCTGCAATACACCTCCGGCTCCACCTCGACGCCCAAGGGCGTGCAGGTCAGCCACGGCAACCTGGTCGCCAACGAGCGCCTGATCCGTCACGGTTTCGGCATCGGTGACGACGACGTGATCGTCAGCTGGCTGCCGCTGTTCCACGACATGGGCCTGATCGGCGGGCTGCTGCAGCCGATCTACAGCGGCATCGAGTGCGTGCTGATGTCGCCGCGCTACTTCCTCGAGCGCCCGCGCCGCTGGCTGGAAGCTATCGCGCGCTTCGGCGGTACCGTCAGTGGCGGCCCGGACTTCGCCTACCGGCTGTGCTGCGAGCGGGTCAACGAAGCCGCGCTGGAAGGCCTGGACCTGAGCAAATGGCGCGTGGCCTTCTCCGGCTCCGAGCCGATCCGCCCGGACACCCTGGAGCGCTTCGCCGCCTGGTTCGCCCCCGCGCAGTTCGACGCCTCGTCCTTCTACGCCTGCTACGGTCTCGCCGAAGCGACCCTGTTCGTCACGGGCGGCGTGCGCGGCGAGGGCATCGGCCAACTGGAAGTGGACCTCAACGCCCTGGGTGAAAACATCGCCCGCCCAGGCCGCGGTACTTCGCTGATCAACTGCGGCCGCACCCAGCCGGACCACGACGTGCAACTGGTCGACCCGGTGAGCGGCGAAACCCTCGGCCCGGACCGCGTCGGCGAAATCTGGAGCAGTGGCCCCAGCGTGGCGCTGGGCTACTGGCGCAACCCGGAAGCCAGTGCGCGCACCTTCGCCCTTAAGGACGGCCGCACCTGGCTGCGTACCGGCGACCTGGGCTTCCTGCACAACGGCGAACTCTTCGTCACCGGCCGGCTCAAGGACATGCTCATTGTTCGCGGGCAGAACCTCTACCCGCAGGACCTGGAACGCTGCGTGGAAGAAGAGGTAGACCTGGTGCGCAAGGGCCGTGTCTCCGCCTTCGCCATCGAACACCAGGGCCGCGAAGGCATCGGCATCGCCGCCGAGGTCGGGCGCAGCGTGCGCAAGCTGATTTCCGCCGAAGCCCTCGCCAAGGCCATCTCCGCCGCCGTTGCCGAGACCTTCCAGGAGGCGCCGCTGGTGGTGGCGCTGCTGGAACCGGGCGCACTGCCCAAGACTTCCAGCGGCAAGCTGCAGCGCTCGGCGTGCCGCGCGCAGCTGCTCGATGGCAGCCTGCAGGCCTACGCCATCCAGCGCGCTGGCGAACCGATCAGCGATGGCGCCAGCGCCAGGCCGGTTGCTGCACTGACTGCCGAGGAGCAAGCCATCGCTGCGCTGTGGAGCGAAGTGCTGGAGCTGCCTGCGATTCGCCGTGACGACAATTTCTTCGCCCTGGGCGGCAATTCGATCAAGGCCACCCAACTGATGGCGCGCCTGCGCGAGCGTCTCGGTCGCGCCGTGGAACTGCGCCTGCTGTTCGAAGCGCCGGAGCTGGGCGCCTTCGTTGCTGCACTGGCCGCACTGCCGACCACTCAGGTCGAGGCCGTGCCGCAGGTCCCGCGTGACGGTTTGCTGCCGCTGTCGCCGGCCCAGCGCCGCCTGTGGTTCCTCTGGAAGCTGGAGCCGGAAAGCGCCGTCTACCACATTGCCGGGCGCATGAACCTGCGCGGCGAACTGCGCCGTCCGGCAGTGGAGCAGGCGTTCGCCGTGCTGCTGGGCCGCCACGAAACCCTGCGCAGCCGCTTCATCGAACAGGCGGACGGCGAAGTGTCGTTGAGCCTCTCCAGCGACACGCTCGTAGAACTGACCGAGAGCGACTTCAGCTCCCTGGGCAACGCCCGCCGCGATATCGCCGCCCGCGAAGATGCCGATGCCTTTGCCGCCGAACCCTTCGACCTGGCCGCCGGCCCGCTGCTGCGCCTGCGCCTGCAGAACCTCGGTGGCGGCCGTCAGGCGCTGCTGCTCGGCGTGCACCACATCATCGCCGACGGCTGGTCGCTGAACCTGCTGCTGGATGAATTCGCCGAGTGCTACCGCGCCATCGTCGAGCAGCGCGAGCCGGTGCTGCCGGCGCTGTCGCGCCAGTACCTCGACCTTGCTGCCGCCCAGCAGAGCAAACTGGAAGCGGGCGAGGGCGCCCGTCTGCTGGACTGGTGGAGCGAGCGCCTGGGCACCGCCCATGCACCGCTGGAATTGCCGTTCACGACCGGTGAAAAAGGCCAGAGCGCCGCACTGATCGAACAGGAAGTCGATGCCGACCTGACGCGTCAATTGCGCGGCCTGGCCCAGGCCCACGGCGCCACGCTGCCGATGCTCCTGCTCAGCGCCTACAACCTGCTGCTGCAGCGCTATAGCGGCCAGCACGACCTGCGCATCGGACTGACCCAGGCAGGCCGCGAGCAGCTGGACAGCGAGCGACTGGTCGGCTTCTTCGTCAACCTGCTGGTGCTGCGCAGCGAGCTGCCCGAAGGCGCCAGCCTGCGCGGCGTGCTCCGCCAACTGCGCGACGACCTGCTGCAAGCCCAGGCGCACCAGGGCCTGCCGTTCGAGCAACTGGTGGAAGCCCTGCAACCCGAGCGCGGCCACGGCCGCCACCCGCTGTGCCAGGTTGCCTTCGACCACCAGTGGCAGCCGCGAGCCGGCAATGGCCTGCCGGGCCTGACCGTGGAAGCCCTGGAACAGCTCGATCTGGAAACCCCGTTCGACCTGGTGCTGCGCGTCCGCGAGGGCGAACACTCTTTGCGCGTGAGCTTCTGCTACGCGAAGGAACGCTACGCCGCCGCCGGCATGCAGCGCCTCGTCGGGCACTTCCTCGATCTGTTGCGCGCACTGCCGAAAATGAATGCCGACGCCGTCCTCGACGCCCGCGACTGGCTGCCCGCCAGCGACTGGAGCATCGCCGTGGCCGGCGAGGCACCGGCCCTCGAGGCGCTGAGCGAAACCATCGCCGCCCAGGCCCGCCGCTATCCGGCGAAGGTCGCGCTAATCGACGAGCAACGCGAGGTGAACTTTGCGGAACTGGAAGACCGCTCCAACCGTCTGGCGCAGCGCCTGATCCAGCGCGGCATCGGCCCGGAGCGCCGGGTTGCCGTGGCGCTGCCGCGCGGCGTGGATATCCCGCTGGCCCTGCTGGCCGTCATGAAAGCCGGCGGCGCCTACCTGCCGCTGGACGTCGACTATCCCGAGGAGCGCCTCGCCTGGCTGATGCAGGACGCCGGTGTGGACCTGCTGCTTACCAATGCCGCACTGGCCGAGCGCCTGCCGTTGCCCGAAGGCGTCGAGCGCCTGGTGCTGGAAGAAGCCGACCTCGCCAACGCCCTGGCCGTGCGCCCGCTGCTGCGCATCCAGGCGCAGAACCTTGCCTACCTGATCTACACCTCCGGCTCCACCGGCCAGCCCAAGGGCGTCGCCGTCGCCCACGGCGAGATCGCCGCGCACTGCCGCGCCATCGGCCAGCGCTACGCGATGACCAGCGAAGACCGCGAACTGATCTTCATGTCCTTCGCCTTTGACGGCGCCCACGAACGCTGGCTCACCGCGCTGTCCCACGGTGGCAGCCTGCTGATCCGCAACGACGCGCTGTGGACCGCCGAACAGACGCTCGACCAACTGCGCCGTCATGCAGTGACCGTCGCCGCCTTCCCGCCGGCCTACCTGCAACAGCTGGCGGAACAAGCAACGATCCACGGTCACGCGCCGAGTATGCGCATCTACTGCTTCGGCGGTGACGCGGTACCGGAAGCGGCCTACCAGCTGGCGCACCAGGCACTGAAGCCCGAACACCTGATCAACGGCTACGGCCCGACCGAAACCGTGGTCACCCCGATGCTCTGGAAGGCAGACGCGCGCACCGCGTGCGGCGCGGCTTATGCGCCCATCGGCGAAGTGGTCGGCGAACGCAGCCTGTATATCCTCGACGACCGCCTGCAACCGCTGCCGCGCGGCGTGGCCGGCGAGCTGTACATCGGCGGCCACGGCCTCGCCCGTGGTTACCACCAGCGCGCCGGCATGACCGCGGAACGTTTCGTGGCCGACCCCTACGCGGACGGGCTGCGCCTTTACCGCAGCGGCGACCGCGTGCGCTGGCGTGAAGACGGTGCGCTGGATTATCTCGGCCGCGTCGACCAGCAGGTGAAGATCCGCGGCTTCCGCATCGAGCCCGGCGAGATCGAAGCCCGCCTGCGTGCGCTGCCCGGCGTGCGCGAAGCGGCGGTGATCGCCCGTGACAGCGAGCGCGGCAAGCGCCTGCTGGGCTACGTGACGGGTGAAGGCGTCGCCGAAGACATCCTGAAAGCCGCGCTGCGTGCGCAACTGCCAGACTACATGGTGCCGTCGCGCATCCTTGTACTTGCCGAAATGACGCTCAACGCCAACGGCAAGATCGACCGCAAGGCGCTGCCTGAGCCACAGGACGCCGCCAGCACAACCGAAGCCCCGCGCGACGGCCTGGAAAGCCGCGTCGCCGCCGTCTGGGCCGAAGTGCTCGGCGTGCCGGCTATCGGCCGCGAGGATGATTTCTTCGAGCTGGGCGGCCACTCGCTGTTGGCAACCCAGGTGATCTCCCGCCTGCGTCGCGACCTGCATTGCGAAGTGCCGCTGCGCGACCTGTTCGAAGCCAGCCGCCTGGACGAATTCGCTGCCCGCCTGGGCGCTGCGAATTCCGCTACTCGCCCGCCGCTGCGCGCCGTGGCCCGCGACGGCGACCTGCCGCTGTCCGCCGCGCAGAGCCGCCTGTGGTTCTTCTGGCAGATGGAGCCGGCCAGCGCCGCCTACAACGTTCCCGGAGCACTGCGTCTGCGCGGTGAACTGGACGAAACCGCCCTGCGCCGTGCCTTCGATGCCCTGGTGGCGCGCCATGAAACCCTGCGCACCACCTTCGACGAAGTGGATGGGCAGGCCTTCCAGCGCATCCAGCCGGCGCAGCCGCTGGACCTGGCGCGGGTCGATCTGTCCGCGGAGAAAGATGCCGAAGTCACCGCACGCCAGTTGGCCGAGGAAGAAGCCGAGCGTCCGTTCGACCTGCGCAACGGCCCGCTGCTGCGCCTGACCCTGATGCGATTGTCTCCAAAAGAAGTGGCCGACGCCGACCACGTACTGCTGCTGACGATGCACCACATCGTCTCCGATGGCTGGTCGATCCGCGTGCTGGTGGACGAGTTCAGCCGCCTCTACGGCGCCTTCGCCGCTGGCGAGGAACTGCAATTGCCGGCGCTGCCGGTGCAGTACGCCGACTACGCCCAGTGGCAGCGCGAGCTGCTGGCGGGCGAGGAGGGGCAGCGTCAGCTGAACTGGTGGACCGAGCAACTCAGCCAGGAAACGCCTGTGTTGGAACTGGCCGCCGACCGCCCGCGTCCGGCCGTGCAGAGTTACCGCGGCGGCAGCCTCGGCTTCAGCCTGGACGCCGGGCTGGGCAGCCGCCTCAAGCAACTGGCCCGCGAGCAGGACGTTACCCTGTTCATGCTGCTACTCGGCGCGTACGCCGTGTTGATGCAGCGCTACAGCGGCCAGCGCGACCTGCGTGTGGCCGTACCCATCGCCAACCGCCAGCAACTGGAAACCGAAGGCCTGATCGGCTTCTTCGTCAACACCCAGGTCATGCCGTGCGCACTGGCGGATGACGAGTCCTTCGCCTCGCTGCTGGCCCGCCTCAAGCCGCTGGCCCTGGGCGCGCAGGCGAACCAGGACCTGCCGTTCGAACAGCTGGTGGAAGCGCTGCAACCCGAACGCAGCCTGGCCTACAACCCGCTGGTGCAGGTGAAGTTCAACTTCGGCTTCGACGTCAGCCGCCTGCCCGACGCCGGTGCGCTGAAGCTGGAGCTGTTCAGCGAGGAGCAGTACGGCGCGCGCTTCGACCTCGCTCTGGACATGGCCGAGGCACTGGACGCCAGCGGCGCGCCGGGCGATGAACTGCGCGGCAGCTTCGTCTATGCCCGCGACCTGTTCGACGAGGACAGCGTCGCCGCTATCGCCGGCCAGTTCGAGGCGCTGCTTCGCCAACTCTGCGCCGAGCCGCAACGCGCCATTGGCGAGCTGCCGCGCCCGGTGGCGTCGCGCCGTCGTGGCAAAGCGCGCCAGTGGCCGCAACAGGATGTGCTCGGCCTCTTCGCCGCGCAGGTAGCCGCACAGCCGGATGCCATTGCTTTGCAGGATGACCACATCCGCTATAGCTACTCCGAACTGGATCAGCGAAGCAACCGCCTGGCCAACGCGCTGATCGAAACCGGCGTGGAGCAGGGCGAGTGCGTCGCCATCTGCCAGGAGCGCAGCGCGCAGTGGGTTCTTCTGCTGCTGGGCCTGCTCAAGGCCGGTGCCACCTATGTGCCGCTGGACCCGGCGCAGCCGGCCGAGCGTCTGCGCCAGCTGCTCAAGGACAACGCCATCGGCCGCGTGCTGGTCAGTGATGCGGCGCTGGTAGAGACCTTCGGCGAAGCCGCCATGCTGATCCCGGCCGGTGGCCCGGAGCAGGGCATTGATGCCGCGCCCGCGCGGAACATCGATCCGCAGCAAGCCGCCTACGTCATCTTCACTTCCGGTTCCACCGGCCAGCCCAAGGGCGTGCGCGTCAGCCACGCGGCGCTGGCCAACTACGTGCAGGCCGTGCTGGAACGCCTGCAACTGGACCAGGGCCGCGCCCACGGTCTGGGCATGGCCATGGTCTCCTCGGTGGCCGCCGACCTTGGCCACACCACGCTGTTCGGCGCGCTGTGCGGCGGTGGTCGCCTGCACCTGGCGGATGCCCAGGCTGTGGCCGATGCCGAGCGCTTCGCCGCGTTCATGCAGGACGTGGACGTGCTGAAGATCGTCCCCAGCCATCTCGCCGGTCTGCTGGCCGCCGCGCCGAACGCTGCCGCCGTGCTGCCGCGCCGCCTGCTGGTGGTGGGCGGTGAAGCCTGCGACCGCGCGCTGCTGCAACCGCTGCGCGAGCTTGCACCCAAGCTGCGCATCGTCAACCACTACGGCCCCAGCGAGTCCACCGTGGGCGTGCTGACCCTCGAATGGTCGCTGGTGGATGATCTGCCGGCGGGCAGCCTGCCCATCGGTACGCCGCTGGCCAACACCGCCGTCCGCGTACTCGACGAGAACGGTCGCGACCTGCTGCCGGGTGTACCGGGCGAGCTTTACATCGGCGGTGCCGGCCTGGCGCTGGGCTACCTCGGCCAGCCGGAAATGACGGCCGAACGCTTCGTAGAGATCGAGGGGGAGCGCCTGTACCGCAGTGGCGACCGTGTGCGCCTGAACCGTCGTGGCGACGTGGAGTTCCTCGGCCGCGTCGACGACCAGGTGAAAATCCGTGGCTACCGCGTCGAGCCGGGCGAACTGGCACAAGCGCTCAAGCGCCTGCCGGGCGTGCGCGATGCCGTGGCGCTTGCCGAGCGCGAAGGCGACGGTCCGATGAAGCTGCTGGCCTGGGCCGTGGCCGAGGGCCAGAGTGTGGAAGCGCTGCGCGAAGCCCTGACCGGTGAAGTTCCGGAATACCTGCTGCCAGCCCAGCTCATCCTGCTGGAACGCCTGCCGCTGAACGCCAACGGCAAGGTTGACCGCAAGGCCCTGCCGCGTGCCGAGTCGGTCGCCAAGGCAGTGGACAGCGCGCCGCTGAGCGAACTGGAACAGCGCATCGCCGACATCTGGCAGGCCGTGCTGAAAGTCGAGCACGTCGGCGCCGAGGAGAACTTCTTCGAACTGGGCGGCGACTCGATCCTCAGCCTGCAGATCATCGCGCGCATCCGTAAGCTGGGTTACAAGCTCAGCCCGAAACAGCTGTTCGAGCGCCAGAGCGTCCGCCAACTCGCGCAATGGCTGGAAAGCCGCGCGCCGGCTGCCGCTGCGGCACCGGCTCCGGTGGCTGTCAGCGGCGAGGTGGTGTTGTCCCCGGTGCAGGCGCGCTTCTTCGAACGCGTGCCGAGCGCCCAGCGCCACCACTGGAACCAGGCGCTTCTGCTGCAACCGCGTGAAGCACTGGATGGCGACGCCCTGGCTCGTGCCCTGCACTGGCTGATGGGTCAGCACGACGCGCTGCGCCTGCGCTTCAACGGCAGCAGCCAGCGTTACGCTGAACAGGGTGCGCTGGACATGACCCTCCTGTGGCGCCGCCGCGCCGCCGATGCCCGCACCCTGGAGCGCCTGTGCGACGACACCCAGGCCAGCCTGAATATCGCCAACGGCCCGCTGCTGCGCGCCATGCACGTCACGCTGGAAAGCGGCGGCGAACGCCTGCTGCTGGTCATCCACCATCTGGCGGTGGACGGCGTGTCCTGGCGAATCCTGCTGGAAGACCTGCAGTACGCCTACCGCGAACTGCGCGCCGGCCGCACGCCCGCCACGCTGCCGCGCAGCGACAGCTACCAGGCGTGGAGCGCTCGCCAGCAGGCAGCCGCCAACAGCGCCGAAGTCGCTGCCGAGCTGGCTTACTGGCAAGGCGAACTGCGCGGTGCGCCGTCGCTCAAACGTGCCCACACCGATGCTCCGGGCACCTGGAAAGAAGCCGCCAATGCGCGCTTCAGCCTCGACGCCGAAACCACCCGCCAACTGCTCGGCCCGGCGCTGAAAGCGCAGCGCGTGCAGATCAACGACCTGCTGCTGACTGCCCTGGCCCGTGCACTGTGCGCCTGGACCGGCGAGTCCTCCGCGCTGGTGGAAATGGAAGGCCATGGCCGCGATGCCTTCGATAACCAGGCAACGCTGGACCTGAGCCGCTCCGTGGGCTGGTTCACCGCGCTGTATCCGCTCCGCCTGCAAGCCGGCGGCGAGCCGGGCGCGGACCTGCGCGCCACCCGCGAACACCTGCGCAACTTGCCGCGCGCCGGCATGGGTTACGGCCAACTGCGCTATCTCAGCCAGCACGCGGCCAGCCTGCGTGCCCTGCCGACGCCGCAGGTGACCTTCAACTACCTCGGTCAGCTCGACCAGGCCTTCGCCGACGCCGACTTCCTGCCGGCCTTCGAAGGCGTGGGCCGGAGCCAGCCGCTGAACGCCTCGCTGGGCAATGCGCTGGTCTACGCCGGCCGTGTGCTCGGCGGTGAGCTGAGCCTGGAAGTCACCTACAGCAGCGCCATGTTCGACGCTGCCGACATCGATGAGCTGCAAGCGCTGCTGCGCGGCGAATTGCAGGCGCTGGTGGCTTACTGCCTGGCCACGCCACGCAAGGTGGAAGCCGCCGAGCTGCCGCTGGTCGGTCTGGATCAGGCCCAGCTCGACGCGCTGCCGCTGCCGGCTGGTGTCGATGACCTCTATCCGCTGTCGCCGATGCAGCAAGGCATGCTGTTCCACGCCCTCGACGTGCCGGGCTCGTCGCTCTACGTCAACCAGCTGCGCGTCGACCTGGACGGTCTCGATGAAGTCCGCTTCCTCGACGCCTGGCGTGCGGTCATTGCCCGCCACGCCAACCTGCGCACCGGCTTCCTCGCCAGTGCGGATTCGGCGTCGTTGCAGTTCGTCCTGCGTGAGGTGCAGTTGCCGGTGCAGTCCTTCGACTGGCGCGACCAGCAGGTCAGCGAGCAGCAGTTGGAAAGCGTCGCCGACGCCCAGCGCAACCTGGGCTTCGACCTGGCTCAGCCGCCGCTGCAACGCCTGGCGCTGGTGCGCCTCGGTGAGCGCCGCTACCACCTGATCTGGACCTGCCACCACCTGCTGCTGGACGGCTGGAGCAGCGCGCGGCTGATCGGCGAAGTACTCGCCCTCTACCGTGGTGAGACGCTGCCGGCGCCCGTCGCGCAGTACGGCGACTACATCGGCTGGCTGCATGCCCAGGACGGCGCTATCGGTGAAACCTTCTGGCGCGAACGCCTGAAAGGCTTCGACGAGCCGACCCTGCTGGCCACCGCCTGCAGCGCGAGCTTCCGCGAGGAGCCGCTACGCGAGCTGCACAGCCGTCTCGACACGGCGCCGCTGCAACGCTTCGCCCAGGCCCAGCGCATCACCCTCAACACCCTGGTGCAGGGCGCCTGGGCGCTGCTGCTGCAACGCTACTGCGGCCAGCGCAGCGTGACTTTCGGCGCTACCGTCGCTGGTCGCCCGGCGACCCTGCCGGGGGCGGAGGAAAGCCTCGGCCTGTTCATCAACACGCTGCCGATCCTGCAGACCCCGGACGACGCCCAGCGCGTCGGCGACTGGCTGCGTGAGCTGCAGGCCTTCAACCTCGACGTGCGCGAGTTCGAGCACACGCCGCTGTACGACATCCAGCGCTGGGCTGGCCGTGGCGGCCAGGCGATGTTCGACAGCCTCATCGTGTTCGAGAACTTCCCCATGGACGCCGCGCTGTCGTCGTCCGCGAACGATGAGCTGCGCATCCTCGGCCATCGCCCGGTGGACGGCACCAACTACGCCCTGGCCCTGGTGGCGAGCGCCGGCGAGCAGCTGGACGTGCGCTACACCTACCGCGCCGACCGCTTCAGCGCGAGCCAGATCGAACAGCTGCGCGGCCATTTCGAGCGCTTGCTGCTGGCTCTGGTGGAAGACGCCGAGCGCCCGCTGGGCCGCGTCAGCCAGCTCTCCAGTGATGAGCGCAACAGGCTGCTGCAGCGGTTCAACGACACCGATGCCGCTTTCCCGGCAGACGTACAACTGCAAAGTCTGATCGAGCGCCAGGTTGCGGCGACTCCGGACGCGCTGGCCCTGCAATTCGGCGAGCAGCGCCTGAGCTACGCCCAGCTCAACGCCCGCGCCAACCAGCTTGCGCATTGGCTACGCGGCCAGGGTGTCGGCCCGGACGTGCTGGTCGGTGTGGCTGCCGAGCGTTCGGTGGAGCTGGTGGTTGCCCTGCTGGGAATCGTCAAGGCCGGCGGCGCCTATGTGCCGATGGACCCGGACTACCCGCAGGATCGCCTGCAGCACATGCTGAGCGACAGCGGCGTCAATCTGCTGCTGACCCAGCAGCACCTGTTGGAACGCCTGCCTCAGACGGCTGCGAAAACCCTGTGCCTGGACAGCCAGTGGAGCAAGATCGCCACGGCTTCCGAGCAGAACCCGGCAATCGAGGGCAGCCCGCAGAATCTCGCGTACCTGATCTACACCTCCGGCTCCACCGGCAAGCCCAAGGGGGCCGGCAACAGCCACCGCGCGCTGGTCAACCGCCTGCACTGGATGCAGAAAGCCTATGCGCTGGATGCCTCCGACCGCGTGCTGCAGAAGACTCCGTTCAGCTTCGACGTGTCGGTGTGGGAGTTCTTCTGGCCGCTCATGACCGGTGCGGCGCTGGTGGTCGCCGCGCCCGGCGCGCACCGCGATCCGGCAGCACTGCGCCAGGTGATTGAGTCAGGGCAGGTCACTACGCTGCACTTCGTGCCGTCGATGCTGCAGGCCTTCGTTGCTTCCGGCGAACTGGAGCGCTGCCCGTCGCTGCTGCAGGTGATGTGCTCCGGCGAGGCGCTGCCCTACGAGTTGCAACAGCAGTTCCGCCAGCGCAGCAGCGCGAAACTGCACAACCTCTACGGCCCCACCGAAGCAGCGATCGACGTCAGCTTCTGGGCCTGTGACGAGGAGAGTGCGCGGCAGGTCGTGCCCATCGGCCGGCCCATCGACAACCTGCGCCTGGTGCTGCTGGACGAGCGCCTGGAACCGGTGCCGCAAGGCGTGGCCGGCGAGCTGTACATCGGCGGCGTCGGCCTGGCGCGCGGTTACCACGCACGTCCCGGCCTGACCGCCGAGCGCTTCGTGGCCGATCCACACGGGCAGGGTGAGCGCCTGTATCGCACCGGCGACCTGGCTCGCCAGCGCGAGGACGGCGCCATCGAGTACCTCGGCCGCCTCGATCACCAGGTGAAGATTCGCGGCCTGCGCATCGAACTGGGCGAGATCGAGGCGCGCCTGCAAGCGCAGCCGGAAGTCACCGAAGCCGTGGTGGTCGCGAAGGACGGCGTACTGCTGGCCTATGTGGTCGCCAGCGCCGAGCCCGAAGCATTGCGCCAGACGCTGCTCGGCGAGCTGCCGGACTACATGGTGCCGTCGCGGATCATCACCCTCGATGCCATGCCGCTGTCGCCCAACGGCAAGCTGGACCGCAAGGCCCTGCCGGACCCGCAACTGAGCGCGAGCCAGCGTGAGTACGTGGCACCGCGCAGCGACCTGGAAGTGGAACTGGCCGGTATCTGGCAGCACGTATTGCAGGTGGAACGCGTCGGCCTGCACGACGACTTCTTCGAGCTGGGCGGCCATTCGCTGCTGCTCACCCAGGTCGGCTTGACCCTGCGTCAGCGCCTGGGGCTGGAGTTGCCGCTGCACCGTCTGTTCGAGCTGAGCAACATCGAATCACTGGCCGCCTGGATCGAAAGCCAGCGGGCAAGCTCCGCCAGCGCGGAAGAGGAACTGGACCTGATGGATGAACTGCTCGGCGAGCTGGAGAACCTGTAATGAGTCAACCGATGGACGCCCAGCTGAAACAGGTCGCGGAGCGCCTTGGTGCGCTACCCGAGGACAAGCAGATCGTCTTTCTGCGCCAGCTACGCGAGAAAGGCGTGAGCCTTTCGCGCCTGCCCATCCTGCGCGAGGGTCGCGAGCTTGCGCCACTCTCGGCGGCCCAGGCGCGCCTGTGGTTCCTCTGGCAGATGGAGCCGCACAGCGCCGCCTACAACATCCCGGCCGCCGTGCGCCTGCGCGGCGCGCTGGACGAGGGCGCGCTGGAGCGTGCTTTCACCGCGCTGATCGCGCGCCATGAAAGCCTGCGCACAGTCTTCCGCTCTGGTAGGGCGAATGACGCGCAGCGTCATCCGCCGCAACCTGGGCAGGATGCGACGGCGGATAACGCTGGCGCGTTATGCGCCCTACGGGAATCGGATGGCGAGGTCATGCAGTGTGTCCTGCCGCCGGTGCCGGCGCAGCTGGAGCGAAAGGACTTCGCGAATGAGGCCGAGGCTCGCCAATGGTTGAACCAGTGCGCGCAACGCTCCTTCGATCTCGCCGAAGGCCCGCTGCTGCGCCTGCACCTGGCGCGGCTGCCGAGTGAGGCGCTGCTGCTGGTGAACCTGCACCACATCATCGCCGACGGCTGGTCCATCGGCGTACTGATTGACGAGTTCGCGGTGCTGTACAGCGCCGAGGTGCAGGGCGCGAAAGCCGACCTGGCCGAGCTGCCGATCCAGTACAGCGACATCGCCCGCTGGCAGCGCCTGTGGCTGGCGGCCGGCGAGGGCGAGCGGCAACTGGCCTACTGGAAAGAGCAGCTGGGCGACGAATCGCTGCTGCTGACCCTGCCGGGCGACCGGCCGCGCCCGCTGGTGCAGAGCTACCGCGGCGCCACCCTGGACTTCGAGCTGCCGCGCGGGCTGAGCGATTCCCTGCGCGAACTGGCGCGGGGGCAGGGCGCCACGCTGTTCATGCTGATCCTCGCTGCGTACCAGCTGCTGCTGTCGCGCTACAGCGGCCAGCGCGAGCTGCGCGTCGGCGTGCCCATCGCCGGCCGTGGCCGCGCTGAGAGCGAGCGGCTGATCGGCTTCTTCGTCAACACCCAGGTGCTGTCCGCGCGTATCGATGGCGACGAATCCTTCAACGCCTTCCTCGCCCGCACCCGCGAAGCGGTGCTCGGCGCCCAGGCCAACCCGGACCTTCCGTTCGAACAACTGGTGGATGCGCTGCAACCCGAGCGCAGCCTGAGCTACAACCCGCTGTTCCAGGTGGCCTGCAACCACCAGCCGAGCCGTCGCGACGCGCTGCGCGAGCTGCCCGGCGGCCTGCAGCTGGAAAGCCTGGAACTGGACAGCGGCATCGCCAAGTTCGACCTGACCCTGAACACCGAGGAAAGCCGCGACGGCCAGGTGCGCGGGCAGTTCATGTACGCCACCGACCAGTTCGACGCGTCGACCATCGAACGCCTCGCCGGGCATTTCCTCAACCTGCTGCGCGGCATCGTCGCCGAGCCGCAATGCCCGGTCGCGCTCCTGCCGTTGCTCGACGGCCGCGAGCGCGAGCAATTGCTCTACGGCTGGAACGCCACCGACATCGATTACCCGCGCGACGCCTGCCTGCACCAACTGATCGAGCAGCAGGCGGCGCGCTCGCCGAACGACATCGCGCTGACCGATGGCCAGCGCAGCTTCAGCTACGCCGAGCTGAACAGCCGCGCCAACCGCCTCGCGCACTGGCTGCGCGAGCAGGGCGTTGGTCCGGACAGCCGGGTCGGCGTGGCGCTGGAACGCTCCGTCGAACTGCCGGTGGCTTTGCTCGCCGTGCTCAAGGCCGGCGGCGCGTATGTGCCGCTGGACCCGGAATTCCCCGCCGAACGCCTGGCGCACATGCTCGAAGACGGTGGCGTGCGCCTGCTGCTGACGCAGGAACATCTGCTCGGCGAGCTGCCGCAGACTGGCGCCCGCGCCTTCTGCCTGGACCGCGACTGGGCGCAGCTGGACACCTATGCCGACAGCGACCTGCACAACCTCGCGCGCCCGGACGATCTCGCCTACGTCATCTACACCTCCGGCTCCACCGGCAAGCCCAAGGGCGTGGCGGTGCGCCACGGCGGGGTGGTCAACTTCATGTTCAGCATGGCCCGCGAGCCGGGGCTGGAAGCGCAGGACCGCGTGCTCGCGCTGACCTCGCTGTCCTTCGATATTTCCGCGCTGGAGCTATACCTGCCGCTCCTGGTCGGCGGCCGCGTGGTGCTGGTGGACCGCGACGTCGCCCGCGACCCGGCGCGTCTGCTGGGCGTGGTGCTGGAGCAGGGCGTGACGGTGATCCAGGCGACGCCGAGCACCTGGACGCTGCTCGGCGGCCATGAAGACTTCTCGCGCCTGACCGGCTGCCGCTTCTTCTGCGGCGGCGAGGCGTTGTCCGCCGAGCTGGCGGACAAGCTCACCACGCAGACCGAGGCCCTGTGGAACCTCTACGGCCCCACCGAAACCACCATCTGGTCGGCGGCCTGGAAGATCGACAAGGGCGCCCGCGCTTTGCTCGGCAAGCCCATCGCCAACACTCAGCTGTACATCCTCGACGGCGAGCTGCAACCGGCGCCCATCGGCGTGGCCGGCGAGCTGTACATTGCCGGCGACGGCCTGGCGCGCGGCTACCACGGCCGACCCGAACTGACCGCCGAGCGCTTCGTCGCCGATCCCTACAGCAGGGATTCCAATGCGCGCATGTACCGCACCGGCGACCTTGCGCGCTGGCGGGCAGATGGTGTGCTGGAGTACCTCGGCCGCATCGACCATCAGGTGAAGATTCGCGGCTTCCGTATCGAACTGGGCGAGATCGAGTCGCGCCTGCTCGGCCAACCCGGCGTGCGCGAGGCAGTGGTGATCGCTCGCGATGCGGGGCAGGTCAAGCAACTGGTCGGCTACGTCACAGGGCAGATCGATATCGACCTGCGTGCCGCGCTGCTGGAAGAGTTGCCGGACTACATGGTTCCGGCGCAGATCGTCCAGTTGGAGCGCATGCCGCTCACACCCAACGGCAAGCTGGACCGCAAGGCCCTGCCGGAGCCGGATTTCAGCCTGCTGCAGAAGAGCTACCGCGCGCCGGAGAGCGAGCGCGAGCAGACGCTCGCGGCCATCTGGTGCGCCGTGCTGGGCCTGGAACGGGTCGGCCTGGACGACAACTTCTTCGAACTGGGCGGCGACTCCATCGTCTCCATCCAGGTGGTCAGCCGCGCGCGTGCCGCCGGGTTGCAGCTGAGCCCGAAGGACTTGTTCCAGCACCAGACGCTGCAAGCCCTGGCCCGTGTGGCAGGTGATGTCGTAGCGGTCGAAGCGCCGGCACGCAGCGCGGCCATCGATGCGCCAGATCATGTCCAACTGGCCGCGCTCGGTCTGAACCCCGGCGAGATCGAAGACCTCTATCCGCTGTCGCCCATGCAGCAGGGCATGCTGTTCCACGGCGTGGACGGCAGCGAAGGCGGGGTCTACGTCAACCAGCTGCGCGTGGAAGTGCAGGGGCTGGACGTCGAGCGTTTCCGCAGCGCCTGGCAGGCCGCGCTGGATGCCCATGACAACCTGCGTGCAGGCGTGCACTGGCAGGGTCTCGATAAACCGCTTCAGGCCGTGCACAAACGTGTCGAGCTGCCGCTGGAAGTTCTGGACTGGCGTGGCCGCGAGGACATGGATGCAGCACTGGACGATCTGGCTGCCGCCGAACGCCGCCGCAGCTTCGACCTGGAACGTCCACCGCTGCTGCGCCTGGTACTGGTACGCAGCGCCGAGGACAGCCACCAACTGGTCTACACCCATCACCACATCCTGCTCGATGGCTGGAGCAACGCCCAACTGTTCGCCGAGGCGCTGCGTCGCTACAACGGCGAGGCCATCGCCGAACAGGGCCGCTACCGCGACTACATCCACTGGCTGCAAGCGCAGGATCAGCAGCAGGCTCAGGACTTCTGGGGCGCGCGCCTGCAAGGCTTCGCCCAGCCCACCGTGCTCGCCGACAGCCTGGCGCGCCCGGCCGAGGGCAGCGGCCACGGCCTGGAATACAGCCGCTACGACGCGGCGGCTACCGAGCGCCTGAAAGCCTTCGCCCGCAGCCAGCGGGTGACGCTGAATACCCTGGTGCAGGCGGCGTGGATTCTCCTACTGCAACGCTACACCGGCCAGCAACGCGTGGCCTTTGGCGCCACCGTGGCCGGTCGGCCCGCGCAGTTGCCGGGTGCCGACAGCCTGCTGGGCCTGTTCATCAATACGCTGCCCATCGTCCAGGCGCCGGCGGAGCACGCCGACCTGGGCGACTGGCTGCGCGAACTGCAGGCCTACAACCTGGAAGTGCGCGAGTTCGAGCACACGCCGCTTTACGACATCCAGCGCTGGGCCGGCCAGGCCGGGCAGGCGCTGTTCGACAGCATCATCGTGTTCGAGAACTACCCGGTTGACGAGGTGCTGCGCAGCGCCCAGGGTCCGCGTTTCGGCGAGCTGAAATCCAAGGACGAGACCAGCATTCCGATGGACCTCGCGGTGCGCGTCGGCGACAGGCTGGAGATCGAGTACCAGTACCTGCGCGCGCACTTCAGCGCACCGGCCGTGGCGCGCCTGCGCGGCAACCTGGAACAGGTGCTGGACAGCCTGCTGCACGGCGCTGGCAAGCGCGTGGGCGAGCTGCAATGCCTGTCCGCCAATGATCGCGCAGCGTTGGCTGCCTGCCGTGGTCCGCACCAGACCTTGCCGCCGGCCGAGCCGGTGCATCTGGCCATCGCTCGTCAGGCCGCTCTGCGCGGCAACGAGGTGGCGCTGATCTGTGGCGACGAAGAGGTCGACTACACGGCGCTGGAGCGCGACTCCAACCGCCTGGCTCATCGGCTGATGGCGCTGGGGGTCGGCCCGGAAGTTCGCGTCGGTGTGGCGTTGCCGCGCAGCACGCGTATTCCCTTGGCGCTGCTGGCGGTGCTCAAGGCCGGCGGTGCCTATGTACCGCTGGACGCCGAGTACCCGCGCGAGCGCCTGGAATTCCAGATGGCCGATGCCGGCATCGCGCTGCTGATCACCGACAGCCGCTTGCGCGAGCGCCTGCCGCTGCCAGCGGGCGTGACTTGCCTCGAGCTGGATCACCTTGACCTCACCGGCGAAGACAGCGACCTGCCGGTGGTGGCGCTGGAACCGGAAAACCTGGCCTACCTGATCTACACCTCCGGCTCCACCGGCAAGCCCAAGGGCGTTGCGGTCAGCCATGGTCCCCTGGCCATGCACTGCGCGGCCATCGGCGAGCTGTACCGGATGCACGCGGCTAGCCGCGAGCTGCACTTCATGTCCTTCGCCTTCGACGGCGCCCACGAGCGCTGGCTGACCACCCTGGTCCACGGCGGCAGTCTGGTGCTGCGCGGCGATGAGCTGTGGACGCCGGAGCAGACGTACCGCGTGCTGCACGACAAACAGGTGAGCGTGGCGGCCTTCCCGCCGGTCTACCTGCAACAGTTGGCTGAGCATGCCCTGCGCGACGGCAACCCGCCGCCGGTGCGCATCTACTGCTTTGGCGGCGACGCGGTGCCCAACGCCAGCTTTGAACTGGCCAAGCGCGCACTGCGCGCCGAGCACCTGATCAACGGCTACGGGCCTACGGAAACCGTGGTCACGCCGCTGCTGTGGAAGGCTGATCGCGCCACGGCCTGCGATGCCGCCTATGCACCCATCGGCAAGGGTGTCGGCGCGCGCACGCTGTACATACTCGACGAGCAACTGCGCCAGGTTCCGCTGGGCGTAGCGGGCGAGCTGTACATCGGCGGCGACGGCCTGGCGCGCGGCTACCACGAGCGCGCCGGATTGACCGCCGAGCGTTTCGTGGCGGACCCGTTCGATGCTCGCGGTGGCCGGCTCTACCGCTCCGGCGATCTGGTGCGTGGCCGCGCCGATGGCGTGATCGACTATGTGGGCCGGATCGACCATCAGGTGAAGATTCGTGGCTTCCGCATCGAACTGGGCGAGATCGAGGCGCGCCTGCAGGATCACCCGCAGGTCAGCGAAGCGTTGGTGGTCGCTCGCGACGGTATTAGCGGCAAGCAACTGGTCGGTTACGTGGTCGGTGAAGTCGACGGTGACACGCTGCGCAGCTTCCTCCGCGCCCAGGTGCCGGACTACATGGTACCGGCGCAGATTCTCAAGCTTGCGCGCTTCCCGCTGTCGCCCAACGGCAAGATCGACCGCAAGGCACTGCCCGAGCCGACCTGGCAGGGGGAGGCCTACGAGGCTCCGCGCAACGAGCGCGAACAGGCTCTGGCGGCGATCTGGCAGGACGTGCTGCAAGTGGAGCGCGTCGGCATCCGCGACAACTTCTTCGACCTCGGCGGCGACTCCATCCTCAGCCTGCAGATCGTTTCCCGTGCGCGCCAGGCGTTGGGCGAGGGCGTGGAGATTCGTCTGCGTGACCTGTTGCAGTACCAGACCATCGCCGGTCTGCTGGAGCGCGCCGAGAGCGTGGCCGAAGCGGCCCCGATAACAGCCGTGGAAGTCGCCGATGATGGCGAATCCTTCGGCCTGGTGCCGATCCAGCAATGGATGTTCGAGCAGCAGTTGGAGGAGCCGAACCACTTCAACCAGGCGGTGTTGCTGGAGTGTCGTCAGCGTCTGGATGCCGATGCGCTGGAGGCGGCGTTGCAAGGCTTGCTGGCTGAGCATGGCAGCCTGCGCCTGTCCTTCGCCCGTGGCGCGGATGGCGTGTGGCGCCAGCGTTATCGCGACGCCAGCGAGATCACCGGCGCGTTGCTCTGGCAGCGCCAGGCGGCGAATGCCGAGGAGGCGCTGCTGATTGCCAACCAGGCGCAGCGCAGTCTCGACCTGAGCGAAGGTCGCCTGCTGCGCGGCGTGCTCACCGACATGGCCGGCGGCACCCAGCGCCTGCTGCTGGTGATCCACCACCTGGGCGTGGACGGTGTGTCCTGGCGCATCCTGCTGGAGGAACTGCAACAGCGTTACGCGGCGCAGCTCAACGGCGATCCGGCGCCACGCTTCGAGCGCACCAGCGCCTACCGCGCCTGGGCCGAAGGTCTGCGCGAGTATGCTGACAGCCAACTGGCGCAAGGCGACCTGCCGTACTGGCTGGAGCAGACCGATACCGCCGGCCTGGGCGAGCCGCAGCGCGACAACCCGCGCGGCACCGAGCGCATGGCGCACCTGGAGCAGACGTTCCTGCGCCTGGACCGCGAGCAGACCCAGCGCCTGCTGAAGGTCGCGCCCGAGGCTTACCGCACGCAGATCAACGACCTGCTGCTGACGGCACTGGGGCGCACGCTGTGCCAGTGGTGCGACAGCGAGTCGGTGCTGATCGGGCTGGAAGGCCACGGCCGTGAGGACATCCTCGACAGCGTCGACCACAGTCGCACGCTCGGCTGGTTCACCAGCCTGTTCCCGCTGCGCCTGACGCCGGGGCAGGGCAGTTACGCCCAGTCCATCCCGACGATCCGCCAGCAACTGCGCGCGGTACCGGACAAGGGCATCGGTTACGGCGCGTTGCGTTACCTGGGCGACAGCGCGCTGCGCCGCCAGCTCGCTGCCCGCGCCGAGCCGCGCGTCACCTTCAACTACCTCGGCCAGTTCGACCAGAGCTTCGATGACCAGGCGCTGTTCGTGCCCTTGCAGGAGAAGCCCGGCGACACCTACGCCGCCAGCACGCCGATGAACAACTGGCTGGAGATCGTCGGCCAGGTCTACGACGGCGAGCTGACCCTGCGCTGCATGTTCAGCCGCCGGGTGTTCCGCCCGTCACGCATCGAGGCGCTGATGGCAATGCTGCGCGAGGAGCTGGACGGTGTAATCGGCCATTGCTGCGCACAGGTCGAAACCGCCAAGGAAAAGGCCACGGTATGAACGCATTGATGACAGAGGTCGGCATGCTGCACCCGGAGATTTCCGCGTTTCTCGATATGGTCGACGAGGGCCGCCGCAGCGGTCGCCCGGCGCTGCATGAACTGCCGGTAGGGCAGGCGCGGGAGGACTTCGAAGCCTCGTCCGAGTCGCTCAAGGCCGGAGCGCCGTCGATGCCCGTGGAGGCATTGCGGATTCCTGTGCGGGATGGCCGCGAACTGCCCGCACGGCTGTATCGGCCCGCTTTCACCGGAAACGGAATGGGCGACGCGGCGATCCTGTATTTCCACGGCGGCGGCTACACGGTCGGTAGTCTGGATTCCCACGACGGCCTGTGCCGGTTGCTGGCGAAACACTGCGATTGCTCGGTGATTTCGCTGGGCTACCGACTGGCACCGGAGGCGCCTTTCCCGGCGGCTACCCACGACGCCCGCGATGCCTGGAACTGGCTGCTGGCTTCTGCCGCCAGCCTCGCCCTGAACCCGCGCCGCGTGGCGGTGGGCGGCGACAGCGCCGGCGCCACCCTGGCCACGGTGCTCTGCGCCGAACTGGCGGGCGAGGGCGTCGAGCAGCCCTGCGCCCAGTTGCTGTTCTATCCCGCTGCGGATGCCAGCAAGCGCAGCGAATCCCAGGAGTTGTTCGCCGAAGGTTATCTGCTGGAAACGGCCAGCCTGGACTGGTTCTACGAGCAGTACGTGCCCGATGCTGCGCAGCGCCGCGATTGGCGTTGCTCGCCGTTGCAGGCGGGCGCGGCCCTGCAAGGCAGCGCCCCGGCGCTGCTGTTCGCCGCGGAGTTCGATCCGTTGCTGGACGAAGGCCTGGCCTACGCCCATACGCTGGTAGCGCAGGGCGTGGAGGTGGAAGCCGAGCGCTGCTGCGGCATGACCCATGACTTTCTGCGGATGGGCAACCTGGTGCCGGAAGTTGACGGGTATTACCGGCGGGTGGCGGAGTTTCTTGCCGCTCGCTGGTGAGCTTCCCTGTAGGAGCGAGCTTGCTCGCGAACCCTCCGCCGCCCGAGCCGGGATATCGGCAGAGTGCGGTTCGCGAGCAAGCTCGCTCCTACGAAGAGCACGGGGCTGGCTATTGGAGTGCCGCCACTGGCTGCGAAGCCAAGTCGCGGCTGGCGGCGTCCTGCAGCGCCGGGCTGGCCCAGTCGGCGGCTTTGAATTCACGGCGGATCAGGCCGTAGTTCTTGGCTGCCGTGATGGACGCATCCAGGCGCCCGAGGAAATCGACGTCCAGCTTCGGTGACAGGACTTCCGCCAGCGGCCGGCCCTGGAATTCGCTCTTGAAGATCACCGTCGGGTAGCCGGCCTGCTGCGATACCAGGTCGATGAACGCATCACGGTTGCCTTCTGTGCTGGCCCACTGCACTGCTTGCAGCTGCACCTTGAGCAGGCGTTCGGTGATGTCCGGATGAGCGTCGACGAACTCGCCGTTGCCCACCAGCAGCGCTTGCAGGGTGCCGGCGCCACCGAGGTCGTGGGTGCTCAGCGGGATTTCCGCCAGGCCCTTGTCGCGCAGCGCGAACAGGCCGGCAAGACCCCAGGTGGCGTCGATCTGTTTGGCCGCCAGGGCGGCGAGGGCGGCGCTGAAGTCGAGGTTGATCACCTTCAGGTCCTTCTCGGATAGCCCGGCGCTGGCCAGGGCGTTGTCGAACGACAGCTGGCTGGCGGTGCCACGGAAGATTCCCACGCGTTTGCCCTTGAGGTCGGCCAGGGTCTTGATCCCCGAACCCGGCTGCACGCCCAGATAATGGTTGACGCCGCGCGCGGTGGCGGCCAGCACGCGGCTATCCAGCCCGCTGGACTTGCCGATGATCGCCGCCAGATCGCCCAAGTAGGCGAAGTCCACTTGGCCATTGGCGAAGGCTTCGTTGACCACCGGGCCCGCGCCCTTGAAGAAGCTCCACTTGATCTGGATGCCGTCGGCAGCGAATTCCTTTTCCAGGAGTTGGCGGGTGTAGAGGACGTCCACCACGCCTCCGCCGGAATGGTTCTGCCCGGCGCTGACGTCCGGCACGGCGATGCGGATTTCCTTCACCGGGTCGGCGGCCTGGGTCACCAGTGGATAGGCGCCGAGCAGGCCGGCCAGCACTGGCGCAGCGAAAAGGGAGAGCAATTGATCAGTGAGGGCCTTCATGGCGCCTGCCTCCTGCAGTGGGGGAGCGCATGTGGCTCCGGCGCCTGCACTTAAGGCATGGGGCTTTCCATCAACAAAATAATAAAAAGACATTTTTTAGTAATTTTTCGAGCTAAGCGAACAACCACAGGGCTTCGCCGGCAGATGCCCTGGCGGCATAAAAAATATTCGCCGAATGCATTGGATGAGTGCCGGGGGCTTCCCTTAAATGGCCTGAGTTAGCTCATTAATGCATTTAAAATACTATTAATATTCCAATGAAGAATATATCGAAGCCCTATCGCCTTGCTCTTCCCCCGCCGCGCCTGGGGTTCTCGCGGCCGTCCTGGCACTGGCTCCAGGCCGGCTTGCCGTGGTTGTTGCCGCTGACCCTAGGCGTCCTCTGGTGGATCGCCAGCCATCGCCACTGGATGTCCGCGCAGATTCTGCCGACACCGGAACTGGTCCTCCAGGCCGGCCGCGAGCTGCTCGCCGGCGAGCTGTGGCAGCAGTTGGGCGTCAGCCTCAAGCGCCTCGCCTGGGGTCTGCTGGCTGGCATTTTCAGCGGGCTCGCACTGGGCGCCTGGCTCGGCTTCAGCCGCCTTGCCGAGCGCCTGGTGCTGCCCACCTTCAGTGCCCTGGCGCAGGTCCCGACCCTGGCCTGGATTCCGTTGTTCATGCTGTTCTTCGGCATTGGCGAGTTGCTCAAGCTGGTGGTGCTGATCAAGGCCATTATCGTGCCGGTGACGCTGCACACCCTCGTCGGCGTGCGCGATGCCCAGCCGCGCCTGCGCGAGGCCGCCGCCGTGCTGCGCCTGCCGCGCCACCTGCTGCTGTGGCGGTTGATCCTGCCGGCGGCGCTTCCCGCGTTCCTTACCGGTGTGCGCCTGGCGCTGGCGCAAGGCTGGACCTCACTGCTGGCCGTAGAGCTGCTGGCTTCCAGCGAAGGCATCGGCTACCTGATGGTGCAGGCGCGGCAGCTGTTCATGCTCGACATCGTGTTCGTCTGCATCCTGGTCATCGGTCTGGTCGGCGCGGCGATGGACAGAGGTATCCAGGCCCTGGACCGGCGCCTGGTGCACTGGCCGCAGCAGGCCGCCGGGGAGCTCCGCCGGGGAGCGCTCCGTCGCAGCGGCGCAGGGCAGGGGTGGCAATTTCTGCAGCCGTGGCTGTTGCCGCTTGGCCTGCTGGCTATCTGGCAAGCAGCGAGCGCGGGGCAGTGGGTCGATCCGGCGATCCTCGCCAGCCCCGCGGCGGTGGCCGTCGCGCTGTGGGATGGGCTGCTGGACAACAGCCTGACCACTGCACTGTTCGCCAGCCTGCAACGCACGCTCGCCGGATTGCTGCTGGGTGGCTCGCTGGGCTTCCTGTTCGGCCTCGGGCTTGGCCTGTGGCGCCCGGCGGAGCGGCTGCTCGGCCCGTCCTTCGCGGCGCTGCGGCAAGTGGCAATCTTCGCCTGGGTGCCGCTGCTCACCGCCTGGTTCGGGCTGGGCGAGCTGGCCAAGGTGGTGTTCGTCGGCCTGGCCGCGTTCTTTCCGCTGCTGCTGGCGACCCAGCGCGGCATCGCCAGCCTGCCGGCGCAACTGACCGAGGCGGCCATCGCGCTGCGCCTGTCGCCCTGGCAACGGCTGCGCCGACTGGTGCTGCCCGGCGCCGCGCCTTCGGTGTTCGCCGGGGTGCGCCTGGCGCTGATCTACGCCTGGCTCGGCACCATCGGCGCCGAGTACTTCATGCCCTCGGACGGCGGTATCGGCAGCCTGATGATCGGCGCGCAACAACTCTTCCGCATGGACCTGGTCGGCGCCGGCATGTTGCTGGTGGGCCTGACCGGAGCTCTGCTGGCTGCCGTCGGCCAGCGCATCGAAGCGCGGGTGACGCGCTGGAGACACGCATGAACGCATTCGCTTCCCCGGCCCTGGTGAGCTTTCGCCAGGTCGCCAAGAGCTTCCCCGTGGACGGCCGCGAGCTGCAGGCCATCGAGCGCTTCGACCTGGAGATCGCCCACGGCGAGTTCATCGCCATCGTCGGTGCCAGCGGTTGCGGCAAGTCCACCTTGCTGCGCCTGCTGGTGGGGCTCGACCGCGAGTTCCAGGGCGAGATCCGCATCGACGGCACACCCATCGATGGCATCGGCGGGGAGCGCGGCATCGTGTTCCAGGAGCACCGTCTGTTCCCCTGGCTGACCGTGGAGCAGAACGTCGCCCTCGGTCTGGTCAACGAACCGCTGAGCGAGACCGGCAAGGCTGCCAGGGTCGCCGATTATCTCCAGCTGGTGGGCCTGACGGCCTTCGCTCGAGCCTACCCGCACCAACTCTCCGGCGGCATGGCGCAGCGCGTGGCCATCGCTCGCGGGCTGGTGGCCAGCCCGCGCATCCTGCTGCTGGATGAGCCATTCGGCGCCCTGGATGCGCTGACTCGCCAGCAACTGCAGGAGGAACTGCAGCGTATTCGCCAGCGCGAACGCATCACCACTGTGCTGGTGACCCACGACGTGGAAGAGGCGCTGTTCCTCGCCGACCGCGTGGTGGTGATGGCTCCGCGGCCGGGGCGGATCAAGCGCATCGTCGAGGTGCCGCTGGAGCACCCGCGCGAGCGCGGCGGCTACGACTTCCTGCGCCAGCGCGAGGCGCTGCTGCACGAGCTGACGGGAGAGGGCGACTACGTCGCGCCGCAGCTCAAGCGGGTGGAAGACCTGCCGTTCGAGTTCATTGCCTGCTGATCCAAACACCAAACCCTGTAGGAGCGAGCTTGCTCGCGAATCGCCCCGCAGCGGGGTTTCTTCGCGAGCAAGCTCGCTCCTACATAGAACACCCACCTACCGAGCCCGACCATGAGCAAACGCCCCAACTTCCTCGTCATCGTCGCCGACGACCTCGGCTTCTCCGACCTCGGCGCCTTTGGTGGCGAGATCGCCACGCCACACCTGGACGCGCTGGCCCTCGAAGGCCTGCGCCTGACCGATTTCCACACCGCGCCGACCTGCTCGCCGACGCGCTCGATGCTGCTCACCGGCACCGACCACCACATTGCCGGCATCGGCACCATGGCCGAGGCGCTGACGCCGGAGCTGGAAGGCAAGCCGGGCTACGAGGGTTACCTGAACGACCGCGTCGTGGCGCTGCCCGAACTGCTGCGCGAGGCCGGCTACCAGACGCTGCTGTCCGGCAAATGGCACCTGGGCCTGAAGCTCGAACAGGCGCCCCATGCGCGCGGCTTCGAGCGTTCCTTCTCGTTGTTGCCGGGCGCCGCCAACCACTACGGCTTCGAGCCGCCGTACGATGAGACCACGCCGCGCATCCTCAAGGGCACGCCGGCCCTGTACGTCGAGGACGACCAGTTCATCGAGGAACTGCCGGCGGACTTCTATTCCTCCGACGCCTTCGGCGACAAGCTGATCGACTATCTCAAGGAGCGCGACCAGAACCGGCCGTTCTTCGCCTACCTGCCGTTTTCCGCGCCGCACTGGCCGTTGCAGGCACCCAAGGAGGTGGTCGACAAGTACCGGGGCCGCTACGACGCCGGCCCCGAGGCGCTGCGCCTGGAGCGCCTGGAGCGGCTCAAGCAGCTGGGCCTGATCGACGCCGACGTGCAGGCGCATCCGGTACTGGCGATCAGCAAGGAGTGGGCGCGCCTGAGCGACGAGGAGAAAGCGAAATCGGCGCGCGCCATGGAGGTCTACGCGGCGATGGTGGAGCGCCTGGACTGGAACGTCGGTCGCGTCGTCGAGTACCTGCGCCAGCAGGGCGAGCTGGACAATACCTTCGTCCTGTTCATGTCCGATAACGGCGCCGAAGGTGCGTTGCTGGAGGCCTTCCCGCGCTTCGGCCCGGACCTGCTGAGCTTCCTCGACCAGCACTACGACAACAGCCTGGAAAACATCGGCCGCGCCAACTCCTACATCTGGTATGGCCCGCGCTGGGCCCAGGCAGCCACCGCACCGTCGCGGCTGTACAAGGCCTTTACCACCGAGGGCGGCATCCGAGTGCCGGCGCTGGTGCGCTACCCGGCGCTGAAACGCCAGGGCGAGGTCAGCCACTCGTTCTCCACCGTGATGGACATCACCCCGACCATCCTCGACCTGGCCGGCGTGCGCCATCCGGGCAAGCACTGGCACGGCCGCGAGGTCGCCGAAGTGCGCGGCAAGTCCTGGCTGGGCTGGCTCTCCGGCGAGACCGAACAGGCCCACGACGAGAAGACCGTCACCGGCTGGGAGCTGTTCGGCATGCGCGCCATCCGCCAGGGCGACTGGAAGGCGGTGTACCTGCCGGCGCCGGTCGGCCCGGCCACCTGGCAGCTCTACGATCTGGCCAACGACCCGGGCGAGACGCGGGACCTCGCCAAGAGCGAGCCTGCGCGCCTGGAGGCGCTGATCGAACACTACAAGCAGTACGTCAACGAGACCGGTGTGATCGACGCGCCGCCGCCGTTTCTGGCGCGCTGAAGGTCGGCACCCCAGCGCCCTTTCCTGCCTGCGGTCTGGCGGGAGGGGGCGTTGAAACGCATACGGCACGAAAAGCCGGTAGCCGCCCGACTGCTCGGACTGACGGCGGCACCGGCATGCGCTTCGAGCCGGGCTGGTCACTTCGCTGCTGTATCTTGCTCGCTCATGCGGGCCCATCCTTGAGGCCGTCCTGGTGGGCGGCGGACAGGTGGGGTTCCTGCCGGCTGTCCTCCGGTTCGATGTCCACCCATTCCTCCAGTGACTCCTCGCGGGTCACTTGCGGATCGGGGTCGGGGATATCCACGGGGTTTTTCATGCTCACCTCGCTTGCCGGGCCTGTTTGTCGGCAAGGGCGCGCAGGCGTACACCGGCCACCACCACCTTGCGCGGCCGGTGGGTCGGGTTGACGGGGACGAAGGTCTGCAACTCGATGCGCTTGAGGAACCAGTCGACGTTGTCCTCGTCCAGCGGCCCTTCCACGGTCATCAGGTCGCGGCGGATGCGCTCCACCAGGTTGTTCAGCAGCACGGCGCTGGATTGCTCTTCCTGCTGGATGACCCGAGAGATGAGGCGCTTGCCCGCGGCATTGCGCAGGTTGATCAGCAGCGTACCGTCGGGCCTGGTGGCGAATTGGGGACGGTAGTCACTGAACAGGTGGCTCAGGTGCTCGATGGCGGCATTGCGGCAACTGGACATGTCTTTCCCTCCCGGTGGTTGGCAGAGGCCGGAGCGCCGGCCTGAGCCAGGAACCTCGCATCAGCCATGCCAGGCCGGGGAAAGCTGTTTCATCCGCTTAACAGGTTGTTATTGCTGCAAATGCCCAGCGCATACTGGCCAATGGTCATTTGCAGGATGCAAGAGCGCACCAGCAGGGGGCTGGAAAATGCACGGCCCGGCGCATCGCCCGCCCTTTAGCTCGGCACGCCTTCCGTCTGAAACCCGCATCGATTTGAAGTGTGTATTCGGCCGCCAGTACCGCTTGCCATGGCTGGCGCTCCGCCCGCCATGGCCGGTGAGCCTTTGGTGCCTGGGCCAATCGCCAGCATTTCTCTCAGGCGCTCGGGCAGGCAGGGTTCAGCCAGAGGAGAGGAGGTGGCCATGACGCAGTTGCGACGCCTGGATGTGGAAGCGGTTCTCCACGAAGCCTATCCGCTGTTCGATTTCTCCTGCTTCCGGGAGGCAGGCGGCCGCTATTCGATCCGCTTCGGCAGCCAGTTGGCGGATATGCCCTGTGTCACCGTGGTCGGCATCCACGGCGATGAGTTGAGCAGCGCCGGACGCGTCCGCAGCCTGGGCCTGGAGCTGATCGACAGTTTCATCGATTCGTAGCGGACGTCACGCCTGCTTGAGCATCGGGACCGGCGCGCGGTGGCGAGCGAGCGGGCCGCTGACCACCGCTCGGGCATCAATGATGATTGCGGCTCAAGGCGCAGGCCGCAGCCAGCAGGCCTGCGGCTGCGGCCAGTATTGCCGCCGTCTGCCAGGGATGTTCGCCGGCATATTCGCTGCCGGCACGGATGGCCCGGCGACTGCGGTGGATCAGGTGTTCACTGGTCTCCCGGCTCTGGTCCACCAGATCGCGCAATTTCGCCTTGAACGCCGGGAGCTGGTCGGCCGTCAGGTCCCGGCCGCTGACCAGCAGGCTTTCCAGGTCATCGACCAGTGATTGCAGTTCCTGCACGCCGCTGGTGCGGCTGGAGGGGAACCATCGATAGCTGCCCATGGGGTGTCTCCTTGTCTGTTCGGGGTGGAAGGGGCGCGGAGGGGGCGTTCGGCTTCGCTGTGCTGCTCGACAGTATTCCGGCACCGCATGCGTCGAGCCCCGGACGCGCTACCTCGCGCTTTCGCCAATTGGCGGAGCCATTCGGAAGAGTCCGACGCTCGCCAGCCGTTCACTGATTCTGATGAGTGGAACCTGACGGTTGGCGCCCGGCGTGCTTGAGTGCAGGAGGCGCTTGCAGGCATCGGGTCACGGCGAAACGGGTGCGAGCAGGTGCGACAATTGGCGGCAGTGCGTGGGGGCGCGCAGCGATGATCCCTTGTGCGAGGATGCCGCCCGCCACGCCACGAGCACTTCAACGAACCGGGGGATTGCAGCCGATGATGATCCGCGACTTTCGCAACGACGACATGGACCGGGTGCTGGATATCTGGCTGCGAGCTTCGCAGCAGGCTCACGACTTCATTCACGCCGACTTCTGGCGTGAACGCCTGCAGGACATGCGGGAGATCTACCTGCCGGCCGCTGCCTCGCGGGTCGTCGAGAACGATGGCTGCATCTGCGGTTTCTACAGCCTGCATGAAGGCGCACTGGCGGCCTTGTTCGTCGCCCCGGAATGCCAGGGCAAGGGCATCGGCTCGGTCCTGCTGAGTGACGCCAAGATCCACCTGCCGATGCTGGAGCTGGCGGTCTACTCCAACAATTCCGGCGCCGTGGCCTTCTACCAGCGGCACGGCTTCGTCGTGCTGGAGGAGCGGCAGGACGAGCACACCGGCCACCCTGAAACCCTCATGGGCTGGACGGCGCGGGCGATTTCCTGCGGGTGCTAGGCGGGAGAGGTGCGCCGCGGGCTACCAGAAACTGCTGGCGTGCCGGCTGGACGCATAGTCCAGGTGCAGGGCGAATGCGCTCTGGAAGAACTCCAGGAGGCGGGTGTCCAGCACCAGTTCGTTGAGTGAGGCGATAGAGCCGATCACCTGCTTCACATCGGCGTCGGTTTCCCCGCAGCGGTTCTCATGGCAGAGACGCTGGGTCTGCGGGTCGGCGCTGATGCGGCAGATGCATTCGGTGGTGCGGCAGGAGTTGCGTACCTTCAGGCTCAGCTCCGGCAGGTCGCGGCGGCCATCCAGCAATTCCACGCTGCATTCCAGGCCATGCCGGCGGGCGAATTCGCTGGCACGTGCGAAGGCAGGCAGGGCCACTGCCACCAGGGCGTTCTGGTAGGTGTCGGCGAAACTCTCAGGGTCAGCGCTCATCCGGTTTCTCCTGGGCTCAATGCACAAATCCCGGCGCATGGCGGGCCGGGCTAGTGTGATGGACCACGGAAGGTGCGGCTTGCGCGATGGCTCGGCGGATTTTCCGCCGAGCGGTTGCACGGTTGGGCACCTCAGGCGACAGCCGGCATCTCTGCTTCGGCGCGCAACGCCTCGATCACCGCCGGGCGTGTTCCGACCGCCTGGCGGAAGCGGCGGATCGCCGGATAAGCGCCCAGGTCGACCTTCAGCTGTTCGGACCAGCCCAGCACGGTGAACAGGTACGCATCGGCAATGCTGAAGCTGTCACCGGCAACCTGGCCGTTCGCTGCCAGCACCTGTTCCAGGTAACCCAGGCGCCGGGCCAGTTTCGAGCGAAGAAGGTCCTTCACCGGATCGGGGATCTCGCTATCGAACAGCGGGCTCATCCCCGCGTGCAGTTCGCTGCCGATGAAGTTCAGCTGCGCCTGAAGGTGCGTGCGCGCAAGCGTGCCGTTGGCGGGTGCGAGGCCCGCATCGGGTTGCAGGTCGGCGAGGTACTGTAGAATCGCCGCGCCCTCGGTCAGCACAGTGCCGTCTTCCAGCTGCAGCGCCGCTACATAGCCCTTCGGATTGATGCGGTAGAAGTCCTGGCCATCGGCGGTGCGCTTGGTCCGGTTGTTCACGCGCACCAGCGAGAACGGCAGG